>CAZAMA010000021.1:0-30285 GCA_964485645.1 uncultured Acidimicrobiaceae bacterium | reverse complement strand
CGGGGTTACCGCGAGACTCGGCGTATTGGGCAAAGGCCGCCCAGGAGAAGAAGAAGACGATCATGACCGATAGGAGGGCCACTCCCTGGCGGATGCTGCGGACCATCTTCCCGAACATGTAGGTGCCCGCTACCGGTATCGCCAGCAGCAACAGCAGCGAGAGCCACTGGGTGAACGCGGTGGGGTTCTCGAAGGGATAGGCCCCATTGGCGTTCGAGTAGCCACCACCGTTGTTGCCGAGCTGCTTGATCGGCGTCATCGAGCCCTCCGGGCCCCTCGGCAGGACCTCCTTGACACCGTTCAGCACGTCGTGGATGGCGACCGGGCCGGCAAAGGTCTGCACCGCGCCCTGCCCGATGTAGATGACCGCGGCGACCGCCGCGATCGGCAGGAGGATGTAGTAGATGCCTCTCGTAAGGTCGACCCAGAAGTTCCCGATCGTCTTCGAGTCGCTGCGAGCCAAGCCCCGGATGAGAGCCACCATCACACACATGCCCGCAGCGGCGCTCGCGAACTGCTGGCCCACGAGCGCCACCATCTGGGTGAGGTAGGACATCGTCGTCTCGCCGACATAGTTCTGCCAGTTGGTGTTGGTGACGAACGACGTCGCAGTGTTGAACGAGAGCGCGGGGCTCACGCCGGCCAGGTGCTGCGGGTTCAACGGGAGGAAGACCTGCAGCCGCTCGAACCCGTACACCACCAGGACCGCGACACCCGAGTAGATGACCAGCGATGTGGCATAGCGCTGCCAACTCTGTTCCGACTCTTCGCCGACCCCGAGCAGGCGGTATGTCGGTCGCTCGAGCCAGCCCATCCAGTGAACCCGACCCTCGAAGACGGCCGCCATGTACGAGCCGAGGAACCGCCAGGTGAGGGCAAGGGCGGCCAGAAGGCAAATTACGTAAAGCGTGAAGTCCATCAGAATCGCTCAGCCCGTAACATCGCGAAGCCGAGGTAGATGAACATGACCACGGAGAGGGCGAGGAGCAACCCCTGCGCGACGCTCATATTCGCTCGAGTGCCCAGATGAGACCGAGCATCGAGAGCGTGAGCACCACGATGCCGAGAACCGCAAGGATGTCAGCCATGCATCGAGCTTGCGGCCGGCCCGCGTCACGATGTCGTCAATTTGTCGCCGAGCACGTCAATAAAACGACAACAGCAGCTCAGTCGGTCTGATCACCTACAGCTTTGCGACGGAGCTGGCGACGCCCTATCACGTGCACATCCACATCGAGACCCGACGCGAGCCTGATCACCTTTGTGACAACCGATCCCTTCGTGAGCTCCTCCCAGCGGCTGCGGCGGCTGGCTCCGAGCACTATCTGGGTGATCTGGTGATCTCGGGCAAACTCGGTCAGCGCGATGGCAGGCGAGTCGGCCCTGAGCTCGATCCACTCGCCTCCGACGTCGTTGGTCAGCTTGCGCAGTTCCTCGATGCCGGCTTCGCCGCCAGCTGGTCCCGCGCGAGCTGGCCCGGACGGTGCCGACTCCGACGACACGACGTGCACGACGTCGAGGTGGCCGCGCGCCCGCTTGGCCAGGCGCGCGGCACGCCTGATCACCGCGTCGGTTCCGGGCGTATCGTGGACTCCGACGAGGATCCTCTCCGTCGCCTCCCAGGTCCCGCCGGCTCGGCTCCCCCGCACGTGCTCGAGCAGGGTCTCATCGGTCTCGTCTGCCACGAAGCGCAAAGCGAGCTCGCGCAGCGCCGAGAGGTTGTCCGTGCGGAAGAAGTTCGCGAGAGCTGGCTGGATCTTCTCAGGCGGATATATGTGGCCATGGGCCATACGGCGGCGCAGCTGCTCAGGAGAGGAGTCGATCAGCTCGACCTGCTCCGCCTTGCGAACGACCCAGTCCGGTACCCGCTCACGAACCTGGGTGCCGGTCATGTGCTCGACGGCATCGGCGATCGACTCTACGTGCTGGACGTTCACCGTCGAGATGACGGCGATGCCCGCATCGAGAATCTCGAGCACGTCCTCCCACCGCTTGGCGTGCCTGCCGGCGCCCGGGACGTTCGTATGGGCAAGCTCGTCGACGAGCACGACATGGGGCTTTCGCGATATCACGGCGTCTGTGTCCATCTCCTCGAACCGCGCGCCGCGATACTCGACCACCTTGCGAGGAACCACCTCGAGGTCGCGCATCATCTCCGCCGTGAAGACCCTCCCATGAGTCTCGACGAACCCGATGACGACGTCGGTTCCACGACGGTTCCTGCGCCAGCCCTCGTCCAGCATCGCACAGGTCTTTCCGACGCCGGCAGCAGCACCAAGGTAGATGCGAAAACGTCCTGCCGGCTCTATGCCGGCAGCACCGGCGAGGTCGACCTCCCCCGCCATCGCCGTGCGGGCAGCCTCATCGGTGCTCGCCGATCTATCCTCCATCTGAGATGAGCTACCTCTCCGTCTTCGCGCGATCGAGGCGCCACGAGATTGTAGGCGCCGCCGCCGCCCTCACCTCGATGGCCGTGCTTGTGGCCGTGATGTTCGCTTTTAGGAGCGCTCTCGCCGATGGCGTGATCGCCCTCGTGCTCGTCGTTCCCGTCGTGATCGCGGTGGTGCTCGGTGGGGGCCGCGCCGGCGTCATCGCGGTGGTGGCCGGGTTTCTTCTCTACGACTTCGTCTTCATCCCGCCGTACTACACCTTCCGGGTCGGCTCGGCGCGCAACTGGCTGGCCCTCATCGTCTACGTCGCCGTGGTGCTCCTCGTGGCCCAGGTCGTGAACCGGCTCCGACTCGCCGAAGAAGCGGTCCGCGTCCGCGAATCCGACTCCCAGCGGCTGCTGGAGCTTTCCGAGCTGCTGATAGAGAGCCGACCACTGCAGGATCTGCTCCAGATCGTGACCTCGAGCGTGCAGGAGATATTTGCGTGTGAAGGCACCGCCCTCCTGCTTCCGGGCCAGAGCGGGCTCGAGATCGTCGCCTCGTCGGGACGCGATCTCAGCGCGGCCGAGCTGAAGCGGATCCGCCCCGAGCCGGGAGTTGCCTCCTCCCTCACCCCTCCGACGAGCAGCTCGCCGGCCGACGCGAAGCAAGCGGCGCGAACCGAGACGATCGTGCTGTCGGTCGCGGACCACCCCGTCGGGCTCATCGGCCTCGTCGGTGCCCGCCTCAGTCCGGCCAGGCACGCCACGGCACGAGGGTTTGCCAACCACGTCGCCATCGCGATCGACCGTGCGCAGCTGCAGGAGAGGGCGCTGCGAACAAGCGTGCTCGAGGAGGTAGACCGGCTCCGAGGCGCTCTCGTCGGAGCCGTGTCGCACGACCTGCGCACGCCGCTCGCGACGATCAAGACGGCAGCAACCGCGCTGCTCGACGACGGCTCGACAATTGGCCGGTCCGACCAAGAAGAGCTCCTCCGACTGATAGACGAGCAGACGGACAAGCTCGCCCGGCTCGTTACAAACCTTCTCGACATGAGCAGGATCGAAACTGGCTCCCTCGTCGTCGACCGACAGCCGGTCGAGCTCGCGGCGGTTATCGCCGAGGCGGTCAACGCCATGAGACCACACGTACCCGAGGGACGCATCCGCGTCCTGATCCCCCGAGAGCTCCCGCAGATCGAAGCGGACCACGTTCTCTTGGAGCAGGTTCTCGTCAACCTCATCGAAAATGCCCTTCGCTATGCTCCGCCTGGCACGGCCGTCGAGCTTGCCGCGCGCGCGACGCCAGGTGCGGTCGAGGTGGTCGTGAGCGACGCCGGGCCCGGCTTCGCCTCTCGTGACCGCCTCAGGGTGTTCGGGCTCGCGCGGCCGACCGCGCGTCACCCGACCGGGCAGGAAGGCGCGGGTGCGGCGACGGCCATGAGGCCGGTCGGCTCCACCTCCATACTTGCATCGAGACCGGCGGCAGCAAGCGGAGCCGGGGTGGGCCTCACCATCGCCAAAGCCTTCGTCGAAGCCCACGGTGGCACCATCTCTGCCGGAAACTCTCCGGATGGTGGCGCCCGCGTAGCCTTCTCTCTCCCTCTCAGCTCCACCAGCGGGAGGTAGCGCGTGGCCCGTGTACTACTGATCGACGACGACCCCGCGCTCGTCAGGGTACTGCGCATCGCTCTCTCGGCCAAGGAATACGAGGTCGTCACGGCCGCGTCCGGAGCCCAGGGGATCTCACAGGCTGCCCTCTCCGCCCCGGATGTGGTCGTGCTGGATCTCGGGCTTCCCGACATAGACGGCAGCGAGGTCTGCCGCGCGCTGCGTGAGTGGAGCAGTGTCCCGATCATCGTGCTTTCGGCCGACGGCACCGAGGATCGTAAGGTGGAGGTGCTCGACCAGGGTGCAAGTGACTACATGACGAAGCCGTTCGGGATGAACGAGCTGCTGGCCCGCTTGCGCGTCGCACTTCGGCACAGCGGCCCCGAGCGACCAGCAGTGGTGGACGCCGGCCCGCTGCACCTCGACCTCGCCCACCACGAGGCGTCCATGGCGGGCGCGAGGGTCGAGCTCACGAGGCGCGAGTTCGCCTTCCTTGCTTATCTCGCCCAAAACGCCGGGAAGGTATGCACGCACCGCATGGTGCTCGAGGCGGTCTGGGGTCCTCACTACCTACGAGCCACGCGCTATCTGCGCGAGTACGCCTACCGCCTCCGCCGCAAGCTGGGCGACGAGGACGGGGAGCTGCTCGTCACGCACGCCGGCATCGGCTACGAGCTGGCCCTCCCCGCGCCGGGAGAGGGGCCACCTCGAGACGACCCTGTCGATCCGCTCGACTGACCGTGCTCGACACCCATAGGTATCCCGCCATGGGCTGCGATCCGCGGCTGTGACACACCGATTCGCTAGCTTTCTCGGCGGCCCACAGATGACGACCACCGGGAGGACACCGAAATGGCCGAGCACCAATCCTCCTCGACGCCCCCCACTTCGGTGGCTCCGAGCGTCCGACCAGACCGACTCACGACCGAACCCGGCTCGCCTCCCCAAGTCGAGATCCGGGCTAGCTCCCGCAGGCGCAAGACCGCCACGGCCTTCTACGAGACAGGGCGGATCGTCGTCCTCGTCCCCGCCCGGCTGTCGGCGTCGCAGCGGCAGGAGCTCGCCGACCGCCTGGTCGGCAAGCTCCTGCGCCGCTCACCGCGCTCGGCAGCCTCGGATGACGCTCTCGGAGAACGAGCGGCCTGTCTCGGCGACCGTTACCTTGACGGGGTGAGGCCCCGGTCAGTCAGATGGTCGCCCAACCAGCACCGGCGGTGGGGATCCTGCACGCCCTCGACCGGTGAGATCAGGATCTCCAGCCGCCTGCAGATCGTCCCTGAGTGGGTGCTCGACTCCGTGCTCGTCCACGAGCTTGCCCACCTGGTGGAGGCCTCCCACTCACCTCGCTTCCACGCGCTGGCGGCTCGCTACCCACGCCTTGGCGAAGCCGATGCCTACCTGCTCGGTTACTCCCTCGGCCTCTCGGCAGGGCCAGCGCCCCTCGGCGGTGAACGAGACGACGGCGGCGGCGACTGCCGGGGGCAGCCAGCCCTGCCCGCTACAACTGCTGCACGAGCCTCCTGAGGGCGCCTCGTGCTCTGGCACGGACGGTCTGCTCGATAGCAGGGGCAAGGAGGGATGCCGCGAGTCCACCGGGGCGCTCGTAGCAAACCTCGACGACAACCCTCGTACCCGTCACGATCGGCTCGAGATCGAACGTCACAGCCTGAGCCTGTCCGCCCGACGCGGCCCAGGTGACACGACGGTCCGTCTCGTACTCGGTGATCTCAACCTTGGAGTGAAATGTCGAGGGCCCGATCTTCATCACGGCGTCGAAGAGCGCGCCCGTCCCGGTCGTCGTCGGACCGGCCGGCGTCAGCAGCTGCAGCCCCTCGATAAAGGCAGGGACGCTGGAGTAGTCGGCGACACGCGCGAACAGGGCTGCCGCAGGGGCGGCGACGGTGGTGGAGAGCTGGATCCGCGTGATCATCTCAGGTTGCTGCTCCCAGGCAGCTCGACCGCGCTGTCAAAGTCGTGAGGCGCTCGGGACCGGCATGGTCCGATCGGCGCGAAGCTACAGCAATGTCACAGTACATGGTGGGCCAACGATGCCCGTGGGCAGAGCACGGTGGCATCGCCGAGAGGGCCTACCACGACACAGAGTGGGGGACGCCCCTTCATGGCGAGGCGGCCCTGTTCGAGCTGCTGAGCCTCGAAGGTGCTCAAGCGGGGCTCAGCTGGTCGACCATCCTTGCTCGACGGCAAGCCTACCGGGATGCCTTTGCCAATTTCGATCCCTCTCTTCTCGCCACCTGGCCGCAGGTGCGCGTGGACGCGCTCATGGGTGACGCTTCCATCGTGCGCCACCGGGGGAAGATTTCCTCGGTCCTCTCCAACGCCCGCGCCGTGCGCGACCTCGGCGAGGACGGTCTTGGCCTCGATGCGTACCTGTGGTCGTTCACCGGCAATCAGCCACTCCAACCGAGAATCGCGGCGGCGAGCGACGTGCCGTCACAGACAGAGCTCTCCGTCAACATCAGCTCCGAGCTTAAAGCCCGCGGCTTCAAATTCGTCGGACCGAAGATCGTCTATGCCCTCATGCAGGCCGCCGGGCTGACGAACGACCACGTGACGAGCTGCTTTCGCTTCGCGGAGCTGGTCGAGCAGCCTCCAGGAGATCAAGGGTGCTTGGGCAGGCCCTTGCGGGCCGACATGGTGAAGAAGTCCCGGGCCCACCAGCTGACAAAGTAACGGCTCGGCGGCCCTGACATGTCAGCGTAGGGAAGCAGGTCGGTGGCGTTGGCCACATTCGCCAGGCCCTTCGGGGTGGAGGGGGCGAAGGTGGCGTAATTGACCCAGTCGCTGTTGATATCGAGCTCCATGGCTCTCACCGCACCTGCGCGCGTGAGGAGATTGGCAAGGTCGGTGATGTCAAGGAACGGGCCGCCGACATAGACGAGAGCTCCGCTCTTGGTGATGCCGATGCCTGAGCGCGAGACATAGATGCTGTTACCTAGCACCGCGCCCCACTTCGTCGAATAGCTGTCATTGAGCCCAGGGACGGGCTTGCCGTTGTTCACGATCAGGTCGAGATTCTGGCGGACCGACACGACGTCGGGAGTCATCTTCAGGTTCGTGCCCCAGGCGCCGATATTCGCCGTGCCGTTCTTGTAGATCACAAACGACGCCGCGCCGGTCCGTAGCGGTAGAACCAGCTTTCCTTGGGTGTAGTAGCCACCATTGGCGTTCTGGATCCTGAACCCGGCATTGAACGCGGCGACGAGGGTGCGCGCTGCGCTCGGTTGGATCGGCGCTGTGTACTTGTACGGGCCGCCGCCAGGGATGTAGCTCCCGGAATAAAGGGTCGGCTCGAGGAGGCGCATGTCCATCCACGCGACGCCGTCAACCACGCTCGTGTGGATGGCGTCTGGCCGCATGAAGGTCGTGTACACCGCCGGCACCCCGTCGACGAGACGGCCGGCAGGGACCCACTTGCCCTCTCCGGCTATGGCCGGGCTCGCAAATGGAACGAGAGGCGCCGGCTTGGGCAGGTAGAAGGACGAACCCTTATGACTCTTGGCGCCCTTGCCACCAACCGCACCCTTGGGCGACCCGCCGGCTGCTGTGCCGGAGGTGGGGAGGTTGCTCGCCGAGGGACGCCCTCCCACAGGCGGGGGATGGAGGGAGTACCACCAGTTCTCTATCGAGGTCACGAGCGCGCCGCCGCCATGGTCGCGCACCCACTCGGCCCCGCGGGCCCCGACGCCGAATCCGAGGGCCGGGTTCGTGAGCGCGGAGCCGAGCGACACCCAGATCGGTGTCATCAACACCAGCAGACCGACTGCCACGCTCGTCTTCGGATGCCGTCCGGCCCAGGTCCGCCTGGTCCGCAGCCGCTCGCGCCGACGGGCGCGCCGTGCGACCACATAGGCTCTGTGACTGCCCCACGAGGGCCGGTGGAGGCCGGCAAACAGCGATGACTGGGATGTCGCCGACCGCTTGGGGGGAGAGGCAGCGACACTTCGCGACGCGTCGCTCCGACGGGATCGGACTGCTGCCACCACCTCGGCCGCACTGCGGGAACGCTCGGCTCCATGGACGCGCGCGGCACGTCGCGGCACCCTCGCCCCGGCGCCAACACGCTCCTTGTGCAACGGGCGCGAGTTGCCACCACCGACGATGGGCTCGCGATCGGCTCGGTCGGCCGACGAGGGGTTAACACGCATTTGGTTGAGATACTGCCTGACCGCGAGGGCTCATTGGTGTCATCTTGTCCGAATCTGAACGAAATTCTTCCTGATCTCCAGCTCGGCTGTCAGGTGTCGCGGACCGCTGAGAGCAGCCGATCTCGCCTCCCTTCTTAGCGCGATCAGCCGGCCGGCCGCGCTCACCCGGGAATCCGCCTCCAAAGCGAGCGGGGCAGCAGGCGCATCACAGCAAAGACAGCCCTCAGCGCCGCGGGCACCCACACCACCGCCGCGCCGGTCTCGAGACCACGCACGATCGCCTCTGCCACCGCGGTTGCGTCTACGGCGAGCGGTGCCGGGTCAAGTCCAGCTGTCATCTTGGTTCTCACGAAACCGGGGCGGACCACCGTCACCTCGACGCCCGACCCCTCGAGCGCGTCGGCAAGGCCGAGGCCAAAGCCGTCGAGACCCGCCTTGGCCGAACCGTAGACGAAGTTGGCCCGACGGACGCGTACTCCGGCGACCGACGAGAGGATCACTATCCTGCCTGCCCCCTGTATGCGAAGCACACGGGCCAGCGCCACGGTTGCAGCCGCCGGTCCGACGAAGTTGGCCTCGAGCATCGCCGCGGACCTGGGGGCGTCCAGCTCGCCGAGCTCGGCGGTCCCAAGATCCCCCGCGGCGACAAGGACGAGATCGATCCGGCCGAGGAGAGCCGCGGCGTCGTCGGCGAACTTCTCCAGGTCGCCGATTCGGGTCACGTCGAGATAGGTCGTCGCGGTCGTCGTGACGCCGAGAGCCAAAAGCTCGGCTGCCACATGCTCAAGCTGGCGTTGATCCCGTCCCGCGAGAAGGACGCTTCGCAGCCTGCGGGAAGCAAGCGCCTTGAGGGTGTCGCGGGCGATATCGGAGCCGCCACCGATGACGACGGCCGACTGCGGCATGCCGGTGGCGTCGATCATGCCGCCGCCTTGGCAGGTCCGCACAGGCCAAGCCTGCGAGACAGGTCAGAGCCGAGTAGTCCGGCTGGATCGAGGCGATCGCGAACAGCCGCCCACTCCCCAAGGCGCGGATACATGACGCCCAGGAGATCGGGCCGCAGGCGGCTGTCCTTCGAGAGGTAGATGCGTCCGCCGGCTTGGGTGACGATCAGGTCGAGAGCGTCGAGAAGCTCGACCAGGCCCCGCGAGCCGAGCGGGATGTCGAGAGCAAGCGTCCAGCCCTCCAAAGGAAACGAGAGGTAGCCGGAGCCCTGTGGACCGAAACACTTAAGGACAGCAAGAAAGGACGCCACGCGCGCCGCGCTCAGGCGCTCGAGCACCGTCTGCACGGTCGACTCGGCGCCGAAGGGTACGACAAACTGGTACTGGGTGAAGCCCCTCGGACCGTAGAGAAGGTTCCAGCCTCCGAGGCCGTCTAGGGGGTGGAAGAAGCCCGGAATCTGCTCGAGGTGGCCAGTCCGGCGGCGCGGAGACTTCCGGAACCACATCTCGTTGAAGGCATTTATCGAAGGATGGTTCAACAGCGAGACCGGTGGTGCCATCGGCACCGCGATCGGTGCGCGCGGCCTGTAGGAAAGAGGGTCCCGCCGTGCCCGGCTTGGCAGGTCCACCAACTTCGCGTGGTCTCCCCGCGTCACCACGGCCCTACCGAGGCTCCGGCCAGTTGCAAGCGCGTCGAGCCACGCCACCGAGTAGCGGAACCGCCCCCGCTCTTCGGACAAAAGCGCCATACAGGACTCGAGGTCGTCGGCTCGCTCTGTGTCCACCACCATCTGTGAGCTCTCGATCGGGATGAGTCGCATGGTCGCCTCAGCTATCACTCCGGTAAGACCCATGCCCCCGCAGGTCGCAGCAAAGACATCGCTCTCCCGTCCCGGGCCGCAGGTGATCGATCCAGTGGGAGCGACGAGAACGAGCTCGTCCACATGCGCGCCGAGCGACCCGTCGACGTGATGGTTCTTGCCGTGGACGTCGCTCGCGATCGCGCCGCCGACAGTGACAAATCGAGTCCCCGGGGTTACGGGAAGGAAGTAGCCGCGGGGTACGAGGAGCTTCAAGAGCGCGTCAAAAGATGCGCCCGACTCGCACCTAAGCGTGGCGGAGCTCTCGTCTAGCTCGATGACCGCGTCGAGGTGTGTGCAGTCGAGGACGAGACCACCGGCGCACTGGGCCGCGTCGCCGTAAGAGCGCCCGAGCCCGCGTGCGATGCGAGCACCAGGGACCGTCCCGCCCGGAGAGAGCAAGCCTGCTATCTCAAAGCCTCGCCTTGGCCTCGCGACCGTGGCCAGCGAAGGTACCGCCCTGCCCCAGCCGGACAGGAGCTCACGGCGCGGCGTCTGTCTCACGCGTAGATACCGCAGAGCAGGAGCACGATCCAGGCAAGGCCCAGCAGTTGGAGCAAGTGGTCGCCCAGCGCGAGATCTTCCGGCTCTCCGCCTCGGCCGCGGCTTATCGCAAGCTCGACCGCCAACACCGCCAGCACGAAGGGGATGATGGAAAGCTCGAACCACTTGAGGTCCTCCGCGTGATCACCGGGCCGCAACCCGGCGGCCCGCTCGAAGGCCCACAAGCAGTATGTGGTGACAGTGACAGACATCGCGAGAATCCGCACACTTCGAAGAAACCCGGCCGGGTAGGAAGCAAGCGACGCGCGATGGGTCGCCTGCTGCTCCCCGAGCACCTCCTGCTCGGAGGACCGCTTGCCGGCGACGATGAGCAGAGCGCCAAATGAGGTCACGACGAGAAACCACGGCGAGAGCGGCACGTGCGTCGCTGCCCCGCCGGCTACCGCTCGGAGTGCGAAGCCAGAGGTGACGCACGCAAGCTCGATGAGCGGCACCTCTTTCAGGCCAAAGGAGTAGCTGAGGGAGATAGCGAGGTAGGCGACGACGATCACCGCCAGCGCTGCGCCGATGACCGCACCTGCGGTGACAGCAGCCACGCCAAGCACCGCGGCCAAGACGACCGCCGTGCGCGGTGACACAGCGCCAGAGGCGATGGGTCGGCGTCGCTTCACGGGATGGAGCTTGTCGCTCTCGCGGTCCACCACGTCGTTCATTAGGTAGGTGCACGCAGACGCGGCGACGAAGATCCAAAACGCCGCGACGGTCCTTATGACCGCCCCTTCGTGCACGAGCGCGCCCGACGCGGCCGGGGCGGCGAACACGAGAACGTTCTTCACCCATTGGCGAGGTCGCGTCGCCCGCAGCAGCGCCGCGGCGGTTCCGGCCGTCGGTGGTCGGCGCGGCGGCTGCCTCTGTGATGACTGGCGACGCGGAGCTTCGGCGCCAGCGCCGGAATGGACCTGGGATCTGCTCACTACCATCAACCGTAAACCATCGGACCCTCGCTCCGGGACCTGCCCGGGACATCTCCTTTTCGCCCGCTCGATCTGGAACTTCTCCAGCCGAGCAGGTGCTCCCTCATACGAACACCATTCCTGGTGTCGCTTCCTCCGACCCGTCCGCGCGGATCAAGTAGGCCTCGTAGCCCGCGAGCGGCCTGATCAAGTCGAGTGCCTCGTCTCCGGCGACGGCGATGGCTGTCGCGAACGCGTCCGCGAAGGCCAGACTGCTGCCGACAACCGTCGCCGATGCTGTCGAGGTGGGTCGACGCCCGTCTCTCGGATCGACGAGGTGCGCGCCCCGCTCGTAGCACCCCGAGGTCGCGACGGCGTCCTTCGCCTCGATCACGCAGGCCAGAGCGCCGGAACGCCATGGGTGCTGGATGCCAACCCTCCAACGGCCACCACCTGGCGGCTCGCCGTGCATCGCTATGTCGCCTCCTCCGTTCACCACCGCCGCGCCGACGTCGGCCCGTCGCAGGACCGCCAGGGCCTGCTCGACCGCCCAGCCTTTGACGAGACCCGTCGGGTCCACGCCTCCGGGCATCGACCATGGGTCGAACCAGCCCTGCGAGAGCCGCCGCGCCTCGCGGCAAAGCTCCAGCACCTCGCAGACCTCCTCCGGTAGGCAGTCCTCCCCGATGAGGCCGGCCCTCAGGCGGCTTACAGGGCTGTCTGGCCGCCAGGTGCTGAACATGGCATCCAGCTCGTGAAGTCGTACACAGGCGCGCTCGACCACACTGCGGAGCTCGTCATCGGAGCGGTCGTTGCCGTGGAGATGGAACGACACCACCGTTCCCATTACGGGCTCGGTGTGAACCATCGGCCCCCCGTGGCCACCGGCACTACAGGTGAAGGTGGTTGAGCGCCGACTGGAGCGAGTAGAGGTACGCCTCGCATGTGTAGGTCGCTCCCGTGATGATGTTCACCCGAGCGCTCTGCGCCGAGAGCACCTCGCTCCTCAGCATAGGTATGACCTGCTGTGCGATCTGTTGCGAGTACGACTCGGCCGTCTGGAGGGTCGCGACGGAGACGTCGAGGATCCGCCGTCCCTTTACGCTCGCCTTGACAGCAAGGATGCCGTAGCCGTACTGCTCCCTCGTACCTGTCGCGCTGAGGACCGCCCCCGGCGGAGTCGTCGCGGACGGCGACGGCTGCCCGCCTGGAGTCGACGACGGTGGCGCGGAGGTACCGGCGGGCGCGCTTGAAAGCGGTACCGACGCCGGCGCCGGTCGCAAGATCACCACGGCCGCGAGACCCGCGGCGATCGAGGTGACGACGACGGGTGTTCTCTTCACAACAGACCTCCTGGACAGTAGCGAGCAGGCAGCTCGAGGAAGACGGGCGACTTCGACGCTCGAGGCACTAAAGCGCGTAGATCTCGTAGTGAACTGCCTCTTTCGCCACGCCCAGTCGAGAGACGGTTGCCACGACCCGATTGACGAACTCCTCGGGACCTGCCACATAGACGTCCCTCTGCTTTATGTCGGGCAGCAGCTCGGCCAGCCGCTCGAACCCGACAAGCGATCGCGACCCCACGAGCTCATGGACACGACCCTTGCGATGCCGCACGAGCTCGGCCACCTCACCTGACAGGACCAGGTCCTCGCTCGTCGAGGCTCGAAGTATGACGATCGGATCCGATCCCCGCGGCAGATCCTCGAGGAGGGAGCGCACCGCGGTGACACCGATGCCGCCGGCGATCAGGGCAACCTTCTGGTTCCGCCGGGCATGACTGGTAAATGCTCCGTAGGGTCCTTCGATGGCCACTTTGGTGCCGGGCTTCAGTCGGGCGACTGCTGAGGAGAAGTCGCCGATGCCTTTTACGGTAAGGCGCAGGTAGGGAGGGCTGGGGCGCGCCGACAGGGAGAAAGGGTGCGCCTGCCACCACATCGACCGGGTCAAGAAGCGCCACTCGAGGAACTGCCCTCCGGACACCGGTAGACGGTCGAGCCTGCGACCCTTGCAGATCACCGACACGACTCCTGGACCCTCCTCGCGTACTTCGACGATCTCGAGGCGGTGCCGAAGTGAGCGGACAACGGGGAGCCCGAACCGGTAGGCGATCACGAGCCCTGCGGTGGCAAGCCAGAGAAGCGACCAGAGGACGCGCGCGAGCGGGTGGCCCACGAAAGAGGGCCCGAGCACGATCACATGTGCGAAAGAAAGCGCAAGTGCCAGATACATGAGAAGGTGAAAGGCCCACCAGCGCTCACGGCGTATCCGCCGGCGAATCGCGTGGATCGACACGATGGCCACCGCGACCATGAGAGCGAAACCTACGGTCGCCTCGAGCACGTCGGGAAAGCTCTGCAAAAGGGTGCCGAACTCGTGCAAGACGCCCGTGCGCGCCGCCTGGGCGTAGGCAATCGTAAGGAGCACCACGTGGGCAGCTATGAGAGAGATCGGCCAGGGGGCGAGCCGGCGGTGCCAGCGCAAGAGGCCGTCTTGACCGAGCACGTGCTCCACGGCGGGGACGCGGGACACAAGGAGCACCATCACGAGCGCAAGGTACGTCCCGGCGAGCCCAGTGGCACTCCCGAGGAACATCGCCACACCGCCGGGCGCCTGCATCTGAGTCCAGCTCTCGGCCGTGATCGAAAGCCCGAGGGTGGCTCCGAAACCGACGGCGAGCACTATCACAGCGACCTCGAGCACCCAGGGCCGTGGCACCGGTCCCGGTCTCGATGCCGGCTTTCGCCGGCCGCCCCCGGCGCGTCGCGAGGAACCGACAGGGTCGAAGGTCACAGATGTCATGATCGGACAGCCCTCATGACACCGACGTTAGGTAGCTGCCCTTCATCGGGGACCCAAGGGGTGGTAAAGATTCACCCAAGCGTGCGTGCACGGCCTACCAGCACGACAGACTCTCCGCTGGTGACTTCAGATCCAAGCACGTCAATCGAAAATGGTGGGCAACAGGTGAAGATTCTCGTGATCGAGGATGACGATGCCATCGCCGAGCCTCTTGGCTTGGGTCTGCGCCGCGAGGGGTTCGAGGTGGCCAGGGTCAGCACGGCGGCAGCTGCCCTGGCTGCCCCACCGGCAGATCTCCTCCTGCTCGATCTGGGACTTCCGGACGGTCACGGCTTCGAGCTTTGCCGGCAACTCCGAGCGCGCTCTGCGGTACCGATCATCATCGTCACAGCTCGCGACGACGAGATCGACCGCGTGACCGGCCTCGAAATCGGGGCTGACGACTACGTCGTCAAACCATTCGGGTTTCGGGAGCTGGCAGCGCGCATCAGAGCGGTCAACCGGCGAAGCGCGGCGGCAGCCGCGGCGACCGGAAGCGGGCCACAACGGATCGGCGAGCTCGAGATCGACCGCCGCACCCACAGGGTCTACCTGGCAGGCGACGAGATCGCCCTGACGCCGAAAGAGTTCGACCTTCTCGCGCTGCTGGCTGTCGATCCTGGCGCGATGGTCACGCGCAGGGACATCCTCGCGGAGGTATGGGATCCCCACTGGTACGGGACCTCGAAGACCGTCGATGTCCACATCGCCTCTCTTCGCAAGAAGCTGGGTCATCCCGACTGGATCGAGACAAGTCGGGGGGTAGGGTTCCGCCTCGGTATCTCCCAGTGAGAAGCCGGTGAGACGGCGGCTGATCGGCGGTTTCTTCCTTTTCACCCTGGCCGTGGTGCTCCTCTTGGAAGTGCCACTCGGCTTCAGCCTCTCACGCAACGCCCGCACGATCGCTCTCTCTGAGCTGCAAAACGACAGCGCGTCCCTCGGGGTACTCGTCGGAGCCTCGCTCGGTCGCGGCGAGATGGCCGTAGCCCTGAAGATCATCGCCAGATTCGCGCGCGCCGAGGACGCCATCGTCGTCGTCGTGTCGAACGGCAAGCTCGAGTTGTCAGCCGGCACCGGGGCAGCTGAGGAGATGGCAGAACCGCCGACTCGCGCGATTCTCCGCTCGGCCGAGGCGGGACGGGAGTCCGGAGAGGAAGGATCGCGAGATCCCGACGACGACCTCTTGTACGCGGCGTTGCCCGTCGCGCCCGCGAGCCACGCGACAACCGGCGGCGCCTCCCAGCCGGCGGTGGGAGCGTTCACAACCGTCCTCCTCGTGGCCGAGCCCGCCGCTCCACTCCATCGACACATCGCTGGCGAATGGCTCAGGCTTGCGGTGTTCGGCGTCGTGATACTTGCCGTCGCGACCGCCGCGGGCACCATGTTCGCGCGATCTCTCACCCGGCACCTCGGCGGGATCGAGGCGGCTGTCGCAGCTTTCGGCGCGGGCAGCCTGTCCGAGCGTGCGCCCGTCAATCGCGGACCCACGGAGCTGAGGGCACTGGCTGACACCATCAACGAGATGGCTGACCGTCTCGAGGAGCTGCTGCATGCCCAGCGGGCCTTCGTGGCTGACGCATCTCACCAGCTCCGAACTCCCATGACGGCTCTGCGGCTCCGTCTCGAGAACCTGGAGGACACCCTCGACAGTACTCAGAGCCTGGAGCTGGCACCAGCGATAGCGGAGGCCGACCGACTCTCTCGCGTAGTCGACGGGCTCCTAGCGCTCGCGCGAACTGATGGAACCAGGCCGACGAGAGAGGAGATCGACGTCGCTGCTGCCCTACGAGAGCGGGTAGATGCCTGGGGCGCCCTCGCCGAGGAACGACACGTGACCCTGAGCTGCAAGGCGATGGCTGCAACGGGCAACGCGAACGCGCTTCGCGCTCTTGCCTGTGCGGGACATATCGAACAGGTGCTGGACAACCTCCTCGCCAACGCGCTCGATGCCACGCCCGCGGGAGGCTCCGTCCAGCTCGGAGCCAGCCGTATCGGCGGGCAGGTGGAGATCCACGTTACCGACAGCGGGCCGGGGATGACCTCGACCGATCGCGCCAGAGCCTTCGACCGCTTCTGGAGGCCGGAGGGCGCGCACCACGAGGGGAGCGGACTCGGCTTGGCAATAGTTGCCCAGCTGGTTCGCGTCTCGGGCGGTGCCGCCTGGCTGGATGTCTCGGACTCGGGCGGCGTGGATGCCGTCGTGCGTCTGGAGGCCTGCTGAGGACGACACAGGGCTGCCGGGGAGCTACTTGGGCGCGGCGATCAGCTCTGAACCGTCACGAGTGTGCCGATATGGTCGTAGCCCCAGACCTGCTCCGACACAGGGTTGGTGCCGGCCACGGGCAGCTCGACACAGCCAAGGCTTTGGGGGAACCCGTAGCTCGCGCGGGAGAAGCCGTGGACCGCGTCGCTACCATTGAAGTAGGCGATCCAGGAGACCGGGTCGTCATAGTAGGTACCGTTCGGGTTGAAGCCTTTCATGTACTGGAACTGGTACCGCAGGTACACCGGAAAAGTCCCGTCCGCCGTCGGCGACTGCGGGATGCCGGTGTTGACGGCGGTCGTGATGATGATCTTGCCGTTGTTCCACAGGCTCAGCTGCTCGGGAAGGCTCTGGGTGACGTCTATATAGGCATAGCCATGGGGATCGAGCGCGTGCTGCAGCTCCGCGGTGGCAAGGTACGACCACAGCAAGGGGTTCGACAGGCCGACAGTTGCCAGTCCCTCGACTTGCTCGAAAGCCATGAGCGCGCCCTCCGTCACAGCGGTATATGCGCCGGGGGCCCAAAGCGAGGTCAGCTGGGCAGGCATCCTCCAGCGCCACGTGAAGCCACCAGCAGGCGGCGCGTAGTCGAGCTGCGCCTGAGCTGCGATAGCGCTCCGTCTGCTCGTCCTGCTCGTCGCCTTGGGGGAGATGACGGCCGCGGTGGTAACGGAACCTGCCGTGCCAGTCGGAACGGCAGGTGCGAGGCCCGAACCGTTCGACTGCCACTCGAGCGGCAGGTACCCGAGCTGCGCAAGCACCTGTTGCAGGCGCAACACCGATCCCTGCCCCATCGTGTAGCTAAGGGTGCTCGTGAGACGTCCATGCGCTGACCCTGCCACGACCACAGGGCTCGGCAGCTTGACCGTGAGGGACTGGCCCGGCCACGCTCCTGGACCTTCGGGCTCGAAGACGAGGGTATAGGCGTTCGGCTCCCTCCACTTGCCCGGCGTAGGGGGGTTGAGAACCGGGCGCGCCGAACCGAACACCGTTGCAACCGGCTCGGACAAGGCGAGCGTGATCGCCGTGTTGGGCCGCAGCTTCGCGTATCCGGGTCGAGGAGAGACCGAGGCCATCGCCCTGCTGCCACCGAAGTAGGTGATCCTTGCCGGGCGTGAGAGACGGATCCATGGCTCGGGAGTGGCGGCGACAGTCACATGGTCGACCGTCCCGGCCAAGACCGCAGAACCCAGAGCCACGACGCTTGAGGGGATCCGGAGCTCCAAGGTGTGATGGGCACGCCCCTCCTGCCAGACCACCTCTTTGACGGGGCGGCTGAAGCTCACGTCGCCACGGGTACCGGGGCGAACCCTCACTACGGACGCAGTCAGCACGGTCAGGGGTGTCGTCACGGTCGTCACCGCATGCGCCGCGCCACCGGTCAGCCATTCGCTCCATCCCGGAGCAACTGCCGTGGCCTCGACCTCGACCCTGGCTCCGGCCGGAAGCGCGACGGCAGGATACAGCAGACCCCTGCGGTCCTCGAGCCGAACCCTGCGACCTGCGAGGATCGCCTCGACGCCAGCAAGATGGACACCGATACCCTGCTCGCTCACGGCGGCGAGAGCACCTTTAGAGGGGCGAAGGCTGACTCCGGGCCGGTCCGTCAGCGCGATCGCCACCAACCCGACGCCGACTACGGCGGCACCGCCGGCCAGGACCAGGAGTGGCCTCTTCCACCAGGCGCCCAGCTTCTCGCCGCGTTGATGCGCCCTCTCGGTCACGCCGCCCGCCTCCTCTCCGACTTTGGATCTTTCCAGGACTTTCGCCCGGCGCGTACGTCGGCCAGGCAGATCGCTTGCAAGTGCCCCACGAGCACCCTCGAGTCATTCGCTGTAAGACAGTGCGTCACCCTCGCGGCGCGACACGCGCTTGGCGATGCTCTTGACGACTCAGCGGTTGTGCCGACTGCCCGGAACCGCACAAGCCCGCTCTGCTCGGCGCCCCGCAGGACAATGATAGTACGCGCCCTGCCGCAGGCGCGCCGACATGCGCCTTTCAGAGCTCATGGGCTAGGGCCGAAAGTCGGATTCCTCCGGCCGTGCCGGCAGCTCTGCTCCGTCGCGAACTATGACCACCGGACAGGGCGCATGGGTGGCGAGGTGCAGCCCCACTGATCCGAGAAGCATGCCTGAGAAGGATCCATGACCCCTCGAGCCCACCACGGCAAGGGCAGCTCCCTTCGACTCGCGAAGCAGCACAGCCGCTGGATGACCCTCGACGATGCTCAGAGTCAGCTTCAGCCTCTCGGATTCCTCGGGGCCGACGATCTCTGCCACGGTCTGGGTGAGAACCTTGCGCGCGTCCGCCTCGAAGTCGAGGTCCTCGGGCAGGGGCGTGGCCCAGCCGTAGGTCGAGGGGATCTCCCAGCAGATCACCACCTGCAGGCTGGCTCCGGTCAGGAGCGCCTGCCCGGCGGCCCATGCCAGCGCGGCCTTGGCCGAGTCTGAGCCGTCGACGCCTACGACGATCCTCGACGGTGCCTTCTTTGTGCTTTCGCTGCCTGCGTCAGCCATGTCCTGTCTCCTGTTCCTGCAGCCGGCCCTGCTACATCGATACGAGAATGCCTCGCACCCGACCGTGACCGGCAGAGTCTTACGGCTCTAGCATCGCGCCCGGCGCGAGCGCAATATTGCGGACATGGCAAGAGCGATGATGCGTGCCTTTGCTGTCGACCGTCCCGGGCCTATCGAGTCCCATCCGCTCCGGCTCGTCGAGCGTCCTGTACCAGACCCCGGTCGCGGCCAAATCCTGGTGCGCGTGCGCTCATGTGGCGTCTGCCGCACCGATCTCCACTTGGCCGAAGGAGATCTGACTCCGCGCCTGTCGCTCACGGTCCCTGGCCATGAGGTCGTCGGCGTGGTCGATCGCCTTGGGCCGGGCACTTCTCGGAGATTCGAATCGGGCGACAGGATCGGAGTGGCCTGGCTCGCGAACGCCTGCGGTGTGTGCCGCTTTTGCCGCCGCGGGAACGAGAACCTCTGTGTGTCCCCGAACTTCACCGGATGGGATCGCGACGGTGGCTACGCCGAGTACGTCCTGGCCGACGAAGACTTCGCCTACCGCTTGCCAGAGGGTTTCGATGAGGCCACCGCGGCCCCCCTTCTCTGCGCCGGGATCATCGGCTACCGCGCGCTCCGCCGCTCAGACCTGCGCCGTGGAGGCGTGCTCGGCATATACGGCTTCGGTGCTTCGGCCCACCTCACCGCCCAGGTGGCCCTGGCCGAGGGCGGCACCGTCCATGTCCTTACGCGCTCTCCCGAAGCTCGACAGCTCGCGCTGGGGCTTGGCTGCGCGAGCGCCGGCGGAGCCTACGATCCTCCTCCCGAGCCGCTTGACGCCGCCGTGCTGTTCGCTCCTGTCGGAGACCTTGTTCCGAGCTGTCTTGCGGCCCTTGACCGGGGCGGGACGCTCGCAATCGCCGGAATCCACCTGAGCGACATCCCGCGGCTCAACTATGCAAGCCATCTGTTCGAGGAGAAGACCGTGCGCAGCGTCACGGCGAACACTCGGGAGGACGGTCGCGACTTCCTCGCGATCGCCGCTCGCATCGGCATCCGGGTAACCACGACTCCCTACCCCTTCGAAGAGGCGAACACGGCCCTCGTCGACCTCGCCCAGGACCGGGTGGGGGGGGCGGCTGTGCTCGTCTTCCCTCCGGCAAGTAGCTAGCGTGTCTCTTCACGGACGGCGCCGTGGAGATGGTCTGGACAGTGCATCGACCCGCTCTCGGGCCGTCTCGGGATTGACTATTGCTCGCAATTGCGTCAGCGTGGCTCCCATAGAGAGGACTCCATGAACGCCGAAGCGCTGCGACACGTCGTCGAGATGGCAACCCGTGCCCCCTCGGTACACAACACCCAGCCTTGGCACTTCGCCGGCTGTGCGGATCCAGACGGCAAGATCACAGGCATAGATGTCTTGGCCGACCGAGAGCGCGCGTTGGAGGTGATCGACCCCGAGGGCCGCGAGCTCCACATGAGCTGCGGTGCAGCCATCGAGTTCGCCCGACTTGCCGTCCGCTCTCTCGGCCTGACCTGTGCCATCGAGCTCTTCCCGGACGTCGATCGGCGCGACCTGCTCGCGCTCATCGATATCGGGGAGGAGGAGCCGCCGACCGACGAGGAGCTCCAGCTCATCGCCGCGGTTCCGGACCGCTACACCGCGCGGGAGCGCTTCGACGACACACCTGTACCAGACGACCTCGTGGTCCGCCTCGAGGAGGCTGTAGCCGAGGTGGGGACCTGGCTACGGGTGCTAGGAGACCGGGCAGACGAAGTGACCCTCGCGGTTCTGCTCGCGCGCTCCGACGAGATCGAGCGACACGACACCCGCTATGAATCTGAGCTCACCACCTGGCTGCACAGGCCACAGAGCTCGGGTGACGGCATTCCGCCGGTCGCGACCGTCTCGACTCAGGAGAGGGCCTCCTCCTTCCAGCTGCGAGAGATGGAGAGCGACATCGAGGTGCCACGCGCCTCCGACCCGGGCCGCCCGCCAGAGGAGCCTCCACCCGCCGAGCACCCGCTCGTTTGCATAATCGGTACCCCCGAGGACGACCCCCGCGCGTGGCTACAAGCCGGTCAGGCCCTCGGTCGGCTCCTCCTCGAGGCCGCGGTCTTCGGCGTGCAGGCCTCACCGATGACACAGGTGACCGAGGTCCCTTCGGTACGCGCCATGCTCGCGGCCGGCCTTGGTCTGGTTGGCCACCCCCAGATCGTGCTGCGAATGGGATATGCCCACGGACACCCGAGCACGCCGCGACGTCCGGTGGACTTGGTCTTGGACCTGCCTAGTCCCTGAGATCAGAGTCCGGCTGTCGTCTCGATCCGAGAGCGTCGGCAATCTCGGACAGGAATCTCCGCACCGCCGTCTCGGCCACGCGGTGCAGAGCGACACGATCAAGGGCAGCGCCGAGTTGGGACAGCGGCACGAGGTAGCGACCGCTCACCGAGATGCGGCTGTAGCCCTCTCCTGCCTCGAGGAGTTCGATGTCCGCGTCGAGCCAGGGCAGCAGGTGCTCGAAGGCGGCCGGCTCGAGGCGGAGAGGCACGATGACGCTCGACTCTCCCCTGCGAGCCTCGCCGATCTCTGCCTCGAACCGCTGGCGCCGCGCCGACCGGGCGGCTACCTCCCGCCACTCTCCGTGCTGGTCCAGCAACTCAGCTGCCAGCTCATCGAAGGAACGCTCGAGATGGAGAAAGTCGTTCACGAACACGGCATGGCGGCGCCGCGAGGGGGTGGCGGCGCCGCCCGCCGCGCCTTGGTCGGAGCCAGCCGGGTCGCGCCTCGGCGCACTGCTCATGCCTCGGCCTCCCGTCTCTCTCGAGGCCCAGCCAGCTACGCAGCGCATGGATGCGCTTCGGCTCGCCGGCCTTCTCCAACGTCACGACGCCTCCATGGTGCCGCCTGGAGGTGCAACCTAATAGGGCCAAATGACACATCGGATAACAACCGGCCAGAACTTGGCCCAGTCTTTACCACCGCTTTGCCATCGCCGAAAGATTCGAGCCGGGCGCGAGTATCTAGCCACCACGAACCGCCGGGACCGAGGGCACTAAAGCGGAACGCTCCAGGTGATCGTCGTGCCCTCCCCGGGCTCGGAACGGACCTCGACGGTGCCGCCGAGCTTCTCCGCGCGCGCGGTCATGTTCCGCAGGCCGTGGCCACCGGAGGCAACCAAGGGTCTCATCCCGACCCCATCGTCCTTGATACAGACTTCCAGCTCGTCGGCCTTGGCAGCCACCACTACCTCGACTCGGGTCGCGCGCGCATGTCGAGCCGCGTTGGACAATGCCTCGCGCACCACCGCAACTGCCTCCTTTAGAACCTCGTTCCCGGTCGCAGTATCGACCGGGCCCTCGAAGGCGACACGGGGTAGGAATCCGAGAGCGTCGCGAGCCTCGTTGATGGCTCTCGTGATCTCGGCTTGCGCGCCTGCCTGGTTCCGGGTCTCGAGCTCGAAGATCGTGCTTCGGACGTCAGCGATCGTGAGATCGAGCTCGTCGACTGCGACCTCGATGCGCAAGGCGGCACTCGGTGGCTCCACGATCCTGCACAGCCCTTGGAGACTGAGACCGATGGCGAAAAGACGCTGGATCACGGTGTCATGGAGATCCCTGGCAATGCGCTCGCGGTCCGCAAACAGCGCCAGCTCGCCCAGGCGCTGATGCAGGCCGGCGTTGTCGATCGAAACCCCGGCAGCTGCCGCCAGCGCCGACAGCAGCCTCTCGTCGCGCTCGACGAACTCGCCGCCTCCGCGCTTCTCGGTCAAGTACAGGTTGCCGAACACGACACCCCTTACCCTGATCGGGACGCCCAGGAAGGAGCGCATCGGAGGGTGGTTGGGCGGGAAGCCTGCGGACATCGGATGCGCTGACAGGTCTGCCAAGCGAATTGGAAGTGGATCACGCAACAGCAGGCCGAGCACGCCACGTCCGGTAGGTGTGTCGCCGAGCTGCGCCTCCTGTTCGGGCGACAAGCCACAGGTGACGAACTGACCGATTGCGTCACCTGTCGAGTTGAGCACCCCGAGGGCGCAGTAAGTGGCCTCTGTCAGCTCGCACGCAGCGGCAACTATCCGCCTGAGCACGCCGTCGAGCTCGAGGTCGGAACCGAGGGACAAGATCGCGTCAAGAAGTCTCGACTCCTCCAACGGAGACGGTTGCGGCCTCGACATGATTCTGACCCTACTCAATCAGCTCTGAGATCGCATCGAGCTCTGTGCATCTGGCCGGCCCGATCACGGGCGGCGGGCAGGACCCACTTTGGCCGCGAGCTCTGCCAGCCGGCTCGCGTAGCCGCATTCGTTGTCGTACCAGCCGAGCACCTTCACGACGTTGCCGGCGGCCATGGTCAATCTCGCGTCGAACACGCAAGAGGCCGAGGACCCGATGATGTCGCTTGACACGAACGGCTCATCCGCGTACTCGAGGCGACCCGCGACCTCACCGGTAGTGCACCCTGCCCCCGTTCAAGTCGGGATGACGTTGACCGCGGCAGCGCGAGCACGTCAAGCCCGAGCGCGGCCCCCGGCAGGGAGACGACTTCTGGCTCTTGCAACATCCGGACACGGTGTGCACCGACCACCAAATAGTCCCCGTCCGCACTGACGCCTGCGGCAAAGCGGCCGAACACCGAGTCGCGCCATAGCAGTCTCGCAAGCGCCTCCGGTGGTGCCAGGTCGTTCACCGCTACCACCTCCAGCTGCAGCTCCGGTCGGCAAGCCGCGCGGAGAAAGGCCCGCCCGCGGGCAAATGCTGGCGCATCTCGCGCCGAGAGCGCTACTTTCATACTGCAATACTGTCTCTATGCACGTATCAGCCTTGGCGAAGCTCGGCGACCGCCGACCGGACTGGCGGCGATTCGCGGGCCAAGTCGGAGCTCGTGTCAAGAGCCTCGGCTACCTGTCCAAGTGGCTGATCCTTGCATCTGTGATCGGCGTCATCGCCGGCCTTGGGGCTGTCGTGTTCTACGAAACCCTCGCCTTTGCCACCCACGTCCTTCTCGGAATCCTCGCCGGTTACCACGTGCCAACTCCAGCAGGGGAAGGCAACCACTTCGGATCTCCCTACTTCGTGCGCGCCTGGGCGATTCCGCTTGTCGTCACCCTCGGCGCGCTGGCGTCGGGTTTCTTGGTCTTCACCTTCGCACCTGAGGCAGAGGGTCACGGAACCGACGCCGCGATCGACGCCGTGCACCACAACCCCCGGGGGATCCGCCTTCGCGCGGTCGTCGTCAAGATCGTCGCGTCCGCGCTGACGATCGGCTCAGGTGGATCGGGCGGACGGGAAGGACCCACGGCACAGATAAGCGCGGGTTTCGGCTCCCTGCTCGCGCGCCTGCTCGACCTTTCCCCCGAGGACGGCAGGATCGCAGTATCTATCGGCATCGGCTCGGGGATCGGGGCGATATTCAGCGCGCCACTCGGCGGTGCCGTCCTTGCCGCCGACATCGTCTACCGGGAGGACTTCGAGTACGAAGCCCTCCTACCGGGCGTGTTCGCCTCGATCGTCGCCTACGCGATCTTCGGAGCCGTCTACGGTTACAAACCACTCTTCGACATGCCAGGCGGGTACCATTTTCACCAGCCGATCCAGCTCTTGTGGTTCGCGATCTTAGGCGTCCTTGCCGGCTTCATAGGTCTCCTCTACTCGAAATCCTTCTACGGCCTCGTAAATCTCTCGCACCGGTTGCCGTTCTCTACCAAGCTGAGGCCGGCTCTCGGTGGCGCTCTCGTCGGTCTGATAGCACTGGGCCTACCCGAGGTCCTTGGCACAGGTTATGGGTGGGTGCAAAAGGGGTTGAGCAACGATCTGCTTCACGTCCCTTTGTACATAATCATCGCCCTCCCGCTTGCTCGCATCGCGGCCACAGCGCTGTCGATCGGAACGGGTGGCTCTGGTGGTGTGTTCGGACCGGGAATGGTGATCGGCGCCTTCACCGGACTCGCTCTTTGGAGGCTACTCCTGCCGATCGCCCCAGGGGTCGGCCACGATCCGGCTCCCTTTGTCGTAGTCGGCATGATGGCTGTCTTTGGAGGAATCGCACGGGCCCCTCTCGCGATAATGATCATGGTTGCCCAGATGACAGGAAGCATCGCCTTGCTTGCTCCTGCGATGGTGGCAGTCGCGATCTCCCACTTGATCGTCGCGCGCGCCGGCGACAGCATCTACCGCTCCCAGCTCGAGACACGGGCAGACTCGACGGCCGGACGCCTGCGCTTCGGCCTGCCGATGCTCGCCGCGCTCAGAGTTGGAGACGTGGCAAGCGCTCCGAGGTTGATCATGGACGGGCTGACCCCAGCCCGAGAGGCACTGGCGAAGCTGCAACAAGCTCGGGTGCCCGGGGCGCCCGTGGTCGACAGTCGCGGCACCTTCCTAGGGACAGTGGACGGCACTCGGCTGGCCAAAGCAGCAGATGGGGATCCCGCTGTGCCGGTAGCTTCGGCGCTCGATGCGACAGTTTCGTCAGTCTCGACATCGGCATCTCTCGACGTCGGTCTCGAAGCACTCGTCCAGACCGGCGATGGCTGGGTCACCGTGACGGACGGCAGCAGGCACGTCGTAGGCATCATGTCGACGGGCGAGCTGGTTCTCGGCTACCGCCGCGTGCTCGACACCAATCTGGCCAGGATGTCCACGCTCAGCGGGCACACGGTTGCGGTCGAAGAGACCATCGGTGCTCGGTCTGTCCTCGCGGAACAGCAGGTCCGCGCCATGTCGCTACCGCCCGGAACGGTAATAGTCACCGTGTCTCACCACAACGAGCTCGTGTTCGCGACCGGTTCCACCGCCCTCGAAGTGGGCGATGTCGTAAGCGCTCTCACGAACCCCGACAACGCCGACGGCCTGCGAGCTTTGCTGAGGGGTCCCGAGGAAAGCCGGCCATCTGCCGTCCGTGTCCGCGACGGGCTCATCTGACACGTCCTCGGGGTAGCGAGAGGCGGCTCGACAGGCTGATCACCTCTCAGACCTGCTGGGAGCGGCGACTCGAAGCAAGACAGGCCGGCAATCACATCTGCCAATTGAGCGCCCACTCCCGATCGGGCACCTCGCCCGCCGCGGTCGAGAGCTTGCCGAATAGCTCGACCATCGCCGCCTGGTCCGCTGGAGCAATCCCTACCATCAGGCTGGCGATCTCCAGGCGGCGGCGGCGCGTCACTTCGCTGACGAGCTCCTCGCCGGCCGCGGTGAGGGCGAGATGAACCTCCCGGCGGTCCCGACTCGAGGTGCGGCGCCGCACCAGACCCTTGCGGACGAGCCGATCAGACATGCGCGTCGCCGTCGGCGGTGTCACCTGCAGCGCATCGGCAAGGGACGCGACTCGCTGCGGCCCCTTCGAAGCCAGCACGACAAGTGCCCTGTACTGCGGAAGAGTCACCTCCTCGGCAACCTCGGCGAGCGAGCGTGCCGCAACTGCCACGAGTACCCTGCTGGCTCCGAGCACCGCCTCCACGAGAGCAGCCTCTTCAGGATTGTGCTCCACGGTTAGCTCTGCTCGGTCAGCAAGAGCCGCCTCGACCGTAGGTCTCGATTTCATCCTGTAATTATTGCCGCATGCACGAGACGATGGTGAGCACTTTGGTCACGTGCGTCGAAGCTCTGGGAGACACCATCGTGCTCGATGCCAGCCGGAGAGCCCAACCAAGCCAACCCAAGCCAGCCAACCCAGCCAACCCAACCAACCCAGCCAACCCAAGCCGAGGGAGAGATGACCTGATGGTCTTCGCCGACACCTATCTGCAGCCCGATGCACCCGATCCCGTCCTCGGCGGCGACGTGATTGCCGGCGTCGCACGTCGCCACGCGCCCGACTGCGGCGCCGTGATCGAGGTGGACGAGTCCGGCGGTGAAGCCCGCGCCTACATCCTGGAAGGCGACATCGTCATGAAAACCCAGCGACCCCACCGGCTCCGCCCGCGCACCAGTCTCGCGAAAGAAGCGCTCTTTCTGTCCCAGCTCGAGCGGAAGGGCAACTTCGTAGTACCCAGAGCACTCGGCCACGGCCTGGTCGAGGGCATCGAGTACCTCTGCCTCAGCCGTGTACCGGGCTCGTCGATGGCGCACGTCACCCTCGAGCCATCCCAGCGCACCACTGCCCTGAACGAAGTCGGACGCATGCTGCGATCAATTCATGAGATCGACCAGTCCGCGCTTGCCGCCAATGACCTGCTTCCTGGTGACCGGACCCCGAGGGACTTGCGCGCGCGCTTCACCGGTGCCTTCGATCGCCTCGCCACCGCTCTCGGGGCCCAAGAGCGGTGGGGCACGGCGACCGATGTGGGAAGGCTCAAGGCGCAACGCCTCGAGCTCACCCCGCAGGACTGCGAGCCGGTCGCCCTGCACTCCAACCCGGGCCCCGAGCACGTCTTCGTCGACCCCGACACCGGCCGCTTCACCGGCCTCATCGACTTCGCGGACGCCTACCGCAGCCACCCCGCCCTCGACCTACGCACCTGGCGCGACCCCGGCGACGCCGCCGACCTCCTTGCGGGCTACCAGTCGCTCCTTGATCTCCCAGGGTCCTTTGACGAAGTCCGGCGCACCGGGCTCATAATCACAGAGCTCGCCCGCGCTGCCCGAGGCGCGCAAAGCCGTGACGACACCTTCGCCGCGATCGACCGTCTGGTCAGCTCTCCGACTCCATGACGAGCGTGAACCCGACCGCCCTTTTTTCGGCAAGGGTCAGACGTGGTGGTGAAACTCGGGCCATATCTCGGGCCACTTGTGACGCAGTCTCGTACTGAGCTAGACCTGCCCACCCCACCCCGCTTGTCGGTCGCCGCAGGCATGACTTCCTCCTATCCCGCACCGGAGTGCGGCCCCTTCACCTCTGCGCCCGAGATCTCGCGCTCGGTCGCGAGATAATCAAGGCCGAGATTCACGAGCCGGTGCGCCCATGCGTCGCAATCATGCAACGACGGCAGCGACGACTCGAGCTCAGCGACAAGCGAGGAGCCGGGCACGTTGCGAGACAAAAGAACCGCTTCTATCCAATCGAGAAACTCAAGAAACACCGAATCGTCATCAACAAGCTCCGCCGCGGCGAGGAATCGCACGATGTAGACGAGGCCTTCTCGAGTCCGATCAAGCTCGCGCGCCGAGTGCTGCGCCATCATGGGGAAGCGCCTGAACAGCTCTGAGTAAGCGGACTCCGCGAGCTCGACCGCGCGCTCTTCGAGGAGCAATGCTCCTACCCGGCACTCGACTGGTTCAAAGGTGATATCGGGCGGCCTGTCGCGCCAGCCCCGAAGCACGGCGACAGCATCGTCGATGCCTAATCCGCAGGCATCTGCACCAAGGGTGGTGGCCCGATTTGAATCTCCCCAGAGGGCCCGCCCGCCCACCAGCACCGGCACGTTGTGACGGTGCGCCGCATCGACAAGTCGCATGACGCCAATGAAGAATATGGGCATATTGCACGACCAAGAGCGCATCCAGACGACGACGCTCCAAGAACCGCGACACCTCGTCGGCCGGAGTCGACGCGCCGAGGTAGGTAACGACGAAACCTTCAGAACGAAGCTGTTCAGCAATCATATGAGCGGCGATGGAGTGCCAATCACCTTCGAAAGAGGCTACAAGAACCGAGCTTCTCTCCGACGGCTCTACAGGAATCGAGGAGAGCGCGAACAACGTAGATTCGGTGACTTCCAAAGCCAGGTGCTCGTCGGCGACACTCAGCGCGTCCTTCTGCCAACGGTCTTCGAGTTCGCGATGAGACGACGCAAGGACAGTTGCGATCACCTGTGACTCGGAGACCCCGGAGTCGATTAGATCCAAGGCGAACCGCACCGCTCCGCCAAGCTCTCCGGACAGGGCCAACTGCAGAAAGGTTTCGGCTCGATCCACGCCCTCGCCAATTGTCATCGCGAGATGATTCGGTAGTGTCGGAACTCGCGAGGGCGCAGTTCGTCGGCTGATTCACGGTCGTGTGATCGACCGTGATCGAAGGACTGCACATAGGCTCGGAGAGCCTCTACTGTCGTCCACCACGAGACCATGACGTATCTTGCTTCGTCCGCGTCGTCGTTCCACACCTCCAACGAGCAGAACCCCGGCCGGGCCCTGACGGCGCCGAGTCGGTCGCGAAATGCGCTCTCGACGTGATGATCCTCTCCTCCTAAAGGCACATGTAGCTGACTGAAGGCGACACACGCCGCGCTGGACTTGTCTGCCACATTGGGCACCGCTGGCACTTCGGCTTCACCGAAATCTGCTTTTCCAGCCCAGAGCCATTGGTTGCGGCCACTGTTCTTCGCCCGGTACATCGCGTGGTCAGCAGCCGGCAGCGCGAGCGGTGTCTCCTTGCCACCCATCGCGATACCGCCACTAAAGGTGCTCGGACGGGGACGAGTGATTCTCCAACTCATTCGCAGCCGATTCAAAAACGCCTCTGGATCGCTCGCGTCGCGCAGGATGACGACACATTCCTCTCCTCCGTAACAACCGGCAAAGTCCTTCTCGCGGACATTGGCCAGGATCACGCGGCCGAACCTGGACAACACGCGATCACCCTCACTGTGACCGTAGGAGTCGTTGACATTCTTAAACTGGTCGGGATCCAACATTATGATTACATAGCCGGGTTTCAATCCCCCAATGGCCCGACCCAACATGCGTCGATTCGCAAGGTGGGTGAAAGCATCGATTGATGCACCTTCGGCGAAGCGATCGACTTGCGCGGCTAGCTCCAGCGCGCGACGGACATCGACGACAAACAAAGGCAGGAGCTCTTCGAGCGACTTGCGGACAGCAGTCGCCGGAGAAGCCGTCGGCAAGATCGGCTTGCCATCGCCAAACTACAAGTCGACCGGCAACGACGCGCCGTCTGCCGACTCCGCGTCGACGATTGATCCGCCGAGCGTGGTGACGACATCGCCAGCGAGCTCGCGCGCTTGCGCTGGTGAGTCGATCCAGAGGAGGCGCCGGGTCGCATCGAGCATGACAGCTGTTTGGTCGGAGATCTTGCCTTCCATTCCTTGACCTCTCATCCCCTGGATCCCTATAGCGCGGCAACGCCAGCTCCGAGGGAGCTGGACAGATCGGTCTCGCTCGCCGTTGCGGTGGAATGTCCGAAATCGAGCACCACCGCCAACGCCGCGCTCTGAGCTAGGGCAAGGCTCGAACCGAGGCTCGTAGCGTCCTCAGTGCTCAGCACCTCGTGCCGCTAGATCTCTGAGGAGTTGTTCCGCTCGGACTGGAGCTCGTAGATCCTGGCCGCCAGGTCCCGTAATGAAGGACGAAGGGCAGAGTTGCTGGAGCAGGTCGACA
>CAZAMA010000020.1:29226-30536 GCA_964485645.1 uncultured Acidimicrobiaceae bacterium | reverse complement strand
GGCGGCGGCGCCGCGCGCGAGCGCGCGCGCGGCTGACCACCGGTAGTCGTCAGGGAAGTACCGGAACCACTCTTTGAAGCGCGGCACGGCCATCGCAAACCTCCTCGATCGTCTATACGGATCTTCTGCCCGCAGCTCTTCTGCGCGCAGATCTTCTCCTGGTTCGGTCAGACAATCCGCCCCGCGCCCCGTGGGAAGTGGTGGAGGGACTCACTGCCGTCTTTTGTCACAAGGAGAAGCTCTCCGGTCTGGACTCCGGCGCTGCCGTCGAGGCTGACGACGTTCGGCTGCACCACGAGCGTCATCCCGGCCCTCAGCTTGAACTCCGGGTGCAGGCCGGGGCGGCGGCCTCCAGGCACGAGCGGCGGAAGATAGCCACCGCCGAACCCATGCACGACATCGTCGTAGGTCGTAAAGCCCGCCTGCTCGATCAGCTCGGCAGCCTCGGCCAGGTGCGCGACGGTCGTGCCCGGCGCGACCAGGCCGGCAACGGCAGCAAAGGCAGCATCTGCGACGTCGTGCAGCCGGCGATAGGCGTCGTTGAGCTCGCAACCGACAGTGAAGGTGCGAAGGAGTTGTCCCGGGTACCCGAACCAGCTTGCGCTCACCTCACAGGTGAGCGCGTCCCCGCGTTGGAGCCTGCGGCCCGTGGGCCACTGGCGCGGCACGCAGAGCGCGGGCGACTCCATCGCCGTGGTGCCCAGGTAGTGAATGTGATTCGTGCCCCCGAAGGGGAGGTATGCCTGCTCGAGCAGCGCGCAGAGCTCGACCTCGCTCGAGCCGACACTGGCGTGCGTGGCCAGTCTCGATACCGCCGCGTCGCTGAGGAGGGCTCCGGTGCGGAGCCATTCGACCTCCTCGCTCGACTTGACGAGGCGAAGCTCCCGGTAGCGGTCGTCGAGGAAGCAGTAGCTGCCGACGGTGCCCTCGAGGGCAGCGAGGTGCCTGGCCGGCAGCGGGCCGACGACGCCGACCCGCTGCGTTGCTGCCCCTCTAGCATCGAGCAACGCGAGTGCAGCCTGCACGAGTGACTCGCCGCCCCAGCGCACATCGATGTCGTCGACTTGCGCGAGAGCGTTGGGAACGTGGTTCGCGAACTCGACGAGGAGCACCGCGTCCCGTCCGGGCGCGAGCAGGAGGGCGGCTTCCTGGGTAACCCGCCACTGGGTCAGCCACTGCACTGCGCCGCCCTCGCGAGATGCAGCATAAATCAGCACTTGATCGACCCCGGCAAGCTCCATCTCGTTTTGCAGCTCGGAGCGGCGTCTGCTCATCTCCGCGAGCGAGAAGCGAGATCTTGCCCCCTCGAG
>CAZAMA010000020.1:10680-29216 GCA_964485645.1 uncultured Acidimicrobiaceae bacterium | reverse complement strand
CCCGCCCGGCTCTGGTCGCACCGGTGGGGGATCGTACCGTGCGCGTCCCTCGATGTGGGGGCAAGATCAAAGAAGCACCGATCCGCCGTGCCCGGAGTGGCTCTCCGGATCGGCCTCGCGCAGGGAGAGCAGCTGCAAACGATCGCAGACGGTACGCCTAACGATCGAGGGACTGGGTACAATGCCCGAAACCCAGGGTCGCTGGTTCCCCTCGACTCTTGTAAGCCTTCCCTGTCCAGACGAAGAGGAGTACGGCAGTGCCCGTGCTGTACGTGAACGGCGGTGAGCACGAGCTCGAAGTCGGCTCTAACCTGCCGCTCCTTTGGGCCTTGCGCGACCAGCTGGGACTGAGCAGCCCGAAGTACGGGTGCGGGCTGGAGCAGTGCGGCGCCTGCCGGGTGCTCGTGGGAGGGGTTCCGGCCGCCTCCTGTCGGACCAGGTGCGGAGACCTGGCCGGCCGGCCGGTCGCGACGCTGGAGGCGCTCCGCTCGACGGCGGAAGGCCACGAGGTGCTCGAGGGGCTCCTGCGGGCCAACGCGGCCCAGTGCGGCTACTGCCTGCCAGGGATCGCGGTCACCCTCATCTGGCTCGCGATGCGGCGCCCCGTTCCCTTTGACGAAGTCCTGCGCGCCCTGGACGACCACCTGTGCCGGTGCGGATCTCACCCGCGGATCCTGCGGGTTGCCCGCAGGATCTTCGACGCCGACGCCGACGCCGACGCTGCCGGGGACGCCGTTGCTTGCGTCGACGCCGACGCCGCCGGGGACGCCGTTGCTGCCGCCGACGCCGGTGGTGACGGGGACGGGGACGGGGGAGCGTGACGGGCGGGGGAGGGACGGGCGCGGGAGGGACGGGCGCGGTCGCAGGAGCCACCGAGGACGCCGCTCTCACAGAGGACGGGCGCGTGGCTACCGAGACCGAGAGCACGCGGCGTTGCGAGCTGGGCTCCCTCGTCGAGCACCCTTCTCTCGACGCTTGGCTCTCCTTCCCCGAGGAGGGCCGGGTGACGGTGCGCACCGGCAAGGTCGAGCTGGGCCAGGGAATACGCACTGCACTGGCCGTCATCGCGGCCGAGGAGCTCGTCGTGTCCCCGGCCCGCATCGACGTCGCTCGTACCACCACCGGCTCGGCCCCCGACGAGGGGTTCACGGCCGGCAGCCGTTCCATCGAACAGAGCGGTGCCGCGCTTCGCCAGGCTTGCGCGCACGCGTACCGCTTGCTCCGTGACCGGGCTGCCGCCCGCTTCAAGGTGAGCGCGGAGGCGCTCGTCGCCGCCGACGGCGTCTTTGGCACTGCGGACGGCGACACCGTCTCCTACTGGGACCTCGCAGCCGAAGGGCCCTTCGACTTCCGGGTCACAGCACCCACTCAATTGCAACCGGCCGCTGCCCACCGCTTCATCGGTCGAGGGATTCCCCGGCTCGACCTGCCGGCCAAGATCTCGGGCGAGCCGGCCTACGTGCAGGACCTCCGGCTCGAAGGTATGCGATTTGCCCGCGTGCTGCGCCCGCCCCGCCCCGGCGCGACGCTCGAGACGGCGGTTCCCGCGACCATCGGCGCGGCCGATGTGATCCGCGACGGCAGCTTCGTAGCTGTCGTCGCCCGCAGTGAAGGGGAGGCAGAGGAGGCTGCCGAGCTTCTCAGGGCCCAGCTCGCCTGGCGAGGTGGCGCGGCCTTCCCGCTCGACGCCGCCGATCCCTCCCACATGGCGGCCAACGTCGTGGCCGGCTACCCGATCATCGGCGGGCGCGCATGTGACGGGCCAGCATGTGACGGGCCAGCATGTGACGGGCCAGTGCCGCCGGACCCCATCTCTCACGACGAAACGGCGCAGGTGCTTCACTCGCGCTTCACCAAGCCCTTCCTCCTCCATGGCTCGATCGGTCCCTCGGCAGCCGTCGCGCGGCACGACGGCGGATCGCTCACGGTCTGGAGCCATAGCCAAGGCGTCGGGTTTCTCGGCAAGTCGCTGGCCGACGTGCTCGGCCTCGACCGCGGCGCGGTCACCGTTCACCATCTCGACGGCGCCGGCTGCTACGGCCACAACGGCGCCGATGACGCCGCTCTTGATGCCGCCCTCGTCGCAAGGGCATGCCAGGGACAGCCGATCTCCCTTCGCTGGGGCCGCGCCGACGAGCATCGCTTCGAGCCGCTCGGGCCCGCGATGGTCGTCGACCTGACTGCGAGCCTCGGCCGCGACGGGCGGGTCAGCTCCTGGGACGAGGACATCTTGACCTATCGCCACAATGCTCGGCCCGTACCGCAGGAAAGAGGGTCCCGGCTGCTCGGGAGCTGGTCACTTGACCCGCCTGTCGAGCGGTCACGAGCTGCGCCGATGCTCGACTTCGAAGCGGGAGGTCACCGCAACGGGACCCCCCACTACGAGCTTGGCGCCACGCGCGTCGTCAAGCGTGACGTGGACGACGCGTCGCCGCTGCGGACCTCGGCCATGCGGGGCCTCGGCGCGTTCGCCAATGTGTTCGCGATCGAGTCCTTCATGGACGAGCTTGCGGCCGCGGCTGGCACCGACCCCGTGGCCTTCCGGCTGCAGCACACCTCGGACCCGCGAGCAAGGGCGGTCATCGAGGCGGCAGTCGAGATGGCCGGCGGTCTGGCGGTGCCGGGCGAGGACGACTCCGGCGGGCGCGGTCTCGGCTTTGCCCAGTACGAGAACTCGATGGCCTACGTGGCCGTAGTGGTGGAGCTCGAGGTCCCGGCGCGTACCGCGGAGATCGCGCTCAGGCGCGCTTGGATCGCCGCCGACGCCGGCGAGATCATCGATCCCGATGGGCTCCTCAACCAGATCGAGGGCGGCTTCGTGCAAGCCGCCAGCTGGACCCTCAAGGAGAAGGCCGAGATTGGTCCAGACGGACCCAGCTGCTCGGACTGGGACTCCTACCCGATCCTGCGCTTCAGCGAGATCCCTGCCATCCACACGCAACTGATCGATCGGCCTGACTGCCCTCCGGTGGGTGCCGGCGAGGCGTCCTGCGGGCCCACGGCTGGCGCGATCGCAAACGCCCTCGAGCAGGCGACCGGGGTGCGCGTCCGTGACCTGCCGTTTCGTCCTCAAGCGATCCGTGCCGCCTTCGACGCGCTCGGCTGAGCCCCCGGCGGCCCGAGGTGGTGCCGCGGCACGGGAAACGATAAGAAGGGAGGGGAGGTGCTGATGACTACGAACAGGTGGATCGGCAGGTCGGTACCGCGGCGCGAGGACGACGACCTCGTGAACGGCACGGCTCGCTTCGTCGACGATCTGAGGGACGCCGAGGGCCTGCCTGCAGGTGAACGTCTCACCATGTCGGTCGTTCGCAGCTCGATCGCCCACGGCCGCATCGCGAGGATCGACGGGACCGCGGCGCTCGCTCTCCCTGGGGTGGTGGCCGTAGTGACGGGGAGAGACATCGAGGCCAGCACGTCTCCATACGCGATCGGACCGTCGCGCGACGGTGCCGAGATCGCAGGCGCACCGATGGCGCTTCTTGCGGGCTCGACAGTGCGCTACGTGGGTGAGCCGGTCGCGGTCGTGCTGGCGAGATCCCCGGCCGAGGCCGAGGACGCCGTTGAGCAGGTGAGAGTCGACTACGAAGCACTTGAGCCAGTTGTGACAGTAGACGATGCTCGCCGAGCGGCTGTGGCTGTCCACGACGCGATCGCTGACAACGTGCTCGTCCGCTGGGAGCATCGGACCGGTGATGTCGAAGCACGCTTCGAGCGCGCGGCGACCGTCGCACGGTGCCGCGCCAGCATCCCGCGGCTTGCGGCGGCACCGATCGAGGTCCGCGGGTGCCTGGCGTCATATGACCCGGAGGACGATCTCGTGACGGTGTGGGCGTCCGCGCAGGATCCCTGGCGCCAGGCGGCTCAGCTCGCCACGGTGCTGCGGCGCGAGCCGAACGCCGTGCGCGTCGTCGTCCCTCACGTCGGGGGGGCTTTCGGCTCGAAGGGCTCCCTTGCTCCCGAATACGGCCTCGCCGCATGGTGCGCGATCCGCCACGGCTTCCCGGTTCGCTGGTTCGAGGACCGGAGCGAGAACCTCCTCGCCTCCTATCAAGGGCGCGGAATGCAGGCGGACCTCGAGCTGGCGCTCGATGCCGACGGGAGGTTCCTCGCGCTGCGGGCAGAGATCGCCGCTGACGTCGGCGCCTACCTCTACCCGAACACCGCCAACGTCTCGGTGACCACGGCGACGCTCATGACCGGCTGCTACGACTTGGGAGCGGTCGAGGTGCACCTCGAAGGGTTCGCGACGACGAAGGTACCGACCGGGCCTTACCGCGGGGCAGGGCGCCCCGAGGCGGCCTTCTTCCTCGAACGGACCGTCGACGTCGCGGCCGCGATGACGGGGATCGACCCCGTCGAGCTCCGGCGAAGGAACCTCGTGCCGGCCGCGGCGTTTCCGCATCCGAACGGCCTCGGGCTCACCTACGACTCCGGCGACTACCTCGGAGCCCTCGAGACCGCATGCCAGCTCTTCGAGTACGAGGAGCTGCGGGCCGAGCAGCACGAGGCGCGCGCTTCCGGCCGGCTGTTCGGCGTAGGAGTGGCGAGCTACGTCGAGCGCGCGGCGCCGGCGATCTGGGAGAGTGCCTCGGCAAGCCTCTCCGAGAGCGGTCGGCTCTCGATCCGAGTCGGGTCCTGCCCGCACGGCCAGGGCCACGAGACCACCTTCGCGCAGATCGCTGCTGATCGCTTCGATGTCTCGCTCGAGACGGTCGACGTCGCTCACGGCGACAGCGCGGCGGGTCCAGCCGGGGTCGGCACCTTCGGCAGCCGCTCGGTCACCCTCGGCGGCTCGGCCGTCGACGTCGCTTGCCGGGAGCTGCTTGTAAGCGCGGGGACGGTGGCGGCCGAGATGCTTGCAGTGGCGCCTCCTGCGCTCTCCTACGCCGAGGGCCAGTGGTCGGTGCCCGGCCCCGTCGTGGGCGAGAGCCACGTCGTCGACCTCGCGAGTGTCGGCAAGGCGGCCGTGGCTGCCGGCACACCCCTACAATCCGAGGCGCGTTTTTCGATCGAGTCGCCGGTGTTCTCCTTCGGCGCCTATGCGGCGGCAGTGGAGGTCGATCGAGCCACCGGCGTGGTGACGGTCCTTCGTCTCGTGGCCGTCGACGACGCAGGCGTCCTCGTCAACCCGCTTTTGGCCGAGGGCCAGGTCATCGGGTCGTCGGTGCAGGGTATCGGCGCCGCGCTCTTCGAAGAAATTGTCCACGATGGCGACGGCCAGCCCTTGACCACGAGCTTCGTGAGCTACGGGTTGGCGAGCGCAGCCGAGGTGGAGATCGACTTCCGCTGCGCTTTCCGCTGCACTCCGAGCCCCCTCAACCCGCTCGGGGCCAAGGGCCTCGGCGAGGCCGGCACCATCGGGGTCCCCGCCGCCGTTGGCAACGCGGTTGCCGACGCGTTGGGCCCCATCGGCATCAGCCATGTCGATCCTCCCTATACGCCCGAGAAGCTCTGGAGGTTGGTGGGCGCGGCCCCGCCGGCGAGCACCGTTGTCGCGGCGCCTTGAGCTGCGCTGGACACCGCCGGTAACGCCTTGGGCCGAGTGGTGCGCCCTTGCGGCACTCGAGCCTTACGATCTGTGACATGAGGCCGCAAGAGTCGATCGCGCCGCTCTTGGAGCGGCTCCGGCCGCTCGTCGGCGGTGACCAGCTCGTCACCGATCCGATCGAGCTCGCCACCTACGAGTGCGACGGTCTCGCCCAGTACCGCGTCGTGCCGCCGCTCGCAGTTCTCGCCCGGACCCGCGAGGACGTCCAAGCCGTCGTCGCCGCATGCGCCGCGGCCGGCGTCCCCTTCGTGGCCCGGGGCGCCGGCACCGGACTGTCGGGCGGCGCGGTTCCGGCGGCCGCCGGCGTCCTCATCGTCCTCGCGACAATGCGCGACGTCCTCGAGCTCGATGCCGCCAACCAGCGCGCCGTGCTCGAGCCAGGGGTGACGAACCTCGACGTCACCCGCGCCGCGGCTCCTTACGGCTACTACTACGCGCCTGACCCTTCGAGTCAGCAGGTCTGCTCGATCGGCGGCAACGTCGCCGAGAACTCCGGGGGTGCGCACTGCTTCAAGTACGGCTTCACGACCAACCACGTGACCGGGCTCGAGGTCGTCACGCCCGACGGCGAGGTGGTCGAGCTCGGGGGCAAAGCGGCCGATCCACCCGGCTACGACCTGCTCGGGGCTTTCGTCGGCTCGGAGGGCACCCTCGGCGTCGTCACGAGAGCCACCGTGCGGTTGGTCCGCGCGCCAGAGGCCGTGCAGACGATCCTCGCCGCGTTCGACGACACCGAAACCGCCGGCGCCGCGGTGTCGGAGATCATCGCGGCCGGCCTCGTCCCAGCCGCCATCGAGATGATGGACGCGCTTGCGATCACCGCGGCTGAGTTGGCGGTGGGCTGCAACTATCCCGCAGGGGCAGGAGCGGTACTCATCGTCGAGCTCGACGGGCCGGGCGCCGAGGTCGCCGAAGGCTTGCAGGAGGTCGAGAGTCACTGCACCGCGTCAGGTGCCTTCGAGATCCGGCGGGCTCTCGACGCGGCCGAGAGAGCGCGCATCTGGGTAGGTCGCAAGTCGGCGTTCGCCGCCGTCGGCCGGCTCAGCCCGGACTACATCGTCCAAGATGGCGTCGTGCCGAGGACCGCGCTCGGCGAAATCCTCCGGGACATCATGGCGCTCTCGACCGAGACAGGTATCCGGGTCGCCAACGTCTTCCACGCCGGGGACGGCAATCTCCATCCTCTCGTGCTCTTCGACGCGAAGGTGGAGGGTCAGCTCGAACGAGCCGAGGAGGTGTCGGCGAGGATTCTCGACCTGTGCCTCGCGCAGGGCGGGTCGATCACCGGCGAGCACGGCGTCGGTGTGGACAAGTTGGAAGCAATGTCAAAGATGTTCAGCGACGACGACGTCGAGGCGATGCTCGACCTACGACGCGCTTTCGATCCCGAGGGGCTGTGCAACCCGGGCAAGGTACTGCCGACGCCGCGGCTTTGTGGTGAGTCCCCCGGCCCTCGACGCGGCGCCCACCCGCTTGTCGAGAGCGGCCTCGCCGAGCTCTTCTGATAGGACTGCGGCAGTGACCGAGCTGCTCGACGACCTGCGCCGTGCCTGTCCGGCGGCCGCGCCTCGCAAGGCGCGGGACGCAGACCTCTTCGGCGACGTGATGCCCGAGGTCGTGGCGTTTCCCCGCAGCACGAGCGACGTCGCAGCCGTGGTCCAGGTGGCGTCAGCTCGGGGTCGGACCGTCGCCGTCCGAGGTGCCGGCACCAAGCTCGACTTCGGAGCTCAGCCCACCTCAGCTCAGGTGCTCGTCGACCTCTCCTTCATGAGCAGGCTCCTCGAGCATGCACGCGGTGACCTGGTCGCCCGCGTGGAGACGGGAGCCAAGCTTGCGGAGGTAAACGACCTGCTGGGCCTGGCTCGTCAGCAGCTTCCGATCGACGAGGTCGTCCCGGGCTCGAGCATCGGTGGCATCGTCGCGACGGGACTATCCGGGCCTTCGCGCTATCTGCACGGCGCCGTGCGCGACCTGGTGATCGGTGTCACAGTCGTGCGCGCAGACGGCATCGTGGCGCACGCGGGGAGCAAAGTCGCGAAGAACGTCGCCGGTTACGACCTCGCCAAGCTCTTCACGGGCTCTTACGGCACGCTCGGGGTCGTCACCGAGGCGATCTTCCGGCTCCGTCCGACGCCGCCGTCCCGGTGCTTCCTCACTGCCAGCTTTCCTGACGAGGCGGCGGTGGCTCCAGCGCTCGCAGAGCTGCTCCACTCCCAACAGGCCCTGACGGCCATCGAGGTCGACCGCCGCACTCCGCGCGGACCCATCACGATCTCGGTGCTTCTCGAGGGGCGGGCGGGCCCGCTCGAACGACGCGTCGAGGTGACGGCCAAGGTGCTCGCCGGCGCGCGCGCCGGTGACGGGCCACCCGAGGGCTGGGGATCACTGCCTGGGCGGGTGACCTTGAAGGTGACCGCCGAGCTCGCTTCGGTGCCGGCGCTCTTGGGACTCGTGCGGGAGCTCGCCACCGACCACGGGTTGTCACCGGTCCTCCGGGGATCGGCCGGCACCGGGGTTCTCTTCGCCGGGATCGACGCGCCGTTCGACCCAAATGCCATCGGCGCCTTCCTGGCCGACCTGCGGGCCGGCTGTCACCTGTTCGGTGGCAGCGCGATCGTGCTGCGGGCGCCGGACTCGGTCAAGGGAGCACTCGACGTCTGGGGGCCGGTACCCGCGCTGGACCTCATGGCACGGGTGAAGCAGCAGTTCGACCCGGAGCGCCGGCTCGCTCCCGGACGTTTCGCCGGAGGGATCTGATGGGTTTCGACACTTACCACGCACCGCTCGCCGAGCTGATCGACGACTGCGTCCACTGCGGTTTCTGCCTGCCCGCGTGCCCGACCTATGCGCTGTGGGGCACCGAGGCGGACTCGCCGCGGGGGAGGATCCATCTCATGGCACAGGCGCTCGACGGAGCCCCGCTCGAAGGCGCGGTCTCGGCGCACATCGACAGCTGCCTCTCGTGCATGGGGTGCTTGACGGCCTGCCCGTCGGGCGTCCACTACGACACGCTCATCGAGGCGACCCGCGCCCAGATCGAGCGTCAGGTGCCTCGTCCGCTGCGCGAACGGGTCCTGCGGGCGGCTATCTTCGGCCTCTTCCCCCATCCGCGCCGGTTGCGTCTCGCTCGCGCCGCGCTCGCGCTCTCCGAGGCCACCGGGCTGCGGTCGCTCCTGCGGCGCGAGGCCGTCGCGACCCGCCTGCCGGAGCTCGTCCGGGCGATGGAGTCCATCGCGCCGGCGGTCTCCCCGAGGGCGAAGCTCGCCGATCGCATCCCGGCTACGGGCGAACGGCGCGGCACAGTCGGGATGTTGACGGGCTGTGTGCAGAGCGTGTTCTTCTCCTCGGTCAATGCCGCGACGGCTCGGGTCCTGGCCGCAGAAGGGTTCGAGGTCGTGATCCCTCCCGCGCAGGGCTGCTGCGGCGCTCTCTCGGGACATGCCGGTCGCGAGCAGGAGGCCATCGGATTCGCGAAGGCGACCATCGATGCTTTCGAGACGGCCGGCGTCGATGCGGTCGTCGTGAACGCGGCCGGGTGCGGCTCGGCGATGAAGAGCTTTGCGCACCTCTTGCGCGACGACAAATCCTACGCGGAGCGCGCCGCGGCGTTCTCGGCAATCACTCGCGACTTCGCCGAATTCCTCGTGGAGGTCGGGCCGAGGGCACCCCGAAGGCCGTTGTACGCGACGGTCGCGTACCACGACGCCTGCCACCTCGCGCACGCGCAGGGTATCCGCGCCGCGCCCCGCGCGCTTCTCGGCGCCATCCCGGGACTCGAGTTGCGCGAGATCGCCCAGGGGGAGATCTGCTGCGGCTCTGCCGGTGTCTACAACCTGTTGCACTGGGGCGCGGCCCGCGAGCTCGGAGAGCGCAAGGCGCGCAACGTGCTTGCCACGGGCGTCGGCGTTGTCGTCACGACCAACCCCGGCTGCATGATGCAGATCCGGTCGGCGGTCGAGCGCCGCGGGGGGTCCATCGTCGCTGTGCACTTGGCCGAGGTGCTCGATGCCGCGCTTGGAGGGCCCTCCGAGCTCGCCTAGTCCCTCGTCAGATGAAACGGCACTCGGACGACGTTCACGTCGCTGCGGCGGCGCAGCACATTTGCAAGGATGATGTCCCGCTGATTCTGCAGCAATTGGTGGCGGATCTTGCGCGGCTCGACCTCGGAGACGAGCACCTTGGAGGCGGCCTCTTCTTGCGAGTGAGCGAGGAGGATTCCGGAGGCCGCGCGCGCGCGAGCGACGACGCCTGGCGTCCCTCCGAAAGTGCGAAGCCGCCCGACGCTCTCGCGTAGATGTTGAGTGCTCCGACCGGTCGACCCTCGATGGAGAGAGGTGTCGAGATGACCGCGCCGATCCCTCGCTTCGCCGCGAGCGGCACAAATGAGGGCCACCGATTCTCGTTCTCCATTGACTCTATGAGAAACCCCTCACCGAATCTGGAGGCCGAGATACAGGGCCCCTCGCCGATGAGGTATTGGTCGGCGTCCATCCCGGCTATCACGTCGTTGGTTGCCGCGACTGTGACAAGGCGCTCACCGAGCTCCAGGGGGACGCTGGCGCCATCACGGTACCATGTCCGTGCGATATCAGTGTCGAGACCTGAACCGGCTGGTCCGACGAAAGGCGGTATACAGAGACCATGTCCGAGACAGATAGCTCCTACGGCCCGCTGGCGACATCGTTTGCCGGGATTGCGGGGACTTTGTACTTCGATCCGACGGTAAGGGGAACATTGCAGCGGATCGTCGACTTCGCGGTCTCTACCGTCGAGGGAGCAGACATGGCCGGCATCAGCCTCGTGACCGGGAGGGGCGTAGAGACGCCGGTCTACTCCGAGCGCCATGCGCTCGAGGTCGACAACGTCCAGTACGAGACGGGCGAGGGACCCTGCCTGGATGCCATCGAGAAGGAGGCAACCGTCTACGCCGAGGACCTGGCCGACGACGGGCGCTGGCCGCTGTTCGGTCCCCGGGCCGCCGCCCTCGGGATGCGGAGCCTGCTGTCGTGCCGGCTATCGGCCGAGGAGACGACGCTCGGGGCACTCAACCTCTATGCCAGGTTGCCCCGGGCCTACGGCGCCACCGACCGCACCAAGGCGGTCATCTTCGCGGCTCATGCCGGCATCGCCCTAGGTGTGGCAAAAGGGCGCGAGGAAGCAGGTGCCCTGCTCGATCGCGAGATCGACCGGCTCGGAGACCTCCGCGGCGCCCTGGCCTCACGCGAGGTAATTGGCCAGGCCGAGGGCATCCTCATCGAGCGCGAGCGGATCACTGCCGACCAAGCCTTCCAGGTGTTGCGGCGAGTGTCCCAACACCTCAACATCAAGCTGCGCGAGGTCGCCGCCTACCTCGTGGAGACCGGTGAGGTCCCGCCTGGCAGTTGAGCGCCGGCATGTCTCCTCCGACGGACGTGGGACTCGGGGCGGGTCTCGGGGCGAGGCATGGGTGCGATGTCACGAAGAGCGCCGGCCCTTGGTGCTCAGTGGTGGAAGCCGGGTTGCTGACCCTCAAATGGCATGGGGCCGCTGAGAGCCTCGAGATAGGCAACCTCGTTCTTGAAGTCTGCCAGGAAGCCCTCGGCGAGGTCATGACTGAGCCCGTTCCGTACCACTATGCGCTGAACGGTGACGTCCTGCAGGGCACGCGGCATCGGATACGCCGGCACTTGCCAGCCATGCATGCGGAGTCGATCGGAAAGATGGTAGAGGTTCCAATTCTCGCTATAGCCACGCCTCATAGACCAGGCAAAGACAGGAATGTCTGACCCGTCATTCCAGAGCGTGAACGGCGCGAGAGCCGCGATCTCGCGTGCCAGGTACATCGCCACCCCTCGCGAGGCTGACTGGACGGCGTAGTAGCCTGCAAAACCGAGGCGAAGAAACTGATAGTACTGAACGAGTACTTGTGAGCCGGGTCTCGAGAAGTTGAGGGCGAAGCTCGGCATGTCGCCGCCGAGGTAGCTGACTCGGAAGATCAGGTCTTCTGGGAGGAGATCTCTGCTCCGCCAGATGACCCAACCGAGGCCCGGCGATACCAGGCCATATTTATGTCCCGATGTGTTGATGGAGGAGACTCGTTCGAGGCGAAAGTCCCACTCGAGCTCGGGCTGGAGAAAGGGGGCGATCATCCCTCCGGAGGCCGCGTCTACGTGGATCGGGACGTCGAGACCGGTCCGGGACGCGACGTCGTCGAGCGCCGCGGAGATCGCCTTCACGGGCTCGTACATCCCGGTATATGTCACGCCGAGAATGGCGACGACACCGATGGTGTTCTCGTCGAGGTAGCTCTCTATGTCATTCCCGTCAAGGACTCTGTGATCCCACGAGAGCGGTACATACCTGGCTTCGACGTCGAAGTAGTTGCAGAATTTCTCCCAGCACACCTGAACCGCCGAGCTGAAGACGAGGTTCGGCTTATCAGTCGGCTTGCCGGCTGCGGCACGACTGCGTCGCCACCGTCTTTTGAGCGCGAGCCCACCCAACATGCACGCCTCGGAGGAGCCGATCGTGGAAGTTCCGATCGACTCGGCTGGATCGGGTGCATGCCATAGATCGGCGAGCATCCGCCAGCACCGTGTCTCGATTGCCGCGGTCTGCGGGTACTCGTCCTTGTCGACCAGGTTCTTATCGGCGGTATCGCGGTACAGCCGGGTCGAATAGTCGTCCATCCACGTTCCGACAAACGTCGCCAAATTGAGCCGCGCATTGCCGTCCAACATGACTTCGTCATGGACGATCTGATACGCGGTATCGGGTAGCGACTCTCGTGCCGGGAGGACATACCTCGGAATCTCTGCTGACTCTCCTGCTCTGGCGAAGAGAGGGTTGACGGTGATGGCGTCCGCTGGTTCAGTCATGGGACTTGGCCATCCGCCGGCGTCACTTCCTCGCCACTCCGTGGCTGGCAATCAGAGATCCCGGTGCGGCCGCAGCGGAAAGAGTCGAGTACGGGATCGTGACCACCGGGATGCCGCAGTAGGCAGCTGTGTAGACACCGCCTCGGAACGCGAGGACCAGGCCGTCGCTGTTAAGGCTCCAAGCGCTGAAGCTGGAGGCTCGAGGTGCCGGGCCCTTGCCACCCCCCACGTAGCAGTGGTCGCCAGATGGCGTCCAGGCCTCGAGGAGCGGCAGAACTTCACGGGCGAGCATGCCCGGGAACTTGGCCGGCGCGCGAAACTGCGACGCGAGGGACGGCACGTCGCCCGTGCGCAGCTCAACGGTGAGGCCCGCGGGTATCTCCGTCACGTCTGCCTCACCGGGATAGACGATGTCTGAGTTGACGAGCACCGAAGCCACTCCTGTGGTGACTCGGGTTGTCTGGTAGTCGAGCGAGAGGTGGCCGACGCGTAGAGCGGCCGGGGTCTTGGACGACAGGTGCGCTTCGTCCTTCGTGTCGCGGGCGATGAAGGTGACGACGAGCCTTTTCACGAGAGTTGCGACGCGAGCATCGAAGCGAGTTGCCGCGCTCGCATGCCCGGGCCACTTGAGCTCCGGAGCCCGCACGACGACCTCGTAGGGCGGCTTGGTGCTGTTCACGTGCGCAACCCGGGTCACCACCCGCGGGCCGCCCGTCGACTGGGGAAGCAGCAGCCCCGCGGCTGCGACGTGCTTTGGTTGCAGCCCCAGAGCCGGCGTGCCCAGCGGCAGAACGCCGACCAGTGCGACGCCGCTCAAGCCGGCAACTGCAGCTGCCAGCGCGGAACGTAACCCTCGACGGTGACCAAACGACGGCACTCTATTCTCCATATTCTCCATCTCTAGCCGTTCCACCTTTCCGGCTGGTCTACTTCTTGACGGCATAGCTGCCCTGTCGCAAAGGTAGCGGTTCTCGCCTACCTAGAGGGCGCGCCTTTGCTTGCCCTCGTCGAGATGGCGGAGGAGGTCTGGCCTGGCCCGGGCCACCGGGGAGCGGACCGTGCCGAGAGACCAGATCCGCGACGACAAGCTCCTCGACGAAGTCGTCCAAGGACGCTTTGTTCCCGGCACGGGCATTCTCGGCAAGGCAAGGGAGTGTGTCCACGGCACCATCAAGCCACGTACCGGTACGCAGACCACTCCAATCGGGGTGGCGACGCGAGGAGAAGAGAGCGGGAACTTCGATCCCGTGCCGTTCGACTAACTTAGATGAACCAGGCGAAGCGGCGTGAGATGGGAAGTGCCGCAGCCGCCGGTGCCCCACGACCCTACCGAGGCGCTGTTGGGCCGAGCGCCCGTCGAAGCGAGGATATAGCTGCCAATGCCGGGTATGAGCACCGGGCTTAGTGCCAACAACCCGACCATCGTCTCTGCCTTTGACTGGCAGATGGTCCACGAGGGCCTTGTGGTCCTCTTGATAGTGGCGCTCGTCGCGGTCGCCTGGAACATCCTGCGCGTCCGCCAGTTCCGCCTCGTCGCGGACAAGGGCTCTTCCGGCGCGTTGGTGCCGGCGGCGCGCACCAATCCGGAGCCTGCAGCCCGGCGACTGGTGCGGATCTCCTTTGGCCTCATCTGGATATTCGACGGGTTGCTGCAAGCACAGTCCTCGATGCCCCTCGGCATGGCTCCAGAGGTCCTCAAGCCTGCAGCCGCCTCTTCTCCCGGCTGGGTCCAGCATCTGGACAACTTCGTGGCAACGATCTGGAGCTACCACCCGATCACCGCCCCGGCCTCCGCGGTGTGGATTCAGGTCGGCATCGGGATATGGCTGCTTTTCGCGTCTCGGGGTCTCTGGTCTCGCCTGGGTGGGTTGTCGAGCCTCGGCTGGGGCCTCGTCGTATGGGTGTTCGGCGAGGCTTTCGGCCAGATCTTCGCCCCCGGCCTCACCGTGCTGTTCGGCGCGCCGGGAGCCGCCATCTACTACTGCGCAGCCGGAGCCCTTGTCGCCCTCCCCGACCGTTACTGGGCCAGTGCGCGCCTCGGCCGGATCATTCTTCGATCCATGGGGCTCTTCCTCGTCGGGATGGCCATCCTGCAGGCCTGGCCCGGACGCGGGTTCTGGCGTGGCCAAGCTGGTCCTCACGCCGTCACCGGGACGCTGACGGAGATGATCCGCCAGATGGCACGTACGCCTCAGCCGCACCTCATCACTTCGTTGATGTCCGCATTTGCCCGCTTCGATGCCGCGCATGGATGGGGAGTCAACCTCTTTGCCGTCCTCTGCCTTTTTAGCCTCGGAGCCGCGCTGCTGTCGGCTCGCCCGAAGATCGTCGGGCTTGCGGTGCTCATCGGCGCGGTGGTGTGCTTCGCCGACTGGGTGCTGATCGAAGATCTGGGTTTCCTCGGGGGGGTCGGTACCGACCCGAACAGCATGATCCCCATGACCCTTCTCCTGATCGCCGGCTATCTAGCGATCACAAGGCTTCCGGCGGCACTTACCGACGTCGTGGTGCCCATCGGCGCCGGCAGCGCCGCCGGGCGAAGCAGGTGGCGTGACCAACTGAGCGCCAATCCTGCCTATGGCTTTCGGAGCATCGCCGCGATAGGTGCGCTCGGCATCACTCTTGTCGGTGTCGCCCCCCTCGCCGCGGCGGCGACGAACCCCAATGCCGATCCGATCCTCTCCCAGGCCATCAACGGAGCCCCGCAGGCCGAGGACACCCCGGCCCCGCCGTTCCACCTTGTCGACCAGAACGGCGCGGCGGTATCGCTGGCCAGTCTGCGGGGCAAGGTCGTGTTCGTGACGTTCCTCGACGACGTCTGCGTCTCGACCTGTCCGATCATCGCGCAGGAGCTCCGCGTCGCGGACGGGATCCTCGGAGCAGCTGCCAGACGGGTCGAGATCGTGGCGATCGACGCGAACCCGCGGTTCATCACGCCCCATTACCTGCGGGCCTTCGACCAGCAGGAGGGACTCAGTCATCTCTCGAACTGGCTCTATCTCACGGGCTCGTCTCTCCGCCAGCTGGAGGCCGCCTGGCGGGCCTTCGGAGCGGTGGTGCAGTACCTACCGGGTGGGGCCATGGTCGACCACAGCGAGTTCGCCGAGGTTATAGATGCGTCCGGCAATATCCGCTACGTGCTCAACAGCGATCCCGGACCTGGCACAGGGGCGACGAAATCCTCCTTCGCCGTCACTCTGGCAGACACGATCAAGAGCGTCATCGCCTCCCCGTCATGAGCCGTTCCCCGCGCTCGCGCGGGCGTGCTCCAGCCGGCGGGCGATCCGCAGTGCGATCCGTCGTCGCGATGGCGGCAGCTGCCTTGGTGCTCGGAGCCTGCGCGACGAGCTCGACGACGGCGAAGGCCGCGCCACCTGCCGCCCTCTTGCCGACCTCCCTTGCCACCTCGGTCGAGACTGCAGGGGGAACCTGGGCCACCGTGCCGATGGGCCATACAGGCGACGTCGCCGACACGTTTTGGCAGTTGTTCTACAGACCGGCCGGAAGGGGTGCGTGGTCGGACAAGGTGCAGGCGACAGCTACGGCCACCAACGGCGGCCTCGTGCTGGCTCCAGCAGCGGACGGATTTCTCGTGGTCGGGATCCGGCCGTCGATCGACCTCAGATTCACTCCCTTGATCGCCACCAAGGACTCGGGGGCCGTGTGGTCCAACGGACTCATCGACCAGGCGATGGCAGCTCGACCGGTTGCCCTGGCGGTCGCGCCTGGCAACACGGCACTCGCGATCGTCGGCGGCCGGAGCGGCGGCAGCGTCCTTTCCAGCAAGGGCGGGCTCTCCCAGTGGCAGTCGCTCGTCACGCTCGGGAGCCTGGCCGAGAGCACGCAGGCGCGACGGTGCAGCCCCGATGCGCTGACTGCAGTCGCGTACGAGCCCGCCGCCGGAGCGCCCCTGGTCGGCACTAGCTGCGACCGCCCCGGCGTGGTGGGTCTCTTCGACCGACGGGCCGGCAAGTGGAGCCTCGCCGGCCCGGGACTCGCCTCTGTGCCCGCGAGCGTCCGCTTCGAGGTGCTCGGGGTCTATGTGATCCAGACCGGGCTGGGCGCCATCGTGGAAGGTTCGGCCCGGTCCGGTACCGAGCTGGCCGTCGCGCGAATGGCGCGCGGCGACGTGTGGAAGCTGTCGCCCGTGCTCGTGACCGCCTCGGCTTATCGCCTCGTGTCCTACGGCTTGGGACGAAGCGGTCTTTTCGCCCTCTTTGCCGGACCGGACGGGGCCGCAAGGCTGGAGCTCGTCAATCGAGCCGCGACCTCCTGGCGCCGGCTTCCCTCGCCTCCAGTCGGCACGGCAACGGTCGCTGACGGCCCTGGGCAGGCCCTCGATGCTCTCGCCGTCAACGACACGGTGCTCACCGTGTGGACACTTGCAGTCCCATCCGGTCGATGGACCCGGCGCCAGGTCATTCACGTGCCGATCCAGTTCGGTTCGTCGAGCCCGTGACGGCCGGTTTGGATCCCCGGCAGCTGTACCGTCGGCCTCGCCGGCAGCCTTATTGGCCACAAGCCCGCACCGTTACGTGCGAGACGGCGAGCGAAGCCGTCTCTTCTCGTTTCGACGGAGAGCGATGCGATCTAAGCGATAGTCACCTGTGTTCCCACCTGAGGAGCTGTGGGACCTGCCGCCGGTTCGAGGCAAGCCTCACCCGTCTCTCCAGAGGGTCGGGTCTGCGAGCATCGGCGAGTGCTCCTCGCGGACTCTCTGAGTTGCTGGGTCCGCTGCTTGCAACCCCGGGGATGATCCCGGCAGGCACGCGCGGCCGCCAGCGGTGGAAGGTGTCCCTGCCTCGGGGCTTCGTGCGCGCAGCGCCCTGCCTCGCGGCTCTCGACACCGAGGCTGCCGGGCCCTAGAAGCTATGCTGTCCGCCGGATATCGAAAGGGACACAACTGATGGCAGCGATCACCCTTGAGGATGTCACCAAGGTCTACCCGAACGGTTTCGAGGCCGTCCACAAGCTGAGTCTCGACGTTGCCGACGGGGAGTTCATGGTTCTCGTCGGTCCGTCCGGTTGCGGCAAGACGACGGCCCTGCGCATGGTTGCGGGACTCGAGGACATCACCGACGGGACGCTTCACATCGGTGATCGCGTGATGAATGAGGTGTCGCCGCGCGATCGCGATATAGCCATGGTGTTCCAGAACTATGCCCTCTACCCTCACATGACGGTCGCAGAGAACATCGGCTTCGCCCTGAAGCTGAGGAAGCTCCCCAAGACCGAGATCAAGAGGAAGGTCGAGGAGGCCGCCTCGCTTCTCGGTCTCACCGAGAGCCTCGACCGCAAGCCTGGTCAGCTCTCTGGAGGGCAGCGCCAGCGAGTCGCGATGGGTCGGGCGATCGTGCGCGAGCCGAGCGCGTTCCTCATGGATGAGCCGCTGTCCAACCTGGACGCGAAGCTCCGGGTGCAGATGAGAGCCGAGGTAGCTCGGATCCAGCGACGTCTTGCCGTGGCAACCCTGTACGTCACGCACGATCAGGTCGAAGCTATGACCATGGGAGACAGGGTCGCGGTTATCAGCGCCGGGGTGCTGCAGCAGTGCGACGTCCCACAGGCCCTCTATGACCACCCGACCAATTTGTTCGTCGCGAGCTTCCTCGGCTCGCCGGGCATGAACCTGTTCGAGGGCTCGGTCGGGGAGGATGCCGCCTATGTGCTCATCGGCACACAACGGGTCGAGCTCCCAGGGACGTTGCACGAGTCCAAGCCCGCGCTGCGGAGATATGCGAACGAGCGAGTCGTGGTTGGCCTGAGACCCGAGGATCTGCTCCTGCCAGGCGGCGAGCAAGACCAAGCCGCCACGGGCTGGGCACCGTTCGAATGTGAGGTCGAGCTGGTGGAGGCCCTCGGCTCGGAGCTGCTCGTCCATTTCACGAGCGATGCCCGTGCCGTCCAGGTGGCCGAAGTGGAGAACGACGATTCCCAGGGTCTCGACCAAGGAACCCTCACGAAGGGAGGCGAGGGCGTCGCCAGAGCCGACGCGAGGGCGCGGATCACTGGAGGTGCCCGTGTCCGCTTCTATATCGACCCACAGCGCCTTCACTTCTTCGATATCGAGACGAAAGCGGCGATCTCTGCCTGAAGCTCCGCTCCGCGGGGGGCCGGTGCCCGAGTGC
>CAZAMA010000020.1:0-10580 GCA_964485645.1 uncultured Acidimicrobiaceae bacterium | reverse complement strand
GCGAAGCCCCCGGCCCCGTCACTGCTTGATCGAGCCCTCCAGCCGGCCACGCACGAGGTACCTCTGGAAGACGAAGAAGAGCACCGCGATCGGGATCGTCGTGAGCAGCGAGGCTCCCAGCTTTAGGGGGAACTGGTTGCCGGCTGAGAGGCCCCCTCCGACGATGTTGGCAAGGCCGGTCGTGAGAGTGAAGTATTTCGGCGAGATCGTTGCCACTTCGAAGAAGGCGAACTCGTTCCAGGCTCCCTGGAACGAGATGATCGTGAGTGTGATCAGCCCAGGCCGGACGACCGGCAGCACAACTCTCCACCAGGTCGTGAAGACACCGGCACCGTCTATGCGGGCGGCTTCCTCGAGCGCGACCGGTACCTGCAGGAAGAACTGGCGCATCATGAATATCCCGGTTGCCGAGACGCAGATCGGTAGGATCATTCCGGGATAGGTGTTGAACAGGCCCAGCTCCTTCAACATGAGAAAGCGGGGGATCAATAGCACGACGCTCGGGACAGCTAGCGTCGCGATCACGAGGCCGAAGACGAGGCGCCGACCCCTGAACTCGAGCCGCGCGAGCGCGTAGCCGGCAAGGCTCGCGAGAAAGACGCTCGCTAGGGTGATGAGGGTGGAGACAAGCGCGCTGTTGAAGAGCCAGCGCGGAACGTCAGTGATCCCGGTGTTGCTGATGCCGAAGATCTGATCCCAGGCCGATACGGTCGGCGGGTGAGGTACGAGAGACAGCCCATTCACGCTCGCGTCTGCGTCAGTCTTGAACGAGTTGGCAATCTCGAGGGCAAATGGGGCGAGGTAGAGGAGGGCGAAGACCACGAGCATCACGTAGGCGATCACGCGAAGTCGCGTCGACCTGTAGCGGTTGATCACTTGGTGAGATCCTCCTTCACGAACCTTCGCTGCAAGAGCGTGAGCACCACGATCAGGGCAAAGAGCATGAAGGCGATCGCGGCGCCTTCACCGAAGGCGAAATCGGAGAAGCTCACCTGGTAGGCGAGAAAGGCAGGGGTGACCATCGTTGGATTGTTCGGCCCGGTGAGAAAGCTCTGGTCGAAGACCTGCCAGGTGCCGATGAAGCCGAGCGTGGCCACTAGGAGCACGACGGGCCGCAGCATCGGAAGCGTCACATGGCGAAACTTCTGCCAAGGTGTCGCACCGTCGATCTCGCTCGCCTCTTCGGCTTCCTCCGAGATGTTCTGCAGCGCCGCGAGGAAGAAGAGCATGAAGGTGCCCGAGGTCGTCCAGATGGCGAGAATGATGATCACGCACATCCCGAACGACGGGCCGGAGAACCAGTCCCAAATCGGCAGGCCGAGGATCTGGAAGTTCGCCCACGAGGGCGGATTATGAATGCCGAGCGAAGCAAGAATTGATGTGATGATTCCGTTCTGATCGTAGAGCCAGTCGGGACCCGTGATCCCGAACACGTTCAGGACCCGGTTGACCGCTCCGCTGCCGGAGAACAGGAAGATGAAGACCGTCGTTATTGCGATCGAGCTTGTCACCGACGGGAAGTAGAAGGCCGTGCGAAAGAAGCTCTTGCCCTTCAGGAACTTGTTGTTTACGAGGATCGCGAGCCACAGGGCAAGGGCAGTCTGCAGGGGTACGACGAAGATCACGTAGTAGAAGTTGTTGCGGACCGCGGTGCCGAAGTTCAGCTGAGCAAGGCCGGGCTCGGTGATGATCGTCTTGTAGTTCTGGAGACCTACTAGGTGTACCGAGCTGGCGAAGGGACTCGTGATGCCGGACCAGTTCGTGAAGCTGATGTAGAGGGCGAGGATGATGGGAATGACGAGGAAGATGATGAGGATCGCAAGGGCCGGGGACACGAATATCCAGCCGAAGAGGTTCTGCCCGCGCTTCAACGCGCTTCGATGGCGCTGCTTGCGTCGCGGAGAGCCCGAGGTCGTCACGCCAGCCGCTTTGGGTATCGCAGGCTCGCTGCTCAGCGGAACCGTCGTCACCTGCACGCTCCTCTTCTTTAACTCCAGCTATCGAGAGCCCGCTCGCGGGCCAGTTTGGCCGACCGCTGCGGGCAGACGTCCATGGGCACCGGCCGAAGCCGGTGCCCATGGACGAACGCGGTCGACTACGGCCGAAGGAGTGCTTGGGCGTTGCTCTGGAGCTGGTCGAGCATCGTCACCGGATTAGACGATCCGGTCGCGAGGCCCAGCACCTGGTTGTCGAATGCCGCTTGCACGGTTGGGAAACCGACCGTGGACACCTGCGGCATTGCGTACTTCGCGCCCTGCACGAAGGCGGCCACCGAGGGGTGCTCCTTCGCGTAGTCGTTCGCGACGGCGATGCGTGCGGGCAGCACACCGAATGCGTTGGAGAAGCGCATTTCCTGCTGGATGGAGCTGAGGAACCTGACGAAGTTCACGGCCGCGGCGCTGTGCGCTGACTGTGCCGCGATACCCCAGCAGTTGGTGAAAGTCAACGTCCCCTTGATCCCAGTGGGACCCGCCGGGAGCGGGACAGTCTCCCACTTGATCTTCGGGTAGCTCGAGGTCATAGCGCCGATGATCCAGTTCCCCTCAGTCGCCATCGCCGCCTTGCCGAGACCGAACGCCTCGCCGGCCCAGCCGGAGCTCTGCTGCGGAGGGAACTTGAGGATGCCTTCCTTGGCCATCGACTGGACGTACTTGAGAGCGGCGATGTTCTGCGGCGAGTTGAAGGCGAACGCGGTCCCCGCCTTGTTCATGTACGAGCCGCCGTTCTCGGCAAAGAAAGCTCCGAGACGGTCGAGGGTGTTCCCGATGTCGAGGCCGACGACTCCGTTGCGCGTGAGCCGCTTGGCATCGTAGCGAAGCTTCGCCCACGTCGTCGGCAGGTTTGCATTCGTCAGACCGGCTGCCTTCCACATGGTCGTGTTGATCTCGAGTCCAAGGTTGGAGAAGTCTTTGGGAACGCAGTACCAAGTCCTGTTGTAGGTGTACGCCTTCACGAGCGCAGGGTAGAAAACGCTCGCGGGAGCGACCTTGCTGGCGTAGGGGAGCAGGTCACCCTGCTTCGCGAAGGTCTCCAGCAAAGACGACGAGAGGTAGAAGACGTCAGGCGGGTTGCCGCCTGCGAAGCCCTGGTCGAGTTGCTGATTGAGGTTGGACGCGTTGATGACGTTCACCTTGTTGCCGCTGGATTTGCTCCAGGCTGCCGCGGCGGCGTTGACGGCGGCAGTCTCCGCAGGTCCCGAAGAGCCGTACATGAGGGTGAGGCTCACACCCCTTGTCGCGCCGCGGAGCTTGACGACGGTGGGTCTCGGAGTGCTAGAGGCAGACGCGATCGCGCCGCCGGTGGCCCCGACGAGGGACACCGCCAGCGCGACGCCGAGCGCCGCCACTCCGAAGCGGTTTCGTTGTTTCATCGGACTTCTTCCCTTCTTTCATTAATCTTCTCAGGCGTTTGCTGAGAGCTTTTGCCGCGGCGGCTGCGTCGGTGCGGGCACGGCAGGTGCCGACGCAGGTACCCCGTCGAATGCGTGGAGCTCGGTTGGCCCGTGTTGCGCGTCGCTGCTCTCGCGCACGACCAGCCGGGGAGCCAGGAGAATTCGCGACGGCCGCCGGTTGTCCCCGGACAGCTCGGCGAGCAGGGTCGCTACGACCTCGCCGGCGACGGCCACTATGGGTTGGCGAACACTCGACAGGCTCGGGCGGAGCACCGAGGCGATCGGGCTGTCGTCGAAACCGACGATGGACAGCTCCCGGCCGGGTCGCCACCCTCGGTCCTCGACGGCACGGGTTGCTCCGACTGCCATCGAGTCGCTCACGCAGACGAGGCCCGTCGGCGGTCGGGGTCCGTCCAGCAGCTTCTCGGCGAGAGCGCGCCCTGAGGCAATCCCGTCCTCAGCCCGCTCTACGAGTCCCTTCGTCGGCAGGTCGAGGGCCCGCATGGCCGACGCCCAGCCCTGGAAACGGTCGTCGCCTACGCCGCTGCCCTTGGCCAGGCCGAGGAAGCCGATCCTTGCGTGCCCGAGCCCTGCAAGGTGGCGTACGGCTTCAGCTGTCCCGCTCGCGCCGTCCACGTCGACCCAGGAGTGTGGCGCGTGCCTCGTGCCCCAGGGCCGCCCGAAGGCCACGAATTTCGCCCCGTGCTCGCTGAGCCAACAAGGGCGCGGATCGATGTGGTGCGTGTTGGTCAGCACGAAGCCGTCTACCGCCCTGCGGCGGAGGAGATCGTCATAGACCGCGATCTCCTCGTCGTCCGTAGCGGACGCGAAGGTGAGGACGTCGTAGCCGCCCGAGCGCGCCGCGGCGCAAAGCGCGTGGAACCAGCCGTCGAGCACGCCGCCCGTCCCGCCATAGCTGCTCGGGAGGAGCCGGCATCCGATGACGTTGGTGGCATCTTTCCTGAGCGAGCGGGCAGCGTGGCTCGGTCGGTAGCCCGTCTCTTCGATCGCCTGCAGGACCCTGTGCAATGTCTCCGGGCGGAGCCGGTCTGGAGCGTTGATCGCGTTCGAGATCGTCTGTCGAGAAACCCCGCAGTAGCTCGCGACCATCTCGATCGTCGGGCGCTTAGCGACGGGCGCGGGCAAGCGCCGGATCACATCGCCCGTCCTGTCCCCACCGGTCCCGACCATCGCGCCCCCTGAGCTGCCGATAAGTCAATATTTCGAGCTCCTGAACGGAGTGTTTCAGTAGTATTGCATATGAACGATCAAAAACGCTAGTCTCAGTCAGGCAATTTCTTCCCCGGGGGGTGCGCATGCGCAGTTTCCACTCAGGTGAGGCAGACTGACCCCTTGCATCTTCGAGACAGCACCACCAGTCCTACCTGGAACGACCGGTCGCGCACTGACCCAGACCCTTCCGCGCCGCGCCAGCCGGCCCTGCACCGGCTCGTCTCAGCTGTGTGCGCGCCCGCCTTGTCTCTTTCCGATGACGACGGTCAGATCCGCTCCGGGGGAGCCCAGGGTCTTTACGTGCAGGACGTCCGCGTGCTGAACGAGCTCATTGTGACGGTAGGGGGTGAAGAGCCGACTCCGCTCGGCTTCGACATCGAGGGCGGGAGTCACAATCGATTCGAGGCGGCCGTGTTCAGCGTCGGGTGCGAATCGCCTGACCCCGTTGTGTTCCTCACTCGCCGGCGCTTCATCGGCCCGAGTGGGATGAGGGAGGAGATGACCTTGTCCTCCCTGGCCCGTGCGAGCTTGCACCTCCAGCTGCGCCTGCGGCTCTCTTGTGACCTGGCCGCCATTGCGGCGGTGAAGTCAGGGCTGCGAGTCGTGCCGGGCCTCGCGGAAGGCGAGGGGAAGCGCCTGCTCTGGGGTCCGTCCGGCGCACGGATCGTGGAAGCGACCGGCACGCCGGAGCCCGATCATGTCGATCCGCTCGATGGCTGCCTCGCCTGGGATCTCACCCTTGAACCGGGCGCTGCGCGCACATTCGTTCTCGCCGTGCTCCGTCGTGGGGCAGACCGAGCTGTCGTGATCCCGTTGCCCCGCGCTTCTCCCATCGAGCTCCGCGCGGGAGATCCGGTCTCGATCGAGACGACGGATCCTCGCCTCGGACGACTCCTCGAGCGCAGCGTCGCGGACTTGGCGGCCCTTACCATGGCGACCTCGTTGGCCCCACACGATGCCTTCGTCGCCGCCGGAGCACCGTGGTACCTGACCCTGTTCGGCCGCGACTCGATTTGGGCCGCGCGAATGCTGCTGCCTCTCGGGACCGACATAGCTCTTGGCACGCTGCGAACTCTCGCGCGGCGCCAAGGAACCAAGGTCGACCGGGTCAGCAACGAGGAGCCCGGCAAGATTCTTCACGAGCTACGCCAGGAGACTGTCCGCCACGAAGCCTTCAACACAGGTCCAGGTGGTGAGGCGACGCTGGCACTGCCTCCCGTCTACTACGGCACGGTGGATGCCACGCCGCTGTGGGTGTGCCTCCTGCACGACGCCTGGCGCTGGGGGCTCTCGGAGTCGGAGGTTGAACAACTCATCGTGCCGATGGAACGGTGCCTGGGCTGGATCGCAGACTTCGGATGCGGCGATCGGTCATTCGTCAGCTACGTCGACGAGTCCGGTCATGGTCTGGCCAACCAGGGATGGAAGGACTCCTACGACGGGATCCAGTTCCGCGATGGTCGGATCGCGACCGCTCCGCTCGCCCTGTGCGAGGCGCAGGGCTATGCCTATGAGGCGGCGACACACGGCGCCGAGCTGCTCGAGGCATTCGGACGTCCCGGTGCAGAGCGGTGGCGCGCGTTCGCCGACAACCTTGCTCGTCGCTTTCGGGAGGCATTCTGGGTGGAGGACTCAGACGGTCCATATCCGGCCGTCGCCCTCGACGCAAGTGGCGCACCGGTTGACTCGCTCAGCTCCAACATCGGCCATCTTCTCGGCACCGGCCTGCTGAGTGCGGAGGAGGCGGAGCTCGTCGCCCGCCGGGTCGGCGGACCCGATCTCAACAGCGGCTTTGGCTTGCGCACCCTCGCAGCATCCTCGAAAGGGTTCAACCCGCTCAGCTACCACTGCGGCTCGGTCTGGGCTCACGACACCGCTATCTCGATCACCGGACTCAGCTCTATCTCGGGGCACTTTGCCGAAGAGGCCGCGGCTTCGCTCATCGACGGGCTGCTGGGGGCGGCCGCGCACTTCGAGTACCGACTGCCCGAGCTGTACGGGGGCGACGCCCGTTCGCAGCAGTGCGGCCCGCTCGCCTATCCTGCGTCGTGCCGCCCACAGGCTTGGGCGGCGGCCTCGGCGGTGGCCATACTGGCTGCCGTAGTCGGTATCCGTCCTGACGTCCCGCGCGGAACAGTCGCCTTCAAACCGCTCCCGTACCCCGATCGGTTATCTGTCGGCGGTATCCGGCTCTCCGGTGAAAGAGTCGCTGTGCGACTTGCGCCGAGTGAGTCGCCGCAGCTCATCGGACTGCCGCCGGGGCTCAGCGTCTCCCTCTGAGCGCGCCAGGCGCCCGCCGGGGGTGCTCCTACCCGAAGCCGGAGAGACGAGGAAGGCCCTCGCCATCTGATTGGACTCCGGCACCGGCCGAACGGCCGGCGAACCACGCGAGCAGGTCGGGAGTCGATCCCGAGCACCGCCAGGATCGTGCGTCGTCGCTGATCGTCGCTGTCCACTGACCGCCATGTCCCCGAGCAAGGGTGGCTCCGCAGTGCCGGCCCAAGTCGTCGAGGAGCCACTCGCTCAGCGCGGTGGGTGTGTCGGAGAAGCTGTAGTCCATCGCGAGATCGACGTGGTGCACCTCCACCTCGGTAACGCGCAGGTACAGCAGCCGCTCGGCCGGGAACGAGCGCGCTTCGGGCTGGCCAGAGGTGAAGGTCACCGTGGCAGCCCAGGCCGCCTCCGGCATGGCGCGGGCTTCGGCGCGAAACCGGCGAGCGCTCTCGACGACGTCCGCGAGGATGACATCATGAGGCCGCGCAGCACCGGCTGCTATGTCGGCTGCGCGAGCATTCGGGTTCGCATACATCCTGAGGGCTTCGCCGCTGCGGGCGGAGAGAAGGAGGCTGCGAAGCCCGTTCGCGTTCCCGGCGATGTGGGTAAGGACGTGCGCACGGCTCCATCCGGGAAGCGCTGATGCCGCGAGCAGTTCACTGGCCTCGATCTGAGCGGTAGTAGCTTCCAGCCGCGACGTCGCCGCCTCGAGCCACTCCATTGCATCCTGCCGGTTCGTCATGGGGGCGACCTTAATGGTCCATAGCCAGGCTGGTCGCGGCACGCGTGGCCGGACGAGGCTGCAACCTTGCCGGGGTCGCGAGCTCCAGCGCTTAGAGTGAGCCGAGTTTTCTTCATCCGCGGGACGCAGCTGGCGGACATCGCCGAGCGACTCTGCCGGGTGTGCCGTTGCCAGGGTCAGGGGTAGGTGTTCGCGCCGCGGGCACGAGGGCCGTGCCTAAGAGAAGAGAGGAGCCGTCGATGCAGCTCGGTTGGAGCACCGCCCTTCTGGCCGTCGGAGGGGCGTCACGGACATGGTGAGCGTCGTGGACGGACCAGCAGCGGTGAGACGCCTCGATCACGTGTCCATCCCGCTTCCTGACGGCATCCACCTCGCGGCGCGCATATGGCTGCCGGAGGACGCCTCCACCCACCCGGTACCGGCCATCCTCGAGTACATCCCCTACCGCAAGAACGACCTGTTCGCCGTCAACGACGAGGGTCGCTTCGGCTATTTCGCCGCTCGCGGTTACGCCGGGGTGCGGATCGACATACGGGGGAGTGGGGACTCCGAGGGGGTGCTGCTCGACGAGTACGCGCCCCAGGAGCAAGAGGACGCGCTGGCGGCGCTCGCGTGGATAGCGGCGCAGGAATGGTGCACCGGCGCGGTCGGGATGATCGGCAAGTCCTGGGGCGGTTTCAACGGCCTGCAGGTCGCCGCCCGTCGGCCCCCCCAGCTAAAGGCCGTCGTGACGGTGTACTCGACCGACGACCGCTACGCCGACGACGCCCACTACATGGGCGGGTGCCTTTTGACCGGACAGATGCTCGGTTGGGGGACGAACATGCACACCGTCGCGGCTCTCCCGCCCGACCCTTTGTCTGTCGGGGAGGCTTGGAAGACGATGTGGCAGGAGCGCCTCGAGGCATTCCACCCTCAGATCCATACCTGGCTCGACCACCAGCGCAGGGACGGCTACTGGAAGCACGGTTCTGTCTGTGAGAGCTTCGCGGACATCACCTGCGCGGTGTACGCCGTCGGGGGGTGGTGCGACGGGTACCGGGACCCGGTCCTGCGGCTCATGGAGAGCCTCTCCTGCCCGAAAAAAGCCCTCATCGGACCGTGGTCCCATCAGTATGCCATGGAAGATTTCGAGCCAGGCCCGCATATCGGCTTCCTGCAGGAGTGCATCTCCTTCTTCGATCACTTCCTCAAGGGCGTGGACAACGGGATCATGGATGGGCCGGTGCTTCGAGCCTTCATCCAGGACCCGGTGCGTCCCGCGACCCATCATCGCGAGCGGCCCGGTCGCTGGGCGGCCGAGCCGTGCTGGCCATCGCCGAACATCTCCGGCCTCCGGTTGCACCTGAACGAGGGCACTCTCGATGCCGAGCCTGCCGGTGAGAGAGCGCTCGACATCCGCGGGGCTCAGGTCGCAGGGCTCGACGCCGGCGCGTGGTGCGCCTTCGGCGGACCCCTTGACGCCCCGCCCGACCAGAGGGTCGAGGACGGCCTCTCGCTCTCGTTCACCTCCGCGCCGCTGACCGCGTCCGCCGAGATCCTCGGTAACCCGGTCGCCGACCTCGTCGTATCGCTCGACAAGCCGCTTGCTCTCGTGGTGGTGCGCGTGTGCGACGTGTTCGAGGACGGGCAGTCGAGCCTCGTGGCCAGGGGCTTGCTCAACCTCACGCACCGTCAGAGCCACGAGCACCCAGAGCCGCTCCGTCCGGGCGAGCGCACGCGAGTGCGTGTCGTGCTCCAGTCGATTGGGCAGGTCGTGCCCGCCGGGCACCGGCTGCGAGTCTCCATCTCGCCCACGTACTTCCCGTGGGCCTGGCCATCCCCCGAGCCGGTCACGCTCACGGTGTACAGCGGCGCGAGCTCGATCGAGCTGCCCCTGCGGGGCGAAAGCCCCCTTGACGGCTTGCTCGAGCCCTTCGGACCGCCCGAGATCGCGCCCAAGCTCGAAGCCGAGCTCCTCGAGCAGGTGCCGCGGGAGGATCTCCTCACGAAGGATCCGGCGACGGGACGCGTGGAGGTCGTCCACAAGAACCCGTCGTCGCGCGTCCTCATCGCCGGTGGTCTCGAGATCAAGCAGTCCGGGTCGTCCGCCTACGCGATTACCGAAGGAGATCCTCTCTCGGCCATGCACCGGGTCGAGAAGTCAGTCGGTTTCACGCGGGGCGAGTGGGCGACCCGGCTCGTTGCCCTGAGCGAGCTCACGTCGGATGCGACCCAGTTCCACCTGAGGGCGACGATCGATGCGTTCGACGGTGACGACCACTTCTTCGCGCGCGAGTGGGCCATCGACATTCCCCGCGACCTGCTGTAGCCAGGCACCGACCCGCTCCAGCGGGCCCGGCCGGAGTCGTTCAGGCGCTCGCGAGGCTCTCGACTTCGCGCCAGCGGTGACAGGCGACCCATTGGCCGGGGCGCGCCTCTTCGAGAACGGGCTGCAGCGTGCGGCACTCCTCGCGCGAATAGGGGCAGCGAGGGTGGAAGTGGCAGCCCGTAGGCGGGTTGCGGGGACTCGGGATCTCACCTTCGACGAGCTTGGTCGACGTGGATGCTTGCGAGCTCATATCGGGGATCGCCGCGATGAGCGCCCGCGTGTAGGGGTGGAGCGGGCTGTCGTATATCTGTTCCGCCGCGCCGGTTTCGACCACGCGGCCGAGGTACATCACGGCTATCCGGTCGGCAAGGTAGCCGACGACGTTGAGCGCGTGGGTGATGATGAGGTAGGAGGTGCCGTACTCGGATCGAAGCGACTGCAACAGGTTGAGGATGGCGCTCGCCGCGGATACGTCGAGACCTGCAGTCGGCTCGTCGGCGACGATCAGCTGGGGACGGAGCGAGAGCGCCCGCGCGATGCCGACGCGCCGGGCCTGGCCGCCCGACAGCTCGTGGGGGTACAGGTGAGCGGCTCGCGCGGGCAGCTCGACCATCGCGAGCAGCTCTGAG
>CAZAMA010000019.1:28041-31517 GCA_964485645.1 uncultured Acidimicrobiaceae bacterium | reverse complement strand
ACGGCGCCGGCGGCGAGCAGCGGCGCCGTGTCATCATCCCCGACTCCGCCCACGGCACGAACCCGGCGTCGGTCACGCTCTCGGGCTACGAGGTGACGACTGTCGGGACCAACGCCCGCGGCGGGGTGGACCTCGACCACCTCCGCGAAGTGCTCGACACCGACGTGGCCGGCATGATGCTCACGAACCCCAACACTCTCGGCCTCTTCGAGGAAGACATCGTCGAGGTGGCCGCAGCCGTCCACGACGTCGGCGGGCTCCTTTACTACGACGGCGCCAACCTGAACGCCATTCTCGGGGTGGTGCGGCCGGGGGACATGGGTTTCGACATCGTGCACCTCAACGTGCACAAGACCTTCGCCACTCCTCACGGAGGGGGGGGTCCTGGAGCAGGACCGGTTGCCGTGCGAGAGAGCCTGAAGGAGTTCTTGCCCGGCCCGCGGCCGGTTCGCCTCTCGAACGGGAGCTTTGGGTTCGAGACGCCAACGCACTCGATCGGGCGTCTCCACTCCTGGCACGGCAACGCCCTCGTCCTGCTGCGCGCATGGGCGTACCTGCGGCTCAACGGTGCTGATGGGTTGAGGAGCGTGTCAGACGTCGCCGTTCTCAACGCCAACTGGTTGAAAGAGCGCCTGCGGGGCGTCTACGACGCCGCGTACGACCGCCCGGTTATGCACGAATGTGTCCTGTCGGCCGAGGCTTTGCAAAAGGAGACGGGACTGCGTGCCCTAGATGTCGCCAAGCGCCTCCTCGAGCTCGGGTTCCATGCCCCGACCGTGTATTTCCCGCTGATCGTGCACGAGGCTCTGATGATCGAGCCGACTGAGACCGAGAGCCCTCAGACCGTGGCGGCGCTCGCGGAGGCGCTCGAACAGATCGCCAACGAAGCGCGAGCCGCCGGCTCGGCCACTGAGGCGAAGGCGGCGCCGCGGACGACACCAGTTGGGCGCGTCGACGAGGCACGGGCGGCGAGGCATCTCATCGCCACATACGACCAGCGCGATGACGCTTTGCAGGGCTGATGGTAACCCCCGCCAGGCACCTTGGCGAGCAGGGTCCGAGGCGCTGACTTGCCCGCCGAGATTCGCCGGGCCCTGCGGCACTACCAGATAATGTCGGTGGTCGTAGGTGTCATGCTGCTGCTGCTCGTCGGCGTCGCGATGCCGCTTCAGTACGTCGGGCACAGCCCGCAGATGGCCAACGTCGTGTCGGTGGTCCACGGGCTCTTATATCTTGCCTACCTTCTCACCGCAGCTCGGCTGGCGAGGCTGGCACGCTTCTCGCTCGGTCAGCTCGTGGCGGTCGTGTGCGCCGGCTTCCTGCCTTTCCTCGCGTTCTATGTCGAGTGGCACACATCGCGGCGTATTTGCGCAACCTGGGCCGCAAACGGACTGCTGGAGCCCCATACCTAGGGTGCAAGGCTGACTTGCGCTGACTGGTTGAATCCGCCCTCGTATTCGTCAAGGATCTGTCTGGGAGCGGTGGAGGAGATGTGCTCTTGCCTGATCGCGGGGCCGGACAACCATCTGGTCGATGTCGACGTGGCTCGGTCTGGTCGCGATGAAGGCGATGCACTCGGCTATGTCGGTGGCAGTGAGCGGTGTCACGCCGCGGTAGACCGCGGCGGCACGGTCGGCGTCGCCGCCGAAGCGTACGAGCGAGAAGTCGGTTTCCACCATGCCGGGATCGATCTCGCTCACCCGGACGGGCTTGCCGAGCAGCTCCATTCGCAGGACATCGCTCAGAGCCCTCACAGCTGCCTTCGCCGCGTTGTACCCCGCGCCGCCAGGATACGGTTCGAACGCCGCGATCGAACCCACATTTATGATGACGCCGTCCCCAGAGGCGACAAGGCCAGGAAGGAGCTCCTTAGTCATACGAAGGGTGCCGAGAACGTTGGAGTCGTACATCTGCAGCCACTTCGCCTCATCTGCCTCGGCGATCGAGTCGAGCCCGACGGCGCCGCCGGCGTTGTTGACCAAAAGGCGGCACGTGCCAACCTCCTGGCAGAAAGCCTTGACAGACTTCGGCATGGTGACGTCGACGAACAGAGCTCGAGCACCCGGGCCGAGCTCGTCCGCGATCTGCTCTATCGCATCGGTGCGGCGTGCGCCGAGCACGACCGCGAAGCCGGCGGCGGAGAGCGCGCGGGCCGTGGCTTCGCCGATCCCGGAGGACGCTCCGGTGACTACTGCGGTTCCCCGTCCTGCCGAGGCACTAGGTTCGTCGCCGCCCATCTGTCAGAGGTCCTCCTCGAAGTCCGCGTCACCGCTGTCGTCTTCGTGTTCGCCGCGCGAATCGAGCCAGCTCGAGATACGGTCGAACGCTGTCTGCACGCCGCCGCCGGCGCGGTCCACGAGCCCGGAGAAACGCTTCTTGTAGTGAGCGAAAGCGGCTTCAAACTCCTCCGAGGGAGGAGGCTCCTGACCGCGCTGGACGTAGGTGCCTGATCGGATCCTGTCGTAGTCGCCCGCAGCGACCCATCCGATTAGCTCCTTCACCCGGCGAACTGGCAGCGGGTGGCTCGATCCTATGTCGCGCCAGAACCGCTGGTAGCGAGCGAGGTGACTCGCCTCCTCCTCGTACTCGGTGGCTTGGCGTATGAATGCGTCGAGGTTGAGGCTCTTCACGGGGCCCCCGGCGACGCGCATGAGCGTGCGGCAGGGGAGAAGCGGGTCTGCAGTTACGAGGGCGCTCGCGCGGTCAGCCGTTAGCTCGGCCATGCGGGACCACTCGAGCAGCGCGTAGTAGAGCGCCCGTAGTGGCAGCCCCGCGAGGAACTGGCCGCGAAGCACGCCGGTGAGTATCCGCCTCGTGAGCTCGAGCGTGGTCGTGAGTCCCACGTGGTCGGCGAGGACGTGTCCCATCTCGTGAGCCAGCACCGAGGTGAGCTCGTCCTCCTCGAAGTCGGCGATGAGGCCGGACATGACGAGCGTGACCGGCTCGTGGGTACCGACCGTGAGCGCCTGGGAGACGGGCTGTTGGGTGACATAGAGAGCGGGGCAGCGATCGATGTCGAGCACGCTCGCACACCTTTGCTGGATCGCCCACGAAGACGGCATCTGGTCTTCGCCGAGACGGACTGCGTTGCCAAGCAGCAGCTGCCGGAACCGGCTCTCGGACTGGAACTCCGAAAGCCTCTTTATGACAGTGTCCAGCATCGGCACAGCTCGCAGCGCGGCCGACGCAGCCCGGTCGGCTGGATGGGCGAAAGCCTGGGCGCTGATGTTGGGGTACTTGAGGGCCGGTTCGATCGCCGTCATGGCGGGCTCCTTCCTGGCTGTCTCCTCAGGCTAGTTCGAGGAGTGAGGCTCGCACCCGGCATCTCCTTCGAGGCAGGCTCGACCGGGTAGCCTGGCCGCGCGGAGGTGTCCCGGCATGATCTGTCCTGCTTGCGGTGCCGAGATCCCTGTGGACGCGGGGTTTTGCAGGATCTGTGGCGAGATTGTGCGGGGCCGCTACGCGAGCACGCCGCC
>CAZAMA010000019.1:0-27941 GCA_964485645.1 uncultured Acidimicrobiaceae bacterium | reverse complement strand
CCCTCGCGGCGACCAGGGCCTGAAGTACTCCTCGATCCTCGACGGCGCGGTCACAGTGGGAGCCTTGGCGGTGATCGTCTCGCTCGGCCTCAGCTGGTACGCGGCTAGCGCGACAGTCCACGGCCACGTCGAGACCATCACGCGTCATCTCCTCTCCGGCAACTTCGGGATCCAGCGTCCGCTCGTGCCGATCGTCGCCGCTGTGACCGTCATCGAGGTGCTCGCCAACGCTTCCTTGGCGCGAAGAGCGCAAGGGGAGTGGAGCCGCCATCGCGCAGCCCTTGTCTTTTTCTGCGCGCTCGATCTCGTTCTCGTGGTCAGCTCGATGCTTTCTTCTCCGCTCTCGCCCAACAGGCTCTCCAACCTGGGGATCTCGGTCAACGCCGGAGCGGGGTCCTATGTTGCTCTCGCCGGTGCTGCTTTCGCGATGTTTGCTGCATCTCTCCGGATGTTCTCCGGGAGCCCGGCCCTTGGTCGAAGTACGGCGAGCCACTTCGGCTGAGCCCGGGCTCCCTCTCCCGCGAGACCCGGGCCGGTCAAGTCGCTTCGGGCGCACCAGGTTCGGCGGGCGCACCAGCGTCGCCGTGATGCCGGGCTCCCGGCAGCACGTGGGCGATCACGGCGGGCTTTTCTATGAACGGGTCGGCTATCAGTCTGGCCATCTCCCGTCGCCAGGAAGAACGGGCCCGGGCCGCCTCTACCGTGTCTGGGTGCACGAAACGGGTGACCGCGGGGGGCCCCGGTCCCCGGTGAAGGGCCCGAGCCTGCTCCTCGATGGCGGCGTCGGCTTCGCTGTAGTGCGCTCGTTGGAGCACGTACCTGTCCCAGGACGAGACTATGAAGGTCTCGACGAAGCGCCCATGGCTCGTCACGTCCTCGAAGATTCCCCACCGTGACGCTCCGAGCCTGCGCCGCACGATACGGAGCTGCTCCATCGCCTCGAGGAACTCTTCGACGTCTTCCTCTTCGAGCTGGTACTCGACGAGCACGAGCACGGGACCGTCCTCGGGATCGACGTGGTCTCCGACCACGAGCGGCGGCCTGACCCTCATCTCCTGGATCCGCCCGTCGACGACGGGCAGGCCGTAGCGAGGGATCAAGAGGAGGCCAGGCAGGAAAAGGGCCGCGTCGATCAGCAGGGCCGTGCGCAGAGGCAGAAGCGTGGCCAGCACCCCGAAGGCGAGTCCGCCGAGCGCGAACGGAGTCTGCTGCACGAGGTAGTAGATCGCCAGCAGCCGGGTCCGCACCCACTCGGGAGCCGAGTCTCGGGTCGCGATCGTGAGCACGGTCGTCACCCACACCCACGACGCGCCGGTAGCTATGAGCGCCGGCACGGCGACGAAGACTTTCGGAAATACCGTGAGCGTCGCGACCGCCCCGGCGTTTATGACGGTGGCGAGCGCCACGAGGACGTCCAAGTGGAGCATGCCGTGCAGCCGGGGCAGAAGGAGCGAGGCGAACAGCGCCCCGAGCCCACCGAGCGCCAGGTAGAGCCCGTAGGTGACCGATGTCGCGTGCAGGTAGCGCGTCGCCAGCAGGGGGAGCAGGGTGCCGAGCGCGACGGCGGGGGTCACATAGAGCGCGGTACGCGCGGCGATCGCACGAAGTCCCGGTGTGTAGTAGAAGAAACGCCAGCCAGCCGAGATCGCTCCGATCGTCTTCTCGGTGACTCCGCTGCCGAGAGTCGAGAGTCGCAGATCGCTCCGCCCCCGCCAGATCGCGAGAAACGCGAGGAGGGGCAGGAGAAGGAGGCTGCAGACAGAGAAGAAGGCCGCGCTTCCGACGCTGTGGAGCACGTATCCACCGAGAACCGGGCCTACGACCTGCCCGACGTTGCTCTGGAAGCTGTCCAGGCTGAGGGCGACAGGTACGAGTCGCGCCGGGACGAGTCCGCTGACCGTTGCCCACCAGGAAGGCGATGACGTGCCGATCGAGAACCCGACCCCGGAGAGCCCGATCAGGAGTGTGGCCGGAGTGAGAGCTCCCGTCTCCGACACAAGGGCGAGAAACAGGGCCGAACCCAGAAGCATCACCTTCGCGAACAGGATCACGACTCTGCGGTCGCGGGCGTCTGCTGCAGCCCCCGACAACGAAGCCGAGACGAGCCCGGTGACCGAGACGATCACAGAGACGAGGGATATGAGAACCGGAGCGCGCGTGAGGGTCTCCATCACGAACCCGCTCACGAGCGTGAGCATCCATATCGAGGTGTTGGAGAAGACGGCCGTCGCCTCGAGCCAGCGGAAGGCTCTGCTGTCCAGGGCCTCCCAGAAGCGCTTCATTGCGTGAGCTTTGCACTGCGAGGAGCTCAAAGCCGTGTCGGCGCCTGCCCGGGCATAATACGCGACATAACGGACATTATCGGCGTTATGTCGGCACGGCGTTCCGTCGGCACGCCGTGCCGCGCGCTAAGGTGCGTCCCTGCTCTCTGGCCGTGCGAGAGCCGCTCGCGCTGATCGGAAGGCGAGCCGGCTTGCGTCGAACTCCCCGGAGGAAACATGAAATCTGCAACGGTCTCTCGGTACCTTGCTGCGGTCGTCCTTACGACTGGCCTTGCAGCGATCTCGATCCCTTCCAGCTCCGCGGCCGGCATCAGGCCGAGATTGCACTCGACGGCGTCGGCTTTGAGCTACACGCTGTTCGGCTGGAATGGAAAGGACGTGTCAGTTCCAGTCGTCCTGAGCGGCGCGTTCAGCGCTGCTCCGACGGGCGCACGCGCGCAGCTGCTCTCGCGGACCTTCCCTTTCACAGGCAGCGAGGTACCCGGTCGGATCGAGACCCTCGTAGTGGCGAGCGGTGGATCAGCACCGTTCTCGTTCTCTGTTCAGCCGGAGACAGCGACGGAGTACTTCGTCCACCTCCTCGGCCCCGATGGTTCCCTCGACAACAGCTTCGAGCTACGCACTGTCTATGTGACCTCGCGGTGGTCTCTCGTACCGCTAACTTTCAACTGCAGGGCAGGCACCTGCCACGCCGCCTTGCGTCTGCTGCGCTTCCTCCCAGCGAGTGTGCGCAAGTACGAGTTGACAAAGCCGTACTACGACTACCTTGGCGTGTCGTTTGCCAAGCACTCACTGCCGCCGGCGCCGAAGTACCTCTACCTCGAGCACTCCTGGACAACGAGCCGTACGTCGGCAGTTCCGACCGTGGCCGGAGAGTTCGAGACCACTTTCCACTACTCTTTCCGCCTCGACGCGCCTCACTACCGCTATACAAGCTATGCTTGCGCCATCGGCTCCGAGGCGAGGGACGGCTTCGGCCTGCCGGGACCGAACCTGTGCGGCGCCGCGAAAGTGCCGGCCAACGAGGGGTACCTGGGCTGAGCCCTCTCGCCGAGGTAGCTCTCAGGGCTGACCGTCTCCGCGCAGGAGTGCGCTCGCTCTCCCCTGCTAGGCGCGAGTGTTCGTCTGGTGGAGATGCTCGACCTGCCCATGGCGCGCGACGACGATCTCGCTGACGAGACGAGGTGGGAAAAGACCGTGCTCAACGACTCCGGCGGTGGTGGCGAGACGACAGGCCAACGCGTGTGGATCTCCGATCTCGCCCGTATAGTCGGCAAGGACGCCGCCGTCGGGAGTCCGAGGAGCGCTGCGCAGCTTGCAGACTCCGGACGGTCCGATCGCGCGCCGCGTCGCTTCCAGCCCGAAACCCAGCAGCTCCAGCGGCACGGGCCCGGTGAGCCGGTCCACGAGCTTGTCGGAGGAGACGATGACGACGAATCGCTCGGCGGCCCAGGCAACTATCTTCTCGCGAGTGTGAGCTCCCCCACCTCCCTTGATGAGCCAGAAGTCCGGCGCGACCTTGTCGGCTCCGTCGATAGCGATGTCCAGTCGCTCGAGGTGGTCGAAGGGCTCTACGTTGAGGCCGAGGCCACGCGCGACCGCGGCAGTGGTCGGTGAGGTGGCCACGCACACGACGTCGAGCCTCCTCGCGGCTAGCGCGGGCAGCAGGTGGCCTACCGTCGATCCTGTGCCTAGTCCGACCCGCATGTGGTCATCGACCAAGAGGGCCGCCGCCTCGGCCGCCAGTCGCTTCTCCTGGTCGATCTCGTCGGCGGGGCGCATCTTTTGAGCCTACTTCGGGCAGGATCTCGGCAATGAACCTGCGCCTGATCCCAAGCCGCGTATCGCGATGGGCGCGCGGCTCGTTCACGATCGCGCGCCTTACCCTGGCCGAGACGGTACGAGATCGCATCACAACGATCGCGGGAAGCTTGGCGTTTCACTGGTTCCTCGCCATCTTTCCAGCCGCAGTGGCCCTGATCGGCTTTGCCGGCGTATTCGGCCTCTCCCCCGCCGCTCTGCACAGCATTTTGCACGGCGTGAGCGCTCTCATGCCCTCCCAGACCTCACAGATCCTCTCGCAGGCCCTGCAGCACCGGACGCCGAAGGAAGCGAGCCAGCTCGAGATCGTCTTCGGAGTTCTTGTGGCGCTGTGGAGCGCCACCGAGGCGATGGCGGCTCTCCAGATCGGTCTGGACGTGGCTTTCGAGGTGGACAGGAGCCGGGGGTACCTGGGCCGGCGGGCAATGGCCATACCCCTGCTCGGGGCCACCTTGCTGCTCGGTGCTTCCGCGTCGGCCCTTCTCGTCCTCGGGGATCCTATTCGTTCTCTCCTGCCCGCCAACTTCGCCCTCGTTAAGCCTGCTGCGACGGTAGGTTGGGACCTCCTGCGGTGGGGGGGAGCTCTGGTCCTCGTCATGTTGCTGCTGTCGGTGTACTACTCCATCGGGCCGCGGCGAGCGCGTCGCAGGTGGCGCTTCGTGACGCCCGGCAGCGTGGTGGCCATGCTTGGCTGGCTGGGCGCCTCGGCGGCGTTCTCCTTTTACCTGAGAGCCTTTGGCCATGAGAGTCGCACCTACGGTGCCTTTGCGGACGTCGCGGTACTGCTCCTGTGGCTCTATCTCACGGGGTTGGCGGTCCTCATCGGGGCAGAGGTGAACTGTGAGGTGGAGCGCCTCGAGGTCGCGTCCGGCGCTCCGGCGCCCTAGCCTTGGACGCGATGAACGGGACCGCAGCACTGCTGGAGCGGCTTGCATCGGTCGTCGGCGCGGACGGTGTGCTCAGCGGAGACGGTGTGCCGAGCGAGCTCACCCACGACGAGGGGCTTTCGTCCGCGCCGAGGTCACCGGTCGCCGTCGTGCTGCCTTCGACTACCGCGCAGGTGGTCGAGATCGTGGCCGTGGCTCGAGAGCTCGGGGCACCGATCACGGCGCGAGGCAGTGGCACGGGACTGTCCGGCGGCTGCGTGCCGAGCCCCGGCGGCTTCGTCGTGTCGTTCTCGCGCATGAACAGGATCCTCGAGATCGACGATGCGAACCATGTGGCCGTGGTGCAGCCGGGCGTCACCCTCGCCGAGCTCGAAGAGGCGGTCGAGCCAAGGGACCTCATGTACCCGGTGTATCCAGGAGAGCAGAGCGCATCGCTCGGCGGCACCGTCAACACCAATGCAGGCGGTATGCGAGCGGTTCGCTACGGCGTGACTCGCACCAACGTCCTCGGGCTCGAAATGGTGCTCGGCACCGGTGAGCTCGTCCGATCGGGCGGCAAGAACGTCAAATCGTCCACCGGCTATGACCTCACCCAGCTGGTGATCGGTTCGGAGGGAACTCTCGGCCTCGTTACAGAGGTGACGGCACGGCTCCGTCCGGTGCTGCGGCACCGCGCGACAGTGCTTGCGCCCTTTGCCTCGCTTGGCCAGCTTGGAGCGGCTGTTGGCCCGGTCCTGGCGAGCGGGCTCGATCCCGCGATCCTCGAGTACATAGACACGCTTGCGATGAGCTCGATCACCGCGAGTGGAGAGTTCGAGCTAGGCGTCTCCAGGGACGTTGCCGCGAGAACAGGTGCGTATCTCGTCGTGATGCTCGAGCAGGTCAGCTCTTCTCGCGTGTCAGAAGACGTGGAGGAGCTCGGGCGCATCCTCTCGAAGGCCGGGGCGATAGATGTCTTTGCCCTGCCCGGTCGCGTCGCCGCATCGCTCATAGCCGCGCGAGAGCGGGCGTTCTTTCTCGCCAGGGCAGCGGGCGCGCACGAGGTGGTCGATGTGGTCGTGCCAAGAGGCAGCCTCGCCGTCTACCTCGAGGCAGCCGGCAGGCTCTCGGCCCGCCATGGTTGTCTCTGCGTAGGCTGCGGCCATGCAGGCGACGGCAACGTGCATCTTTCGGTGTTCCAACCAGACGCCGCGATCCGGGAGGGGTTTCTCGTCGAGCTGTTCCGCGCCGCCATGGATCTGGGCGGCGCCATATCGGGAGAGCACGGCATCGGTACCGCGAAGCAGGAGGCGTTCCTCCGCCTCGAGGATCCGTCCCGCATCGCGGTCATGAGAAGGATCAAGGCCGCCTTCGACCCGCTCGGGATCTTGAACCCCGACAAGGTTCTCGGATCTGATTTGGGAGGCGCTCGAGCTTGAAGGGCGGCGAGGTTCTTCTCAACTCCCTTGCGGCCTCCGGAGTCGACACCTGTTTCATGAATCCCGGCACCTCCGAGATGCACCTTGTAGCCAGTCTTGACTCCGTAACGGCCGTGCGGCCGATCCTGGCGTTGTTCGAAGGCGTCGTCACGGGGGCGGCCGACGGCTTCGGTCGCATGGCGGACCGTCCCGCAGCGACTCTCCTGCATCTAGGTCCTGGCCTCGCCAACGGTCTGGCCAACCTCCACAATGCTCGCCGAGCCAAGTCGCCCGTCGTCAACCTCGTCGGTGACCACGCCTCCTACCACAAGCGGTTCGATGCACCCTTGGAGTCCGACATCGAGAGCCTCGCACGTCCCATGTCCGGTTGGTACCGCCGGACGAGTCGGCCGGAGGATATCGACCTTGACGCGCGTGACGCGGTGACCGCGTCGCTGGGTCCCCCCCGCCAGGTCGCGACGCTCGTGGTCAGCGCGGATGCCTCGTGGCTCGAGGCTGGCTCGCCTTCCGCCCGACCTTCTCCAATGGAGGATCCGCGACTTTCTCGCCGGCCCAGCCCGGTCGGAGACGAGGTGCTCGCGACGGTCGCTGCCGTCTTGGGCTCCGGCGAGCCCACTGCGTTGCTGCTGGGCGGCTCTGCCCTGCGCGAGGCTGGACTCGTCGCCGCCAGCCGGATCTGTGAGCACGCGAGAGCCGCTCTCCTGGCCGAGCCGCTACCGGGCAGGCTCGAGCGAGGAGCGGGACTTCCCGCGCCGCAGCGGCTCGCGTATTTCGGGGAGATCGCCATGGCCCAGATGGCGGGACTCGAGCATCTCGTCCTCGTCGACGCCTCTGCCCCGGTCGCGCCATTCGCCTACCCGGGCAGACCGAGCGAGCTCGTACCGCAGGGTTGCCAGGTGCACGTGCTGTCCGGCGACACGAACGACGCAGTCGGGGCGCTCGAGGTGCTGGCCGATCTCCTCGGTGCCCCGCTCGGTGCCTCGAGGCTCGTCGCTGTATCGCGGCCAGATCTTCCGCTCGGACCTCTCACTCCGGAGAGCCTCGCAGCGGCCCTGGGCGCGCTATTGCCTGAGCACGCCATCGTGTCGGACGAGACGATCACCTCGGGCATCTATCTGAGCGGCGCGACTGCCGGCGCTCCGCGCCATGACCTGCTTTCGCTCAGCGGGAATGCGATCGGCCAGGGGCTGCCTCTTGCGATCGGGGCAGCCGTCGCCTGTCCCGATCGACCCGTGCTCGCGCTCGAGGCTGACGGCAGTGCCATGTACACCATCCAGGCGCTTTGGACCCAAGCGCGCGAAGGGCTCGACATCACCAATGTCATCTTCGACAACGGCTCCTACGCGATATTGCAGATGGAGCTCGCGCGAGTCGGAGCCGGGACGGAGGCGCCCGGACCGGTTGCCCGCTCGATGCTGGAGCTCGACCGTCCTGCCATCGACTTCGTCGCCATCTCGGAGGGACTCGGTGTTCCTGCGAGTCGAGCGACCACGGCAGAGGCGTTCACCAAGGCACTTTCGCAGGCTTTTGCGGAGGCCGGGCCGCACCTCATCCACGCGGTGCTTCCTCGCGCTGGGTCGTAGCGACGGACAATCGAGCCGCCGAGGGGTCATCGTGACATCGCGAGGTCGCAGAAGCTGTAGCTTTGGCCGGTCATGTCACACCGCATGGATGTAGAGCTCACGAGCACCCGCAACGACGAGACCTTCACCTGGCGGGCCGCTGGAGCCCTCCAGCCCCGGGGAGTAGTCGCGGCGACCCTGCTGCCCAAGGGTGCCAAGGTCGGCGACATCCTTCGTGTCGAGGCTGAAGTCGAGATAGAGGGGATCACGGTTGTTCAGGTGCTGCCTGCCAAAGACAAGCAGGCACCCTCGGGCCGTATCGAGATCCTCGGGACGAAGAAGCCAGTTGCCGGCGTCACCACTGCGCTTGCCGGACCGCAGGAGCGCCGTCGCGAGAGTCGCTTCTTCCGCGACGGTGACGACCCGCGCCAAGCACGCCCGGGGGGCGACCGGCGTCCACGCCGCGACGGCCCTGCGGACAGTCGTGCCAAGTCCCCATCGTCGCAGAGCCACGCCGGCGGCAGCGACGGCGAGACGGCCGGGATGGCGCCGCAGGATCGCACGGATCGTGATCGCACTTCGCCGGATTCAGCCTCGAGACCAAGATCGCGCCCGGGTCGCCCCGCGAGCAAGGTGGCATCCGCAAGGAGGGACCTTGGGGCTCGCAGGCCCGAGATGCCTTCCGAATCGGTATCTCGGGGACCAAGGAGCGACAGCACTCCCCCGCCGCGTCCGGCGGGAGGCACCAGCTCCGGCGGGCGCGGGGTGCGACCACCTCACCCGGCGCGTGAAGCCGAGAAGGCAGGGCGCCCCAGGCGGGGCCCGGTCCGCCTCGAGGCCGGTACGAGGCACCGCGACGAGATGATGGCGAGACTTCCGCCCGAGCAGCAGGTCATCGCCGACCGTCTCGCGGCGGGCGGCCTGCCCGCGATGCGCAAGGCGATCGCCGACGAGCAAGCGCGCGCCGTCCTCGAGGGACGCCCTGCGGTCGCCGCCGACTCGATACTGGCCCTGGCCGAGGCACTGCAGCCGGATGTGAAGGCCGCCATATGGATGGATCGAGCCGAGGCAGCCCTCGCCAACATCGAGGAGCTGGGACTTCGCGACCTGCGCGCCACAGTCGTGGCGGCTGCCCCGAGGGACGACGGCGGCCGCGACCTGGAGCGGCAGCTGCGGGAGGGTCTCGAGAAGCGCGTCGCCAAGCTCCGGGTCGACTGGGAGGAGCACCTCACCCAGTCCCTCACGGAAGGACGGGTGCTGCAGGCGCTCCGCCTCTCTGCCAGGCCGCCAGAACCGACGGCTCGGTTCCCGGCCGCACTGATCGAGCGGCTGGTCAACCAGGTCGGAGCGGCGATGTCGGCTGAGACCCCCCCGGATCGGTGGATCGCGCTGCTGGAGGCTGTGGTTGCGTGCCCGGTTCGAAGGCAGATCAGACCGGCTGGGATTCCCGAGGACCCCTCTGGATCAGTGCACCGCAAGGCCCGAGAGGCGGCAGGTCGCGTTCCCGCGCTCGCGACGATGCTCGGAATGGCCATGCCTCCGCCGCCCAAGCCGCTGCCGGGGGAAAAGGTAACCAGGCCTCATCCCCCTCGCCCTCCTCGACCCCCTCGACCTTCCCGCCCGGGCGCAGGGGGGCCAGCTGCAGGTGGAGATGCCGGACCTGCTCCCGCGCCAGGGGCGGACGAGGGCGCTGTGCTCGAGCCGTCAGCGGGGCCGCCGCAAGGGGTAGCCTCCTAGTCCCGATCGGGTGCGAGGCGCCGGCTCATGACGATGAGGCGCGCCGAGAAGCCCGCAGTTTCGAGCAAGTTCTTTGCTTTCCGGTTGCCCGGCAAGGCATACGCGTCCAGATGCTGGGCTCCGTTGTCTCGCGCCCAGCACGAGATCAGCTCGACGAGCGCGGCGCCGACGCCGAGCTCCCGGAAGGAGGCGTCTACCCAGAGGAACTCAAGGCGGGCAAGTATCCCGGCACCGCGCAGAGTCTCGACGTGAGCCAGCGCAACGCCTGACGGCAGGTCGTCTACCACACCGACGGCCAGACATGAGTCCGGATCGGAGAGGTACCGATCGAGCGTCTCCTCGACCGGCAGGGTGACGCCCTCCCGAGCAAGGAACAACTGGCCGCCGCGTTCCCCGGCGATCGCAGCCGATCCTTCGGCGACGAGCTGTACCGCCGCCGGGACGTCGTCGGGGATGGCAATGCGTGCGTTCACGAGCACAGGAGCCGTCCCAAGGCGTGCAGAGCCCGTCCCAAGGCGTCAGGTGACTTGATGCGGCCCGGCTATGGCGCGGAGCGCGGCGGCCGGTCGGATGTGAGTTGAGATATGCGGTGCAAGATCGTGCGACGGCCACGCGTGGAGAGCTCGTAGACGCGGACGGCTTCCAACTCCTCGGGCCGAAGAGAGCTGAGTCGCTGCACGACCTGGGAGGCCGCAAGGGTGTCGTATCCCGGAATCGCGAGAGAGCCAACCTGGCCTCCGGGATCCCTCGGCTCCCCCGCCAGGCGCGGCGGGTATCCCGTCACAGCGCGATTGTCCCCCGGCACCGGTGGATCGTCCCGACCGGGCTTTATCCTGGCGGCGATCACCGGCTCAGCATCGCCTGCAGCTGTGCTCGAGTCCTCCCTCGGGTGACGGCTGGCACCGTCTCGCCGAGACGCGCCGTTCACCAGCTTGTCGAGCTCCCGCTTGCCCTGCTCGACAGCCATCTTCCCGATGACTCGAGCCACGCCAATCTGGCCCGAAGCGCGCCCCCTGCCCTTGTCGGAGAGGCGGGGGATCTCTTCGGCGATCGAGACTGCCAGACCGATAGGAGCGTAGACTCCGTAGTCCCAGAGCAGATCTGACAGCGATCGATCGTCAGCCATGCGACGACGCTAGCCGTGCGCGGGCTCAGACGCAGTCGCGGCAGAGAAGGCGCGCCTCGTCGGCGAGCTGCGTCTCGCTCTTGACGAGGAAGCAAGAGCGGCATACGAACTCGCCGGGCTGCTTGGGCAGCACTCGGAGCGTGCCGTCCCCGCGCTCATCGGGGTCGGTCGGCTCGTCCTCGTCCTCGTCGTCCTCGGCCTCGTCGTCTTCTACGACGAGGCGCTCTTTCAAGATCACGTCGAGGCTTGCCTCGACGTCGTCGTCGTCGAGCTCGTCTTCGTCCTCGTCCGTAGCACCCTCGTCGGCCTCGACGATGGCCGCAACCGGCACCACCACAACCTCGTCGATGTCTACTTCGAGGTCGTCGTCGTCGAGGGGGTCGTCGTCGAGGTCGTCGTCACCAACCAGGCCAATTTCGCCACCAAGCTCGTCTTCATCGAGGAGATCCTCGTCACTCAGATCCTCGAGGTCGACTTCGGGCCCGTCCCCGAGGTCGTCACCATCTGAGACGTCCGGGTCGCCCACGACCTCGATATTGATGTCCTTTGGCATTCGTTCCTCGATCTGCTCTCGTCTCATGTCCATATCCGGCGTCCTCTGGCAGCTCTACCACTCGTGCCGAAGCGCGGACTATAGGCCAACACACGGGGAGTCCGGGCTGTTCCCGAGAAAATACTCACCTTGGATCCGCCAGTGTCTCTCCGCCTCTGCCGCGCTGAGCGTCCGAGGTGAGGAAATTACGAGGCGGGAGGACCCAGGGCAACTTTGGGGCCACCACGTCGCCCCCGCTGGGCGACCGCCGGCATCATATGCCGGCGACGGCGTTCTCTACTCGTTGGCTCCAGGGTCCCCACCGCTCGCAAGCCCCCCCCGACGACTCTTGGACGGTCTCCGACGGATCGGGCCGTGCCCTCGAGACAGAGGGACCCAGTAGTTATGCCTGTTTCGTGGTTCACAGTCAAGACCAGTTCTGGTGCTCCGGGCCGCCCGGCGTCGAGACCGCCCTCAGCTTGGCGCGCGCGACGGAGCGTTGCTCGGCATCGAGGCGGCCGAGGTCAGCATCGCCATGGTCGACGAAACTCATGGCCGCCGCGATAGCCCGGTGACCGGCGACGTCAGCTATCAGGCGGTGCATCTCCTGGGCGACTCTGCGGTACGTGGGATGGCCCTGGCTCGAGGAGCGGAGCTCGAGTACGTGCATTGCCTCCCGTGCGTTCATCTGCATCGTGAAACGGATGTTGTAAGCGAGGGCCACCGCGTAGCCACACATGTCGGGGAAGTACCGGGCCAGAGCGTCGTGGAGTGCCCTGGAACGCTCGAGGGACTCCGCGTACTCGTCCTGGAGGCCGGCTTGGCTCACGAGCTCTGGAATCTCGTAGCCGAGGTCAGTCCCGAGAGGCTGCCACTCGATGCTGAGCATCCGGTGGCGTTGCAGGTCGCGGAACGCACCGTAGTCGGCGACGATCTCGAATCGGTATTCGGTGCGCTCGAAGGCTCTACCGGGCCGATGCCGCCGGTTGCTGCGTATGCCCACGTAGGCGGCGAGCAGCGCGGCCCTCTGTTCGCCGGAGAGCGCACCTGTGCGCCGGGACAGCTCTTCGTCTCTCAGGTTTGTCTGGCTGTAGCAGATTGCCGCGACAACTTTGTCCTCGCCGGCAGGGTCGAAGTCAGTCAGCGCGACTCGCACACCGGGCTGGGGGGCTTCCGGCGGCCAGAAGCCGCGAACGGCGTCGCGCGTGTCGCTCTCTGTCGTTTGCAAGTACTTGGTCCAGGCGCCGCCGCGCGCTGGGAGGTCGACGCGGGTGAGGAACGACGGGATGACCTTTCGCAGCTCTTCCAACATCATGTCGGCATATCGACGAGCTTCAGGAAGCGGGTTCGAGCGCATCCGGAGCAGTAGCCGCTCGTAGCTCTGACCGGTGCCGTAGATACCGACGTTGGAGAGCGAGCCTGCCGGCAGCAGGCCACGGAGCGCATCGAGCGACGCTGCCCGGATCGCCTGACGGTGCGCTCTCGGGGACACGCCGGCAGCCGGGGGGGAGCTTCGGCCGAGGTGTGCCTGGAGCTTTGGAAGCAGCTGTCCGTAGGTATCGAACATGCGGTCCATCTCCCCCACATATCGCGCGCCGAAGGGAGAGTCGAGGATGGCGGGCTCGCGAGCGTAGCGGTAGTGGCCAGACTCGAGCCGCAGATCGTATGGGATGTAACGAGTTGACTGCTCTAGGTATGACATCAGCCGGCCGCGCTCGAGCACCTTTGTGAGGACATTCGACGCCTGCTCGCAGGCGAGGTGGACGCCACCGAGCTGGGCGACCGAGTCGTCGCCGTACTCGCTGAAGACGCGCGCGTACAGCTGCTCGGCCCGCTTGAGCCCAACAGTGGCGTCGAGAGTGGCATCCCCGGATATGTCCAGCTCGTCGACGAACTCGTCGAGGAAGAGTCTCCGCAGGCTCTTGGGCGAACGCGAATAGCGAGAGAAGAGCGCGCCCTTTACGACCTCGGGGAGGTTGATGAGAGCGAAGACGGGTCCCTCCAGGTTCGTGAAGTACCGCGAGAGGATGCCTCTCTCCTCAGGGCTGAAGGACTCGGGTGCCGTTGTCGACATGCCTGCTTGAGATTAGGAGGCGGGAGCGCCGACAGCGTGGATGGTCCCGTCGGCTTCCTCCACGGTCACCGCGGACGAAGCGGCTACTATTCCGCGCCGCAGACGGCCGGTGGCGCTCTTTGCGGCCGCGCGGACGGACGGGTCCGGTGCGACTTCGGCCAGTTGCCTGAGCAGGTCGATAACCTGCTTCATGTTGCGTACGAAGTCGCCGCCCGTCATGACGCGGCGGCGCGAGTAGGCGTCACGGTTCCCGCCGACGCGCCGGGGACCGCCGTCGAGTACCCGTCTCAGATCTCGGCCGCGAGCCCAGTCACGGGTCACGGTCGCAAAGCCGACGTCGAGTCCGCGGGTCACGGGAAGAGCGAGCGCTCGCTCCGAGTCGCCCAGCTCGTCGGAAAGCGCGGCGATTGCCTCCAGGGCCGAGGCGATGGGACCCGGCGGCGCTGGCGGGGCAGTTTCGCGTTCACGCCGTGCCTCGAAGCAGAACGCGGACACCACCGCGGCGAGCGAAGCCGGCTCGAGCCCGTTGAGGATTCCGGCCCGCAGCGTCTCTCCGATAAGGAGATCGGCCTCGTGGTAGATGCCAGCGAGCATCTCGCCCGCCGGCGTCACCGACCAGCCGTTCAGGTAGGACCGTGCCGAGAGGACCTCCAGCACCGCGTCTAGCTGGTGCCCTAGGTCGTCGTCAGAGAGATACTGAGCGAAGGAGGAGGTGACAACGCGGTAGGCCTCGGTCCGGTCGTAGCGGTGCACGAGGCTGATGGCGAGGTTGTAGGTTGGCCGGAACGACGAGGTGAGCTCGCGGCCAGGTGCGCCTGCAAGCCGGGCGACGTCGTCAAAGGTGTGGAACGGCGAGGCGAGCACGATCGCGTAACCGACCTCGTCGATTCCGCGGCGGCCGGCTCTCCCGGTGAGCTGGGTGTACTCACCTGGTGTGAGCTCTGCGTGCCCGGCGCCCCCGTACTTGGTTAGATCTTCGATGACCACCGAGCGTGCCGGCATATTGACGCCGTGAGAGAGCGTCTCGTTCGCGAAGACGACCTTTACGAGTGCCTCGGTGAAGCACGCCTCGACTGTCTCACGAAATGGTGGCACCATGCCGGCGTGGTGCGAGGCGATCCCGGCCTCGAGCGCGGCCACGAAGCGTCCGTAGCCGAGGACGGCAAGATCATCATCGGACAGGGCGTCGACGTGGGCTTCGGCGATCTCGCGGATCTGGTCTCGCTCGGCCGCCGTCGTCAGTCGGAGACCGTCGTCGAGGCAGTGGCGGACCGCATCGTCGCAGCCCGATCGCGAGAAGACGAAGTAGATCGCGGGCAGCAGGGAGGCTTTGTCCAGCCGCTCGACCATCTCGGCGCGCCGTGGGCGGTAGGTGAGGGTCGTGCGGCGGTGATCGGGACGCGGCGTCGGCTGCGGGCGCGTCCGGCTCCCACGGTCGTGCTGAGCGTGGCGTCGCAAGAGGGCATCCAGGTCGATTGCGCGGCGGTTCGGCTTGCCGTCGACGAAGGTCGGCAGCAGCTGGACCTGCTCGGACGAGCGGTCTCCGATGGCGAACATGTCTGTCAACTCGATCGGCCGGTGGCCTTCGTTCACGATCGCGGTGTCACCTCGTACGTGGCTGAGCCACGACGCCAGATCCCTGGCATTGCTCACGGTGGCGGAGAGGCACACGAGCGTCACGTCGCGGGGAGCACCGAGGATCACCTCCTCCCAGACGCCGCCGCGGTACCTGTTCTCGAGGTAGTGCACCTCGTCGAGCACGACGTAACCGAGCGAGCCCAGGCTCGAGCGCTCCGAGTGGATCATGTTTCGCAGCACCTCGGTCGTCATCACGACGACACTCGCCGCGGGGTTTATGGAGTTGTCGCCGGTGAGCAGGCCCACCGACTCTGCCCCGTGTGCCTTGCGAAGGTCGGCGTACTTCTGGTTCGAGAGCGCCTTGATCGGTGTCGTGTAGTAGGCCTTCGTCCCCCCCAGCAGGGCGAGGTGCACCGCGTAGTCTGCAACGACGGTCTTGCCCGATCCGGTAGGTGCGGAGACGAGCACTGACCTGCCCGCGTCGAGAGCGTCCAGCGCCTCGAGCTGGAACCTGTCCAGGGGATAGTCACGTGTGGCCAGAAAGCTCGCCCGGCGGGCAGTCGCGGCCGAGGCCGTGGTCACTTACCCAGCAGCCTGCCGACGATGATCGAGCCTTCGTAGAAGGCCGCGAGTGGGACCACGAGTGCGAGCATCGAGAATGGGTCCGAGCTCGGCGTCACGAAGGCCGAGAAGATCACGATCCCGAGAAAGGCAAAGCGGCGGACGCGTCGCAAGGCGGCGGGCTTCACGACACCGGCGAGCTCGAGTCCGACGAGCACCGCCGGGAATTCGAAGGCGATCCCGAAGATCACTATGAGCAGAGTGATCAGGCCGATATAGCTCTGGATGGACACGGCCGGGCTGACCCCGGGACCGCTCTGCGCGAGGAGCCACGTCAGACCGTGGGGGTAGATGATGTAGGCCATGGCGCCCCCGAGGAAGAACAGGGTCACCGTGGCGATGACGAAAGGGAGGGCGTACCGCCGCTCGTTGGCTTTGAGGCCGGGCGTCACGAACTGCCAGAGCTGCCACAAGATGACCGGCAACCCGAGGATGATGCCGCCGTAGGCGCATACGTTGAGCCGCGTCGTGAAACCCTGGAGCGGTGCAAGGTTCGTGAGAGTGCAGGAGACGTGGGTCTCGCTGCGGCAGGCGATCTTGTAGGGCTTCTCCAGGAATACGAGTATCGGGTTGTAGAGCAGGTAGCAGACTATGGCTCCGCCGACGAAGGCGAGAACCGAGATGATCAGGCGCCTGCGGAGCTCACTCAGGTGCTCCATGAGCGTCATGGAATCGGGCGAGGAGCTCTCGGCCTTGCTCAAGGTCCTAGACATTGGTCACCCCCGATCCCGTGCATACCTGGGCTCGCAGCCTTGCGCGGCGATCTCAGTTCCAGCTCGGCTCGTCGAAGGAGATCGACGCCTCGATGCCGAGTGGTCCAGAGGCGACCGAGGACGGAACCGGCGCGAGGTTCGCACCGCTTCCATAGCCAGGCCACGCGGCCCCGACCGACTGCCAGCCGGCCGGCACGTCGCAGTGCTCGGTCGCCACAGCGTAGTCGGCTTCGTGCCACTTCGACGTTCCGTAGGAGCGGCGGCCACTTGTCGAGCCCGTCATCGCGCGGTCCCCCGGACTGCCACCAAGGCCGAGAAGATCTTCGTCGCCCTCGTCCAGTGCCCCGAGCATCGGTGGACCGGTGACCGGCGAAGCTGCCTCTGCCGTGGCCTCGCCGCCTTCTGCTGAGCTGCTTACCATCATCCCGGTCAGGTAGCCCGCGATTCCTCGAGCTGGCATCGTGGGGATCTTCGGCAGGTCGAGGTCCGGCATCGCGGTCCGGACCTCGTTCTCGAGCCGCTCGCGCAGCTTTGAGAGCTCGCGCCAAAGCCCGCCGAGCTGCCGCGCGGCTTTCGGCAACCGCTCGGGCCCGAGGACTATCACGGCGGCGAGGAGGATGATGAGAATCTTGGCGGGGTCGAGTCCACCCATGACGCAAGACTAGTGCCCGTCAGGGTGGACAATGCTACGGGACGATGAAGGCAGGGCTTCCGTGGCGCCACACGATGAGAAAGACACGGCCGATGATCGTGCTTCTCGGGATCGGGCCCCAGTCGCGGCTGTCGTAGGAGTTGCTGCGGTTGTCGCCCATCATGAAGTAGTAGCCGTTCGGGATTGTCTGTCTCGAGATTGGCTGTCCTAGGACTGTCCCCCTTGGGAGCCATGGCTGGGCGAGCGGCTTGCCGTCGATGTACACGGTGTTGCCCTTGGACCAGATCGTCTCTCCCGGTAGACCGATGATCCGCTTGACGAGGTCCTCGTTGAGCGGACCCTCGAGGTCGTGCTTGGGGTGGTCGAACACGACGATCGCGCCGCGAGGCAGGCTGAAGCCGAGCTTCTGCACGAGGATCCTGTCTCCTACCTGGAGAGTCGGGTACATCGAGCCGCTCGGCACGTAGAACGTCTGGACGACGAAGAGCCGGAGTATCACCGACGCAACGACCGCTGCCACGATCACGACGAGCCAGCCGACGATCCAGTGGTGGCGCCTCGTACGGCGAGGGCGTTTCAAGTGCGCCTCGACAGAGAGGACGTCAGTGTCTGTGCTCATGCGGGGTGAGACTACCTGTCCGGCGCCGCTCGCTCAGATCGCCTCGATGAGGCGCTCCACCCGCTCGTCATGCGAACGGAAGGGGTCCTTCAAAAGGACGGTCCGCTGGGTCTGGTCGTTGAGCTTGAGGTGCACCCAGTCCACCGTGAAGTCACGACGTTTCTCCTTCGCCCGGCGGATGAACTCACCTCGAAGCCGCGCCCTGGTCGTTTCGGGAGGGTGGTCCATTGCATTGGAGATCACGTCGTCGGTCACTATGCGCTCGGTGCTGCCCTGGCGCTGCAAGAGGTAGAAGATCCCGCGGCGACGGTCGACGTCGTGGTACTGGAGGTCGAGCAGAGCCACGCGCGGATGGCCGAGAGGGAGTTGGTGGCGCTCCCGGAACGCCTCGACGAGGCGGTGCTTCATCACCCAGTCGCACTCGCGGTCCAGACTGAGAGGGTCGGTCTCGATGCCCTCGATGCAGTGGCGCCACATCCCGAGCGCCTTCAGCTCGAGCGGGGGCAACCCGCGCTGCTCCTCGAAGCGGATCGCACGGCCGAGATACTCCTTCTGGATGTCGAGAGCGCTCGCTTCCCGCCCGTTGGCGAGCCGGACAAGGCGGCGACAGGTGATGTCGTGGCTGATCTCGCGAATGGCGCGGATCGGATCCTCCAGGGTGAGGTCACGCAGGACCACGCCCGGCTCTTCCAACATGCGGAGAAGAATCGCCGTAGTCCCGACCTTGAGAAACGTCGCGTACTCGCTCATGTTCGAGTCACCGACGATGACGTGCAAGCGGCGGAACCTCTCGGCATCCGCGTGCGGCTCGTCGCGGGTGTTTATTATCGGCCGGCTCCGGGTCGTGGCAGACGAGACTCCCTCCCAGATGTGCTCGGCACGCTGCGAAAGGCAGAACATCGCCCCACGCGCGGTCTGGAGGACCTTGCCGGCTCCGGCGTAAATCTGGCGGCTCACGAAGAACGGGATCAGCACCTGCGCATAGCGGCTGAAGTCGTCGCGCCGTCCCGTCAGGTAATTCTCGTGACACCCATACGAGTTCCCGGCGGAGTCGGTGTTGTTCTTGAAGAGATAGACGACACCGCGAATGCCCTCGTCACGAAGCCGCGCTTCGGCTGAGCGCACCAGTCCCTCAAGGATGCGCTCCCCCGCCTTGTCGTGAGCTACGAGATCCTCGATGGAGTCGCACTCCGGCGTCGCGTATTCGGGATGGCTGCCGACGTCCAGGTACAGCCGAGCACCGTTTTCCAGAAAGACGTTGCTTGATCGGCCCCAGCTGACGACGCGCCGGAAGAGGTAGCGGGCGACCTCGTCAGGGCTGAGGCGGCGCTGGCCCCGGAGGGTGCAGGTGACGCCGTACTCGTTCTCGAGCCCGAATATGCGCCGATCCATCCCGTCCCACCGTAATGCGCTGCCACCTCCGACCGACCGCTCGGCGGGACGGCACCGTCGCGGACGACAGCCCGAGCCGTGCCAAGTAACCTTCGCGATGTGCCCGCTCTCGGCCGGATGTGCTACCTGACGACGGTTGTGGGCTCCTTCCACGGGCGTCTTCTGGCCGCGCGGCTCGGCGCGGAGGGCGTGTCCGTCGTCCTGCGGGGCGCGACCGACGGACCGTACCCGATCACGAGCTCCGTAGATGTGCTGGTCCCGGCTCGAGAGCTCGACCTTGCGCGAGAGATCCTGCTCGGTGATTCCGTGGACGACATCTTCAGACTCCGAGACATCGAGGATCCGGGCGCCCTCGACGCTGGAGAGGATCGCGCTGTCGGCGACGGCTGGAACCGCTCCGCCGCAGCCGCCCCGACCCCTTGGGCAGCATCTTCTGCTCCACTCACCGGCTCGTGCTCGCGGGTAGCGTCGACCGAGGGCTGGCATCGCCGCTCCCTACATGCTGTGCCGGCCACCCTCGTCGTGCTCGTGTCGATGATGTTGGTGCTCGCCGGTTGCGTGGCAGCGGTGGTGCGCTGACCGAGGGGCTCTAGGTGCGCCGAACTGGGCAGCGTCGGTGCGCTTACCTAGTCGACGGTCGGTGTCTCGTCCCGTGGAGGATCTGGTTGCCGGTCGTCGTGGCTCGTGGCCGCGGTGCCGTCGAGAGCTTCGCCCTCTTGGCCATCGGGCGGGGACGTATCTGAGCCCTCGGCGACTGTCGGTCCGAGGAGCCGGTCGAGATCCTCGTTCGACAGGCGCCGGAAAGTCCGTCTCCCGTTGCCCTGCTCTAACACGGCCGCTTCAAGGTCAGCCGGCGCAAGTGTCCGGTCGGGTCCGGCCAGCGCGGCCACGCAGTTGCGCACCGCCTCGGCCAGAGGCCACCCGCCCCGGTAGGAGGAGCTGAGTCTGTCGATGATCGTGGCGGAGTCGCCCCCGAGCACCGTGAAGTCGACCTCGTCGACCACCGTCCCGTCGTAGGCGATGTGATAGAGCTGATGCTCGTCACCGTCGGCGTCCAGCTCTGCGACGAGTATCTCTACCTCGAGTGGCTTCATCTCGTGAGTGAACACCTGGCCCAGAAACTGCGCGTAGAGGTTGGCGAGGGAACGGGCGTCGACGTCCTCGCGCGAGTAGGTGAAGCCCTTCGTATCAGCATGGCGGACACCAGCCACCCGGAGCTGGTCGAACTCGTTGTAGCGACCCGCGCCGGCGAAGGCCACCCGATCGTAGATCTCGCTTATCTTGTGCAGGGTCCGCGACGGGTTCTCGGCCACGATCAGGACTCCGGTGCCGTACAGAGCTGCCACGAGCGACCGACCGCGCGCGATGCCTTTTTGCGCGTACTCGGCGCGGTCCTTCATGACCTGCTCCGGCGCCACGTAGTACGGCATGGTCATGACTGCGCACCTCTTCTCGGCCGTTCCAGCGAGCTCAAGAGCGTGGAGAAGCGCTCTGCCACGTCCTCGTCGGGCAACCTCTGGTAGCCGTCCTGGTCGACCACCGCCACGACCGGGTAGATGCCCCGAAGCGGGTCAGGGCCGCCAGTCGCGGAGTCTTCGTCGGCCGCCTGGTAGAGCGCTTTGACGGCAAGCTCCACGGCCTCGTGGCTGTCCAGGCCGTCTCGGTAGCCGAGCTTTATCGTGGTACGGGCGTCGCGACCACCAGAGCCCGTCGCGTGGTACTCGAGCTCCTCGTAACGCCCCCCGGCGAGATCGTAGGAGAAGATGCGGCCCAGCCGGCGGCGAGCGTCATACCCGGCGAAGAGAGGCACGACCCCGAGGCCCTCCATCGCCATCGGCAGGTTGGCTTTAACCATCTGGGCGAGCTGGTTCGCCTTCCCCTCGAGCGAGAGCGTGAGGCCCTCCACCTTCTCGTAGTGTTCGAGCTGGGTCTGGAAGAGCCTCACCATGTCGATCGCGGGTCCAGCGGCGCCCGCGATGCCCACCGCGGAGAATCGGTCGGCTGGGAACACCTTCTCGATACCTCGATGGGCTATCGAGTAGCCCTCGGTCGCGCGGCGGTCGCCTGCGACGACGACGCCACCACCAAAGCGAAGCGCCACGATCGTCGTGCCGTGCGCCACCCCGGCCAGATGCGCGTTCTTGGCTTGCATGGCGGTGCTCGCGAAGCTGCGCTCGTGCGCGGCGGAACCACTGCCTCGCGCGTCGTTCCATCCTTCGTCGGGCGCCGAGATTCGGCGCAGCATGTCGAGGAAGCTCGGTCCGGGATCGGCCCCGGCAGGGAAGAGGGGAAGGCTCATTGGGGCGAAGGCTATCGCCCCGTTATCACTGGCCACCCTTTTGGACGTAGTTGCGCACGAATTCCTCCGCGTTGTCCTCCAGGACCTCGTCTATCTCGTCGAGGAGATCATCGATCTCGGCCTTCAGGCGTTCGCCACGCTCGCTCGCGGCCGCCGTCTCGGCCTCGTCGGCTACAGCCTCTTCACGACTTTGGGGTTGCTTGCGCTTCTGCTCTCGTTCAGCCATCTGCCTGTACCTCCTAGGACCCCAGCCGCCTCAGCAGCTCAGCGGGGCTCTCACAGCCATCGAACAGGGTATCGACATGGTGAGCCGTTCCTTTGAGAGGCTCCATCATCGGGACCCGGCGCAGAGGTGCCTCTCCGATGTCGAAGACCACCGAGTCCCAGTTGGCGGCCACGACGCTCGACGCGAAGAGCGAGAGACACCGACCGCGAAAGTACGCCCTCGTAGTCGTCGGCGGCTCTGTCACCGCCTTCTCGACTTCTGCGACACTGACGAGACGCTGCATGTCGAGCCGAGCAAACAACGACTTCGCGGGCCGGAGGTCGTGGTATTGAAGGTCGACGACCGCAAGGCGCGGGTCGCTCCACTTAAGACCGTGGCGGTCCCGGTAGCCCTCGACGATCCGCCGCTTCGCGACCCAGTCGAGCTGATTGGCGAGCGAGTCGGGATCCACCTCGAGGCCCTGCATGACCTGTTCCCAGAGCTCTAGCACCATGGTCCCGACCTCGGAGTTCGCGCCGAGGCACTCGAGGCCACGTTCCTCGGCGTACTTACGCGCCGAGCCGTAGAGCTCCCACTGAAGCTCCACTGCGGTCAGGTGCTCGCCCGAGGAGAGCTCGAGGAGAGTCCCGAGATCCGGGTCGCGAGAGACTGCCCTTATCGCGGACACCGGACTGGCAAGGCTCAGATCGCGGCCAGCGTGAAAGTCGTCTTCGACCATGGCGAGCACGAGCGCCGTCGTGCCCACCTTCAGGAACGTCGCCACCTCGGAGAGGTTCGCGTCTCCGACTATCACGTGAAGGCGCCGGTACTTCTGCGGATCGGCATGGGGTTCGTCGCGGGTGTTCACGATCGGTCGCTTGAGGGTCGTCTCGAGCCCGACTTCCTCCTCGAAGAAGTCGGCTCGTTGGCTGATCTGAAAGTGAGCCGGGTGCTCCTTGTCGCCCGACTCCTGTCCCACTTTTCCCGCTCCGCAGTAGACCTGCCGAGTTACCAGGTGGGGAGTGACTCCTTGCACGATCCGGGAGAATGGCGTCGCGCGATCAAGCAGGTAGTTCTCATGACATCCGTAGGAGTTGCCCTTGCCGTCGCTGTTGTTCTTGTGGACGAGTATCTCTTCGCCAGGCGGCAGGAAACGGCGTGCCGCCTCCAGCGACCGCCCGAGGATCACCTCGCCAGCGCGGTCGTGGCACAGCAACTCGAGCGCGTTGGAGCACTCCGGGGTCGAGTACTCGGGGTGGGCGTGGTCCACGTAGTAGCGCGCCCCGTTCGTGAGCACCGCGTTGACGAGGTGAGTCTCGACCTCGGGGGACGTCGAGGAATCACGTGCATAACCCCTGGCATCTCTCTGCGGCGATTCGTCCTCGAAGTCCCAGCCGATCTTCCGCTCGAGGCGCGCCACATAGGAATTGATGAGGAGGGAGGACGCGGTCGTAGGGCTGACCTCGTCGCCCGAGACGACGAGAATGCCGTACTCGGTCTCGATGCCGCACACCTTGGCAATAGCCACGCTCGGACGCTACCCCACCTCGCGCGGCGACACGTCGCACCGGTGCTGCAACGACGGTTCGGTCAGAGAACGCGCCTCGGTCACGAGAGCCATCTCGAGGTGCCGCAGGGGCGGCACCGCCTAAAGATACTGGCCGGTGCCCACTCGCTCGATGGCCCGACCGCCCTCTTCGCTCTCGCCGTGGGAGATGAGGGTCCGCACGTAAACGATTCTCTCCCCCTTCTTTCCAGAGATCTTCGCCCAGTCGTCTGGGTTGGTCGTATTGGGCAAGTCCTCGTTCTCCTTGTACTCCTGCTTGATGGATTCGAGGAGGTCCGCAAGGCGTATGCCCCGGCCAGTTCCCTCGATGGCCCTCTTTATCGCGAGCTTCTTCGCGCGGCGGACTATGTTCTCGATCATCGCGCCTGACGAGAAGTCCTTGAAATAGAGGATCTCCTTGTCCCCGTTCTGGTACGTCACCTCGAGGAAGCGGTTCTCGGGCTCGGACCGGTACATCTCGCGCACGGTGAGCTCGATCATGGCCTTCACGGCTTTGTCGGGGGCGCCGCCGCCATAGGTCGCGACGTCGTCGACTTCCAGCGGGAGGTCGGCGGTCAGGTAGCGGGCGAAGATCTGCTCGGCGGATGATTCGTCGGGCCGTTCGATCTTTATCTTCACGTCAAGACGCCCAGGACGCAGGATCGCGGGGTCGATGAGGTCTTCGCGGTTCGACGCCCCGATCACGATCACGTTGCGCAGCGTCTCGACTCCGTCGATCTCGGCCAATAGCTGCGGTACGACGGTCGACTCCATGTCCGAACTTATGCCACTGCCGCGGGTACGAAAGAGAGAGTCCATCTCGTCGAAGAAGACGATCACAGGTACGCCTTCCTCCGCCTTCTCGCGGGCTCTCTGGAAAACGAGGCGTATCTGGCGCTCGGTCTCCCCGACGTACTTGTTGAGCAGCTCGGGACCTTTGATGTTGAGGAAGTAGCTCCGGGACTTCTCGTTGCCCGCCAGCTCGGACACCTTTTTGGCCAAGGAGTTGGCGACCGCTTTCGCGATCAGGGTCTTGCCGCAGCCGGGCGGGCCGTAGAGCAAGATGCCCTTCGGGGCAGGCAGCCGGTACTCGGCGAAAAGGTCGCGGTGCAGGTAGGGAAGCTCGACCGCGTCGGTGATCGCTTCGATCTGATCGTCGAGGCCGCCGATGTCGGAGTAGGTGACGTCGGGAACCTCCTCGAGGACGATCTCTTCTATCTCGGGCCGAGGAAGCTTCTCGAGAAGGAGTCCCGAACGAGGGTCCATGAGAACGGAGTCGCCCGCGCGTAGCTTCGTACCGGCGAGGTACTCCGAGATCTCTGCGACCCTCTCCTCGTCCGCGCGGCCCACGCAGAGCGCTCGTCGTCCATCCTCGAGCACCTCGGAGATCGTTACGACCTCCCCGCCGGAGTCCTGATCGCGCGCCATGACGACGTTGAGCGATTCGTTGAGCACGACCTCTTGCCCCTTTCGGAGCTCGCTTGGATCCAGTTCAGGGTGCAATGAGACTCGCATCTTCCGCCCGCTCGAGAACACGTCGACGGTCCCGTCATCGTTGCCTTGCAGGTAGGTCCCGTAGGCGGCCGGGGGCTGGGTGAGCTTCTCGACCTCCTCGCGTAGCGCGGCGATGTGCTCCTTTGCCTGCTGCAGGGTGAACGTCAGCTTCTCGTTCTGCGAGGCAGCATGGCTCAGCTGGCCCTTTGTCTCGAGCAGCCGCTCCTCGAGTGACCGCACCCGTTGGGGGGCGTCGTGCAGCCGCCGGCGCAGCTCCGCGACCTCCTCCTCTGCTAGCTCCGCGCGGCTCATCAGCTCCGCCAGGATCTGCTCGTGTCTCGTGTCGTCCGTGTCGCTCATGGTCGTGGCACCTCCTCCGGCGGCTCACCGCCCCACCACTGCAGGAAGCTACACCGGTCGGCAGCCCGAGCGAGCGTCTGGCCCCGGTCTGCACACCGGCAGCGCCGGTGAATGGTTGTGGAGACAGATGTGATCGTCGCCCCGCGCCCCTTCCTAGACTAAGTTCTGCGAAACCAAGTGCCCGCGCAATGCGTGCTCACCGAGTGGCTTTAGGTGCTCTACTTGGTGCAAGCTCACATCAGAACCTGCCCGAAGGAGAGGCTGTCCCGATGAAGGTGTGGATTGACCAGGATCTGTGCACTGGCGATGGCCTCTGCGAAGAGATCTGCCCGTCTGTCTTCACTCTGCTAGACGACGGCCTCGCGTACGTGAAGCAGGGTGGCGATGTTCTCAACAGCCCGGGGGGATCGGCCCAGATGGCCGGAGTCACCTCGGACCTGGAAGATGCTGTCACCGAGGCAGCCGAGGAGTGCCCCGGGGAGTGCATATTCATCGTAACCGGGGAGTGAGGCCATCGTCCTCGCGGCCGGATCCGACTAAGCCCGCTCGCCGGAGCTGCTGCTGGCGACCTCCGGGCGGCTCGCTCCCGCGGCATCGCGCCGGTCGTCATCGGCCCCGGGACGGTTCAACAGGCGTGCCGTCGTGATGAAGCCGGTGTGAGCGACCATCCTCTGGTCCGGTCGGACGGATCGTCCTTCTATATGCCAGGTCCTGCGAAGGATCTCGAAAGTCTCCTCGAGGCCGAAGGCGCTTGCGGCAAGGGAGGCCCTCAATTCGGCGGTCTGGTTGATCGACGGCAGGTAGGCGCAGAGGATTCCGCCGCGCTTCAGGGCCGTCTCGGCATGGGGCACCACGCGCCAAGGCTCGGGGAGATCGAGGACGATCCGGTCGAGGCCGGCCTCGGCGATGCCGTCGTATATGTCGCGCCTGTGGATTTCGTGGGAGAGCCGCTCGCCGAGCGTGGCGGTGACGTTTGCCGTCGCGCGAGCCGCGAAGTCGTCACGGATCTCGTAGCCGATGAGACGGGCTCCCGCTCTCAGGAGCGTTATCGAGAGAGCGCCCGAGCCGACCCCGGCCTCGAGCACTCGTGCGCCGGGGTAGATGTCCGCGGCCATGAGTATCGCCCCTAGGTCCTTTGGGTATATGACTTGAGCATCCCTGGGCATGTTCAAGATCACGTCACCAAGAGTCGGGCGGACAGCCAGGTACCGGGCATTCGAGGCCTTGCTGTCGCCACCTCGAGACGCATGCACCTCGCTCCCCTCGATCGCGCCGATGATCGCGTCGTGAGAGACGACTCCCGCGTGGGACTGGAAGCTGTGCCCCGAGACCAGGTGAACGAGGTACCGCCTGCCCTTGCGGTCCACGAGAAGTGCTCTCTCGCCCTCGACGAAATACTCCGGATCAGCCATCGCCGCCCGCGGCACCCCCGGCAAAGCTCACGGGCGCCCGCTTGCGCTCTGAGCGCACTTCGCGGCGGGTTCTACGGGCCCTCGACCGGTCGGCTCTTGCCAGCCTCCTCGCTTTGCGGCCAAATGGCGGTGCCGGCGTGCTGGTCACGGTGATCGTCTCGCCAACCCGGATCCGCTCTCGCACGACGCGTTGGTCCGGCGTACGAGCGAGGAACCGCACGAGCCAGGCGGCCGCCCCGACTGCGAGCCACACCCCGTTGCCCCCGAGCAGTCCGTCTTTGACGCCTCGCCGGACGAGATCTCTCGTAACGCGCTGTAGCAGCCGTCGCACCGTTGCCCTCGGCTCTCTCGGCTTCAGATGCGCCGAATCTCGAGGATCGGCGCCTCCTTGCGTCCGCGACGCCGTCCGAGCAGGTACACCGCGGCCACCAGCACGACGCCGGAGACCGCGGCATAACCGAGCGCCGGTGCCGTCGCCTCACCCGCGCTCGAGACCACCGATCCACGAAGATCCCGCAGCTTGGTCTCGAGATCGCCGAGCGTGACGCGCTCGGTCATCGTCGATCCGCCCGGTTCTCCACCGCCTCGGCGGCACGGACCGTTGCGGCCGCGCGCGGCCTGCGCAGCACGAGCCCAGCCCCGAGTGCGAGGACGAGCGTGCCTGCGACAACCGTCAAGCCGTAGGGCGCCCAGGACAGGTCACCACGAAAGGTCGTCCCTGTCTCGGTCTCGAGTACCCGCAAGAGGCCTATCAATCCGAACACCGCGCCAAGGCCGAACATGACGGCCGCCGCGCCGCCGTAAGCAAGGCTCCGACCCATTGTCTTGAGCGGGCCGACCGTCTCTTGAAGCGCGTAACGCCTCAAGAGGTCGATCAACTCCGCCACGTCCGAAGTCGCGTGCTTGGAGTCTCGCATCGGGCTCAAGCTATCAGCCTCGAAGCGGGACCAGGTACGGGGCCTTCACTTCTCGAGCGCGGCCTTGAAGAAGGCACGGAGGTGATCGAGCCGCCGCTCGAGCTCTGCCGGAGCCATCGGATCGCGCTCGAGCAGGGCCTCGAGAAAGGGAATGTCGGAGAAGTAGGTTGCGAGGGCCCCATAGCCCGTGAGGACAAGCTGTTCAGCGTCGTGGGCGCGGAACCGGCCATCGGCTATCTGGCGTTGGAAGAAACCCACCGCGCGTTCGAGCATCGGCCGGACGGCGACACCGAACTCTCCGGCCAAGCGATCTCCACCCTCGAGAGCTTCCCGGCGAACCAGCCGGACGAATTGCGGGTTCTCGGCAAAGAAGTGGAAGCCGGCTGTGATGACTCGGTCGACCTGCTCCCACCCGTCTCGTGGCAGGTCTGTCGCCTCGTTGACCCTCGTGAGCCAGTCCGCGAACGCAGCCTCGAGCACCTCTCTGTAGAGAGCGTCCTTCGAGGCGAAGTGGTGGAGCAGGCTCGGCCGCCGGATACCGACGGCCTCGGCGATGTCGTTGAGTGAGGTGCCGTCGTAGCCATGCTCGGCGAAGCACTCCGTGGCCGCTCGTAAGATCGCTTCGCGAGTGGAGCCCGGCGCGCTTGCTCGATCTTCGACGTCAGTCACTTTTATGACGCTATCAGGCAGGCTT
>CAZAMA010000018.1:24945-31721 GCA_964485645.1 uncultured Acidimicrobiaceae bacterium | reverse complement strand
CCAGCCCACGACGAGCGGCCAGCCCACGACGAGCGGCCAGCCCACGACGAGCGGCCAGCCCACGACGAGCGGCCAGCCCACGACGAGCGGCCAGCCCACGACGAGCGGCCAGCCCACGACGAGCGGCGCTGCCGAGTGAGCTGGTACCCGCCCCGGCCGAAACGCCGCCCCGGCTCCGGCCAGTGGCGTGCTGCGGGCAAGCGGCCGTTCGGGACTACCTGGTGGGGCAAGACCTGGGTCGACGCGCTCGAAAAGCAAGCGCGCCTCGATCCGAATCGGCTGCCTCGAGGACGCACCTACGCGCGTACCGGTGCCGTTGGCGACCTCGAGGTCGTTCCGGGCCAGATTCTCGCCGCGGTCCAAGGTTCTCGTGCACAGCCATACCGCGTGAAGGTGAGGGTTCGGACCTTCAGCGACGACGAGTGGGATCGCACGTCGGCAGCCCTCGCGAGTCAAGTCGGGCACCTGGCCGCCCTGCTCGACGGTGAGCTCCCCCCAGGGGTCGTAGATGACCTGAAAGGAGCCGGCCTCGAGATCCTTCCCGTCGCCGGAGAGGTGCAGCCGCGGTGTTCCTGCCCGGACTGGGCGGATCCCTGCAAGCACTCAGCGGCGGTGTGCTATCTGTTCGCGGACATGCTCGATTCGGATCCCTTCCAGCTCTTCCTCCTTCGTGGCCGCGGCCGTGAGTCGCTGTTGGCGGGCTTGAGAGCTCGGCGAGCCGAGGCCGTAGGAGCCGGCACCACGACGATCTCTGCAGGTAAGAGCGAGTCCTCTGCGACCTCCTCGGGGCCTGATCCCGGCATCGGTGCTCGAGAGGCCTGGCAACGTTGGATATCGCGTGATGCCCGTGCCGAACCGGTGGTGCCATCGGTACCGATGCCAGGCCCTCGTTCGGGACGCCCGACGGTGCTCGGAGCCGACCCACCGTCGGAGTCGGCCGTGAGCGCGGCAGCTTTGCACCTGCTGGCAGCAGATGCCTCCGAACGGGCGCACGCCCTTGCGCTGGGCGGCCGTGAGACGGGCCTCGACCTGTCCCAGGCTGAAGACCTGGCAAGGCGCGCCGCCCGTCTCATTGGCGCGGGCGAGCTTGCCGAGATGGCCACGAGGGCTTCGGTGCCAGGGCGCGAGCTGCTCCGCCGGGCGCTCGCCTGGCGTGACGGCGGTCGAGAGGGGCTGCGGGTGCTGAGCGATGACTGGGATCCGCCCGCCGAGCTCCTTGCTGTCGGACGGGCACGACTCGGTGCAGGTGCCAGAGCCAGGCACAACCGGGTCAGCCTGGCCGACCGCCAGTTGCGGCTGGGGCGCGATGGCCGCTGGTATCCCTACCGGCGCTCCGGCCGTTCGGGCGCGACCTGGGAGCCGGACGGGCCCTCGTTTCAGGGGTGAACCTCGAACTGAGTGCGGAACCTCACCGCACGGCGTGGTGTCCGGTTACTTTAGGCGCAAGGTTGCGCGATCTTCGGCGGAGATCCCACTTTGATCACCTGAACGGCTCGCGACAGGGCACAGGCCGGCGTCACACCGCCGGCGGCGCCCGGCTGGCGACGCCTAGCTTGCTACACCCGGCCATATGACGCCGCGGGCCGTCTGACACCGCCGGCGCGCATTGCCGGCGCGTAGACGCTCTAGCGCTGTGGCCAGCCCGCGGGCGCTGAGTAGCCGAGTTGGGAGTCACGAGCCTCGGAGAGCTTGACCAAGGCTTGGTAGACGGCGTCGAAGCCGACCCGGCGGTCGGGTCGGTTCAAGTTCGCCATTATCCGTAGGACACCCTTCATGGCTGGTGGAACCACCATGCCGGCAGCAACCAGCGAGCGCATGATGCGCGGGTCCTCGATCACCTTCACGAAGGCTCGCGCGATGGCGTAGTACCGAGCGTACGCTCGCTCCAGCTCCGTCTCGTAGGATGCCAAGCCAGTAGCGGCCTCCGCTTCGGATTCCGAAGCCAGGGCCATGGTGACCGCGCTCGCGGCGATACGGCCGGTCTCCCAGCCATAGGCGATGCCCTCACCGTTGAACGGGTTGATTGCACCAGCAGCATCGCCGGCGAGAAGGAAGTCACCTCCGACACGGGGCCGGATGGACAGACCCATGGGCAGGCGACCCCCGGTCGGTACCGAGCATGCGGTAGCCGGCGAGATGCACCACGATCTCGGGGCGAAGGCGACGAACTCCTCCATCAGTTTCGTCGTGTTCAAGCCCTTCCACCGTTCGGAGGTGGAAAGCAGACCGATACCGACGTTTACTCGACCGTCTCCGAGAGGAAATATCCAGCCGTAGCCTGGGACGACCTTGCCGCTTCGATCGCGGATGTCAAGGTGCGATTCGATGTACGAGTCTTCATGCCGCGGCGAGCGGAAGTAGCCCCGTATCGCCATGCCCTGAGGGTAGGCCTTGTCTCGCAGCGATCCGAGGGAGCGCCCGAACCTGGACAATGATCCGTCGGCGACGATGACGTACCGAGCGCGGACATTGGTTCTCGTAGCTCGATCCTTGTCGACCACGACCGCGCCGCCCGCTCTGCGGGCGCCGAGCGCAGTCGTCGAATGAGCCGGCGCCAGCGGCTCTACCGCTTCGGCGCCCTGCCAGACGACGGCACCAGCCTTGGCGGCGTGCTCGTTGACGATCTGGTCAAGGTTGAAACGCGTGACCGTGTATCCGTAAGGGGGGAAGTCCGGATGGCTGGGCCACTTCATCTCGAGCTCTCGTCCGAACGCGACCGAGCGGAGGCCCTCGTAGCGGTGGCTGCCGGCTAGCGCCGATTCGAGCCCCATGTCCCTGAGCTGGCGGACTGACCGCGGTGTCAAACCATCGCCGCAGGTCTTCTCCCGCGGGAAGTGCTTCTTCTCGACGCAGAGGACGTCGACGCCCTGGCTCGCGAGCCAGTAGGAAGCGGCGGAGCCGGTGGGTCCTCCGCCGACGACAAGAACATCGCAGCTGTACTGGCTCGGTCTGGGCGGATCGAGTCCTTCGGGCTTCGCCACGCCTGAATGTTAGGGGAGGAGCCGCGCGCTTCGCTCGGGTCGAGCTAGCGCGGTCGTAGCTGGACGCACTTTTAGACGCCTCCGATGTGACCAGCTGGAAGGGCGCGTGGTAGAACCGATGAAGACATGGGCAGCCTGGACAGCTACCTCCCGATATTTCTCCTGATCGTTGTAGGCATCGCGTTCGCGAGCCTGTCTTTCGTCGCGTCCAAGCTGCTGGCGCCGCAGCGCCCTACCTCCGCCAAGGAGGCACCCTATGAGTGCGGCATCGAGCCGGACCGTGAGCCCCCCACCCGCTTTCCGGTGCGCTTCTATCTGGTCGCCATGATCTTCATCGTCTTCGACATCGAGGTGATCTTCCTCTTTCCATGGGCCGTGGTGGAGAACCAGCTCGGGCGTTTCGGCCTAGTGGAGATCATCGTGTTCGCCGCGGCGGTGTTCATCTCCTTCGTCTATCTGATCTCGAACGGCGCGCTGGACTGGGGACCGCTCAAGAGGGTGAGGCCCATCACCTCAGAGGTCGCTCGTACGACTGCGTCCACGGTACGACGCGTGCCGCCGCCGAGCGGTCCCGGTCGCCGAGCTGTTCGAGCCGGAACAACAGGCGATCAACCTGTGCCCGCGGTGCCAGAGTCCCCGGCTGCTGCCAGCTCGTCCGGCGGCGAGGCAGCCTGAGGCGACCGAGGAGAAGATCGTGGGACTAGAGGATCTCCAACACAACTTCTTGACAGGACAGCTGGAAGATCTCGTCAAGTGGGCAAGGCGTTCCAGCGTCTGGCCGGCGACGTTCGGTCTTGCGTGCTGCGCGATCGAGATGATGGCCGCGGGTGCCGCCGATTTCGACCTTGCCCGCTTCGGGATGGAGGTCTTCCGGGCGTCGCCCCGCCAGGCCGACCTCATGATCGTGGTCGCGTGTCCCAGAAGATGGCCCCGGTGCTGCGCCACGTCTACGACCAGATGGTGGAGCCAAAGTGGGTCATATCGATGGGAGTCTGCGCATCTTCGGGCGGAATGTTCAACAACTACGCCATCGTGCAGGGTGTGGACCAGATCGTCCCGGTCGACGTCTACGCCCCGGGTTGTCCGCCGAGCCCGCAGACTCTCATGCACGCAATCTTGACCCTGCACGAGAAGATCCGCACCGGGGATCTCACCCGTAGGCCGGAGGAGGGCAAAGGCGAGGGGATCCGCTCTGGCGAGCCCGTGCCAGGCTGGGTCCAGCCGCAGGCCGCTGCGGTCCATCTGGGGACACCGCGTTGACCTCGAACGTCGACAGCGACCTGCTTTCGCTGCCCGCCCTGGCACATGTCCCGTCAGCCACGGTGCGAGGTGGCCTCGTTCTCTTTCCGGGGCGCGACGGTTATGTCGCCGCCGTAGCAGCGCTTCGGGGGGCTGGTTTCGCCCTGTGCTCGGATCTTTGCGCAGTCGACTATCTGGAGCACCCGAACCGCGAGCTGGTGCCCGGAGTCGAACCCGAGCGATTCGAGGTCGTCGTCAACCTGACGTCGCTCACCAGGGTCGAAAGAGTGAGGGTACGTGTTCAGGTTCCGGCTGGCGACCCCCGGCTGCCTACCCTGTTCGGGCTCTATCCCGGCACAGAGGCAATGGAGCGCGAGGCGTTCGACATGTTCGGGGTCGCTTTCGCGGATCACCCCGACATGACGAGGATTCTCATGCCTGACGACTGGGAGGGCCACCCGCTCCGCAAGGACTACAGCGTGGGGCGGATCCCTGTCCAGTTCAAGGAAGCTCCGGGACCACGATGACAGAGGTTGGGTCCGGCTCGATGCCGACCGGTGCGGAGCCGAAGGGGCGCGGCGAGCACGGCGAGCCCGAGGAGATCCTGGGCTGGGAGCCGGAGGAGCCGGAGGAGCCGGAGGAGAACGGCGAGGTCGAGGAGATCCTGGGCTGGGCGCCGGAGGAGCCGGAGGAGAACGGCGAGGTCGAGGAGAACGGCGATGTCGAGGCCCCCCGGGGCTGGGAACAGCACGATTCAGCGGTGCTGCGGCTACCAGAGGGCATCATCCTTGATCCGAGTGACGTCGACTTCGAGTTCGGCGACGACGAGACGATGATCATCAATATGGGTCCCCAGCACCCATCTACCCATGGCGTGCTCCGGATCATGCTGGAGCTGGACGGCGAGACCGTCCTCAGATCCAAACCGGTCATCGGCTACCTGCACACGGGCATGGAGAAGACCGGCGAGGAGCTCACCTACGTCCAGGGTGCGACCAATGTCACCCGGATGGACTATCTTTCCCCGCTCCACAACGAGCTCGTGTACTCCCTTGCGACGGAGGAATTGCTCGGCATCGAGGTACCACCGAGAGCGACATGGATTCGAATGCTCATGTGCGAGTTGAACAGGATCTCGTCTCACGTCATGTGGACGGCAACGAACGGCATGGACCTGGCGTCGACGTCGATGATGATCTACGGCTTTCGCGAGCGGGAGATGATCCTCACATTTTTTGAGAAGACAACCGGGCTGAGGATGAACCACGACTACATCCGCCCTGGTGGCGTAGCGGCCGACCTGCCCGACGGCTGGGAGGACGACGTGTCGGCGATCATCGACACGATTCCGGGGCGGGTCGACGAGTACGACGAGCTTCTGACAGGTCAGCCGATCTTTCGAGAACGCTGCGAGGGCGTCGGCATCCTCTCTCCCGAGGTGGCGCTGGCCCTCGGCGCTACCGGTCCGATCCTTCGGGCCTCGGGCGTGGCCTGGGACCTTCGCCAGGCGATGCCGTACTTGTACTATGACGAGGTCGACTTCGATGTCATCGCGGGAACGGTGGGCGACACCTTCGATCGCTATGCCGTTCGGCTGAACGAGATCCGCGAGTCATGCCGGATCGTCGCCCAAATACTGGAGAAGCTGCCGCCGGGCGACTACCGCACTCAAGACAAGAAGGTGACCCCTCCGCCGCGGGCACGCATCGACGAATCGATGGAAGCCCTCATTCACCATTTCAAGATCTTCACGCGAGGCTTCGAGGTGCCCGCCGGTGAGGTGTACAGCGCCGTCGAGTCGCCCCGGGGCGAGCTGGGTTGCTACCTCGTGTCGGACGGCACTAACAAGCCCTACCGCCTGCACGTGCGCGCACCGAGCTTCGTCAACCTGCAGTCGCTGCCGGCGCTGCTGCGCGGTGGGCTCATTGCCGACGCGATCGCGATCATCTCCTCTGTGGATCCGGTCATGGGCGAGGTGGACCGCTGATGGGACAGGGTGGTCTCAACCCCGAGAATCTCGAGAGGGCAAAGGGGATCGTGGCTCTCTATCCCGAGCCGCGATCAGCTCTCATCCCGCTGTGCCACCTCGCCCAGTCCGAGCACGGATACCTCACGGCTGCGTCGATGGAGGACATCGCCGAGCTCGTCGGTTGCTCGCCAGCTGAGGTGGGGGGAACGGCCAGCTTCTACGACATGCTGCATCTCGAGCCCGTCGGCCGCTATGTAGTCGCCGTGTGCACCAATATCGCCTGCATGCTTGCCGGCGCGTACGACGTCCTTGCTCATGCCGAGCGCCGGCTCGATGTGCGCACCGGCCAGACGAGTCATGACGGGACTTTCACCCTGGAGGAGGCAGAGTGCCTCGCCGGATGCGACAAGGCGGTCTGCGTGCAGGTGAACCACAGGTTCTTCGGGCCGATCGACGCCGACGGGTTCGACCGCCTCGTCAACGACCTCGTCGCCGGCAGATTGGCCGAAGTCGTCCCGAGCCACGGGGTCCTAAGCCGCGTGCACCGAGAGGTCGGACTGCCGGCTCGGCAAGCCAAGGCGGGGCGC
>CAZAMA010000018.1:0-24845 GCA_964485645.1 uncultured Acidimicrobiaceae bacterium | reverse complement strand
GGGGCCGGCAAGAGCGACGGGGCCGGCAAGAGCGACGGGGCCGGCAAGAGCGACGGGGCCGGCAAGAGCGACGAGACAGCGGGGCGGACCGGATCGTGATCACCGAGCACCCTCGCATCGTGACGTCCCGGATGGGCTACGACGACTCCTACACCCTCGAGCGGTATCTCGCGACGGGCGGCTACGAGGGTCTGCGCAAGGCACTCACGATGACGCCGGAGCAGGTGCACGAGGAAGTCAACGCCGCGAGCCTGCTCGGACGCGGGGGAGCCGGGTTCGCCGCCGGCCGCAAATGGTCGATGAAGCGAGCCGCCGAGACGACCTATCTCGTCGTCAACGGTGACGAGAGCGAGCCGGCCACCTTCAAGGACCACCTGCTGATCGAGCGAGACCCTCACCAGATAGTCGAGGGCACGGTCATAGCGGCCTACGCGGTAGGGGCGTCTGCCGCCTTCATCTTCTGCCGCGGCGAGTTTGCCCTCGGATATGAGCGGTTGCTGCAGGCGTGCAACGACGCCTACCGTTACGGGGCGCTCGGCGCTCAAATACTCGGCACGGACTACTCCCTCGACCTCGTCATCCACCCTGGAGCCGGCGCCTACATCTGCGGCGAGGAGACGGCGCTGTTGGAGAGCCTGGAGGGAAGGCGAGGTTTTCCGAGAATCAAGCCGCCATACTTCCCGGCAGCGATCGGGCTCTATGGTCAGCCCACCATCGTCAACAACGTCGAAACGATGTCCAATCTGCCGTGGATCGTTCTCAACGGGGGCGCTGAGTTCGCGTCCTTCGGGCAAGGGTCGTCGGCCGGCACACGCCTGTTCGCTCTCTCCGGACGTGTCGAGCGGCCCGGGTGGTACGAGCTCGAGATGTCCAAGACGACGTTTCGCGACCTCATCTACGACCAGTCACTGGGCGGCGGCGTGCGCGGCGGGAAGCAGCTCAAGGCCTTCATTCCCGGCGGTGTCTCGGCGCCGTGGTTCTTTCCCGAGCACCTCGATATGGGCCTTGACCAGGATGCTGTGGGCAAGGCCGGCTCCATGCTCGGCTCCGGCTCGGTCGTCGTGATGGACGAGACCGCTTGCCCAGTGCGGGTCGCATGGCGGATCACGAGGTTCTTCGCGAGGGAGTCCTGCGGTCAGTGCACGCCTTGCCGGGAGGGGAGCGGCTGGGTGGAGAAGGTCCTCCGGCGGCTCGAGGACGGCTATGGCCGCGAGGAGGACCTCGACCTCCTGCTCGATACCCTCGACAACATCGCTCCGGGACTCGGGTGGCCGCCCAAGCAGACGACCATCTGCGTGCTCGGCTCTTCTATCCCCTCGTCGGTCGTGTCGGGCATCTCGCGCTTTCGGGACGAGTTCCTCGTTCATGTGAAGGAGGGTGGCTGCCCGATGCCACCAGACGAGGTGCGACATGGTTGAGATCGTGCTCGACGGCCGCCGGGTCGAGGCGGCCGATGGCGAGCTCATAATCGAGGCGGCTGAGCGCGCCGGCGTCTACATCCCGAGGTTCTGCTTTCACCCCCGGATGAAACCCGTAGGTATGTGCCGCATGTGCCTTGTGGAAGTGTCGGGTCCCCGAGGCGCCACTTTGCAGCCGGCCTGCTACATCCAGGTCTCCGAGGGGCAGGAGATCTCGACGAGTTCGCCCGCGGCACGCAAGGCGCAAGAAGGGGTCATCGAATTCCTGCTCGTCAACCACCCGCTCGACTGCCCGGTGTGCGACAAGGGAGGCGAGTGTCCGCTGCAGGACCAGTCTGTGTCCCACGGGCCGGGGGAGAGCCGCTTTGTCGAGGAGAAGAGACACTGGGCCAAGCCGATCGCGCTCGGCCCCCTCACCCTTTTGGATCGCGAGCGATGCATCCAGTGCGCCCGCTGCACGCGCTTTGCCGAGGAGATAGCCGGCGAGCCGCTGATCGACTTCTACGAGAGAGGCGACCACATCGAGGTCGCAGTCTTCCCTGACCGACCGTTTGACTCGTACTTCAGCGGCAACACCGTGCAGATATGTCCGGTCGGGGCGCTGACGTCGGTGCCTTACCGCTTCAAGTCACGACCCTGGGACCTCGAGCAGGTCGAGTCGACCTGCACCTACTGCGCCGTTGGATGCCGTGTCGCGGCCCAGTCGTCAGCGGGCGCACTCGTTCGCTATCTCGGCATCGACTCCGAGCCGGTCAACCAGAGCTGGCTCTGCGACCGGGGCCGGTACGGCTTCGAGGCGATCGCCAGTCCCGCCCGCCTGACGACGCCTTTGATCCGCCGCGACGGTGAGCTTGTCGCGGTCGGCTGGAACGAGGCGCTCAAGGTAGTGGCAGAACGCCTCCGCCGGGTCCCGGGCGACACCGTCGGGATCATCGGAGGAGCGCGCCTCGCGAACGAGGATGCCTATGCGTGGGGCAAGCTCGCCCGCACCATCATCGGCACCGACAACATCGACGCGCAGCTCGGCGACGGACTACCTGCTGATCTCGTCTGCTCACTTCCGCGAGCGACAATCGAAGATGCCTGCTCGGCAAAGGCCGTCGTGGTGCTAGCCGGTGATCTCCGCGAGGAGTTGCCGATCCTGCACCTGAGACTTCGGGCGGCAGCTGCCAACGCAGGCCTCTCGATCATCGAGTGCTCGCCGGTGCCGACCGCTCTTTCGAAAGTGGCGGTGGCGCGCCTTACCTACGAGGCCGGCGAAGCTGGAGTACTTGCCGGAGCTCTGCTCGAACCGACCCCGTCGGCGGTGCCGGGGGTTGCCGGCGCGGAGCTCGAGCGAGCACTTTCAGTCCTTGGGACCGCTCTCGAGCTCGCTCCGGACGGCAGCGGCATCGTCATAGTCGTCGGGCGGCCGTCGCTCGCCGAATCGGCCGAGCATGTTGCCCATGCGGCGGCAGCGCTTTCGAGAGCCTGGCCCGGCGCTCGGTTCCTTCCGGCCCTGCGACGCTCCAACGTCCTCGGCGCGATCGACATGGGGCTTGCGCCTGGCCTGCTCCCCGGCAGGGTGAGCCTGGAGGAGGGTGCGGAATGGTACGGCGCGTTCTGGGGGTCGCTTCCGAGGGCGCGGGGGCTCGACACCGCCGCGATGCTCGATGCTGCGGCAAACGCCGGCATCGGGACGCTGATCCTCCTAGGCGCCGACCCGCGGGCCGACTTCCCGGACCGCCGCCTCGTGACCCAGGGCCTCGACGCTGTTCCGTTTCTCGTCTCGATCGACGCGTTCTTGAGCACCTCGTCCAGCCGCGCAGATGTCGTCCTGCCCGCAGCCACCTCCGTCGAGCGGGCCGGATCGACGACCAACATCGAGGGTCGAGTCACCCGCCTGGCCCAAAAAGTCGTCGCTCCTGGTCAGGCGAGACCGGACTGGATGATCGCGGCGGAGATAGCCGAGCTGCTCGGCCACGACCTCGGCTTCGAGGACGTCGACGCTATCTGGGAAGAGATCGAGCGCGTCGTTCCCACACACCGCGGCTGCACGCTTCGCGCACTGGGCGGAACGGCCCGTGCCGATGGGATAGTCGTACCTCTGCCTCTCACCGCGGTGACTCCGCGACCGGTCGCGCGCCTCGACCCGATGGCCACACCCGGCATCACCTCGGTCGACGAGCAGGGAGCCCCGCTCTACGCTGGCACGGTGGCCGAGGCTGCAATTGTTGCAACCGACGGTTCGGGCGACGGCTCGTCGCCGAGTCGACCACCGGTCATGACGCTTTCTCCGGGACAGTTCCCCGCACCGGTTCGCCCGGCACCCGAAGGACTGCGTCTCGTCACGCGCCGGTCCTTATATGACAACGGGACCTTGGTGCAGGCGGCCACGTCGCTCTCTCAGCTCGTGCCGGCTCAAGTCCTGCGGATCAGTCCCGGCGAGCTGGATCGTCTCGGGGCGCTCGAGGGAGCGCTGGTGAGAATTCGCTCACGAAACGGCGAGATGGTGGCGCCCGTCGCGGCCGATTCCACCTTGCCAGACGGCGTCGCCTTGATGGCATTTGGCACTGCTCCCGCCGATCGCCCCGGCGTGGCCGATCTGATCGACGCGTCGGCGTCGCTGACCGACGTCGTCGTCGAGGCGGCTTGGTGATGGGCGATCCCCTTTTCATCCACGGCGTCGGCCTCGCGGTCTTCGTCATTGCCGTGGTCAAGGTCCTCGTGGCCTTCGTCGTGCTGCTCGTGTCGGTCATGTTGATGATCTGGTTCGAGCGCAAGGTCATCTCGGACATGCAGAACCGGATCGGGCCGAACCGAGCCGGACCCTTCGGAATCCTCCAGACTCTCGCCGACGGGATCAAGCTCTTCTTCAAGGAAGACCTGATGCCGACAAACGCGGACCGCGTCGTCTTCAAGCTGGCGCCGTATCTGGCCCTCCTCCCGGCACTGTTGATCTTCACGATCGTCCCGGTCGGCGGCGTCGTCACCATCGCCCACCACACGGTCGAGCTGCAGGTGGCCGACCCGGCCATCGGCATCCTGTTCCTGCTGGCGCTCTCATCCGTGGCGGTCTACGGGACGATGCTGGCCGGGTGGTCGTCCGGCTCCAAGTACCCGCTCCTCGGTGCCGTGCGGGCGAGTGCGCAGATGATCTCCTACGAGGCAGCCATGGGCCTGTCCATCGTCGCCGTGGTGCTCGAGAGTCACTCCCTCTCGACCCGCACGATCGTGGACCTGCAGGCCTCCAGCGTCCTTCACTGGAACGTGTTCCGGACCGGGGTCATTCCCTTCCTCATATTCGTCGTCGCGGTGACAGCCGAGCTGCAGCGCCCCCCCTTCGACCTGAGCGAAGGGGAACAGGAGCTGGTCGGTGGCTTCCACACCGAGTACTCGTCGCTTCGCTTCGCGCTGTTCTTTCTCGCGGAGTTCATGAACACGATCACGATGTCGGCGATCATCGTGACCTTGTTCCTGGGGGGGCCGGACGGCCCCGGGTTCCACTTTCTTCGTTGGCTCTGGCCGATACTGTGGTTCGCAGGTAAGACCATCGTCTTCCTCTACGGGTACGTGTGGGTGCGGGCCGCTCTGCCCCGCATGCGTTATGACCAGCTGATGGACTTCGGCTGGAAGCTGCTCATCCCCCTGTCGCTCGCCTGGCTGCTCATCATCGCGGCGATCGAGCAGAGCCGGGTATGGGGCGTGGCCGTCCTGGCCGCGTGTGTGCCCGTCTACTTTCTCTTGCAGCGCTCGCGCCAGGTGAGCCGGCGACGAGCAGAGCTGCAAGCTGTCGAATCGGACCGGGCTCGCTCGAGGAAGAGTCCGCGCGCGGTCCTCTTCGATTCGCTTCTGGCCGACGAGCCACCGGGAGGTGAGCACTGATGCTGCCGCCACTGTTCGGGGGTTTCAAGGTCACTATCAAGCAGGTGTTCGAGCCGCGTGTCACGACTCAGTACCCCAAAGCCAAGCAACCCAAACCTCCCCGCCTCCACGGTCGGCACGTCCTCAACCGGTACGAGGACGGCATGGAGAAGTGCATCGGCTGCGAGCTGTGTGCCGCGGTGTGCCCAGCGGACTGCATCTACGTGAGAGGCGCCGACAACTCCCCAGACGATCCGGTGTCGCCGGGGGAGCGCTTCGGCTATGTCTATGAGATCAACTACCTCCGCTGCATCCACTGTGACCTTTGTGTGGAAGCCTGTCCCACCCAGGCGATCACGGAGTCGAAGATGTTCGAGTTCTCCTTCACCAATCGGGCCGACGCCATCTACACAAAGCGTGAGCTCGTAGTCGACGACGCCGGCAAGCCCCAGCAGCTGGCCTGGGAGGACTGGCGCGAGGGAGAGGACGAGCACACCTCTGGCTGGATGCGCGCGACTTCGCCCGGTGGTTCAGCCGACTACGAGGGCGAGGTGCAGTGGTCCGGAGAGCTCGGTCACGGCGTGCGGCCGCCCGAAGCCGGACAGCGCGGCAAACGTGACGACGCTGCCACCGGCAACGTGTCCGTGCGCGTCGTCGAGCGGGACAAGATCTCTCGGCGTCTGGGTGGAACGGTCCGCTGACGAACGTGCACCTTTTCCTTGCTGCCGCCACGCTGCCCGATACGATCACCTTCGCGATAGCGGCCGCCATCTGCATCGTCGGCTCCGTCGGTGTCGTGGTCTCGACCCATCCCGTGCATTCCGCCCTGATGCTCGTCATGACCCTGTTCGGCGTCGCGGTGCTCTTCGTGGAGGAGAACGCTCAGTTCCTCGCGGCGGTCCAGGTGATCGTCTACGCGGGCGCCATAGTGGTCCTGTTTCTCTTTGTCATCATGCTGCTCGGCGTGGACCGGGCGGAGTCGATCGCAGCCGACCCGCTTAAGGGCCAGAGGCTTACCGCTCTCCTCCTCGGTCTGCTGGTGCTGGCCGAGGTCGTGCTCTTGGGCCGGGGCCGTTGGCCGACCGGGGCGCGTTCGACCGCCGGTGCTCTCAACCAGGGAACCAAGCCGAATGTGAACGTGCTCGGGACCTCTATCTTCACGACCTTTTTGCTCCCATTCGAGATCACCTCGGCTCTCCTCGTCATCGCCATCGTCGGAGCCGTCGTCCTGGCGCGCCGTCCGCGACGCCCGGCAGGTGGCACCAGCTCGCCTATCTCGAGCGCCGAGAGTCGCACGGAGCCGCCGGCAGCTGCGGGCGAGGACGCGCGCCGCGGTCCGCTCCGAGGGGGTGCCGAGGACCCCGAGGACCCCGAGGACCCCGAGGACAGTGACGGCCTCGAGGCGGTTCGACCTGGGGTGTCGGCAGTCCATGGCCAGGAAGGGAGCCCGTCATGACGGTAAGCGCCGCTTGGTATCTCACGCTGGCGGCGGCAATGTTCAGCATCGGGGCCATCGGCCTGCTCGTGCGAAGAAACGTCCTCGTGATGTTCATGTGTGTCGAGCTGATGCTGAACGCGGCGAACCTCACGTTCGTGACCTTTGCCCGCGAGCTCAACGATGTCGGCGGGCAGGCAGTCGTCTTCTTCGTCCTCGTCGTCGCCGCGGCCGAGGTTGTCGTCGGACTCGGGATCATCGTTGCCATCTACCGGCGTCGCCTGGGTGCCACCGCTGACGACATCCACGTGTTGAAGGGCTGAGGGCTCCGTGCTTGACGCCGTCTTCCTGATCCCGCTCTTCCCCTTCCTCGGGTTCCTCGTCCTTGCCGCTCTTGGGCGCAAGCTCGGCAACCCCCGCGCCGGGTGGCTCGCGACCGCAATGGTGCTTGCGTCCTTCGTGACGACCGTCATCGTCTTCACCGGTCTCTTCGAGCGCTCACCGGCATCGCGCTCCTATACCCAGACCTGGTACTCCTGGTTCACCGTCGACCGCCTCCATGTCACTGCGAGCCTCCTCGTCGACCCGCTCTCGATGACGATGGCCCTGTTCGTGACCGGCGTGAGCACGCTCATCCACCTTTACTCGATCGGCTACATGAGCCACGACGAGCAATTCCCGAAGTTCTTCGTGTACCTGAACCTCTTCGTCGTCTCGATGCTCATTCTCGTGCTCGGGGGCAACTTCCTTTTCACCTTCCTTGGCTGGGAGGGAGTCGGAGTGTGCTCCTACTTCCTGATCGCCTTCTGGTTCGATCGTCCGACGGCAGCGAGTGCCGGCAAGAAGGCGATGATCTTCAACCGGATCGGGGATGCCGGCTTCCTCCTGGCGATGTTCCTGATCTTCGAGCGGACTGGGAGTCTTCAGTACACGACTGTCTTCTCCCGGCTCGGTCACGTCGGGACTCCGTCGCTCACCGCGATCGCGCTCCTGCTCTTCCTCGGCGCGGCCGGCAAGTCGGCCCAGCTCCCGCTCTACCCGTGGCTCGCCGATGCCATGGAAGGCCCGACGCCGGTCTCGGCGCTCATACACGCCGCCACCATGGTCACCGCGGGCGTGTACCTGATGTGTCGTGTCGCTCCGATCCTTCACCTGGCTCCAGATGCGGCCCATGTCGTCGCCATCGTGGGTGTGGCCACCGCCTTTTTGGGCGCCACCATCGCTTGCGCGCAGAACGACATCAAGAAGATCCTGGCTTACTCGACGATCAGCCAGCTCGGGTACATGTTCCTGGCCGTCGGTGTCGGCGCTTACGTCGCGGCGATCTTTCTCATGCTCACCCATGCTTTCTACAAGGCGCTGCTGTTCCTCGGTGCCGGGTCGGTGATACATGCGATGGACGACGAGCAGGACACGAAGCGCTTCGGCGCGCTGGCGCGCCTCATGCCGATCACGAGCGTCACGTTCCTCATCGCCTGGCTTTCGATCGGCGGTGTACCGCCGTTCTCCGGCTTTTGGTCCAAGGGGGACGTGCTCGAGAACGCGTATGCGATGAGCCCCCTGCTCTACGCCGTCGGAGCTCTGACGGCTGTGCTCACGGCCTATTACCTCGGCCGCTGCTACCTGCTCACCTTCAGGGGCGAGCAACGGTGGACCGAGGCGCGCCGGGCGGGCCAAGACGCAGGTCTTCACCCGCACGACCCGAGCTGGCTCATGACGCTGCCGCTCGTCGTGCTTGCCGCTGCCTCCACGGTGGCCGGCATCATCAACCTCCCGATACACCCTTTCGACTTGCTGCAACGGTGGCTCGATCCAGTCGTCGGAGCGCAGCTGCGTCAGCTCCACTTCTCGGTCGGCACTGAATGGGTCTTTGCGATCGGAGACGCCGTGCTCGCGGCTCTGGGCGTGTCGATCGCCCTCGGTCTGTGGCGGCGCGTGGCCGAGCACCCCGCTCTCGAACCCGTCTTCCTCCGCCGTGCCTGGTACATCGACTGGGCTTATGACAGCTTTGTCGCTCGAGGCTCGACCGAGGTTGCCCAGGTGACATCTGACGACGTCGAGACCAAGGGGATCGATGGCGCCGTGAATGGCCTGGCCAGCCTTGTCGCCGCGACGGGCCGGCGCCTGCGGAAGGTGCAGACAGGTTACGTGCGCAACTATGCGCTCGGGCTGATGGGCGGCCTCGTCCTCATCCTCGCCTACGTCGTAGTGAGGGCATTCGCGTGAGCTCCTTCCCGTACCTGACCGTGCTGGTGCTGCTCCCCGCAGGCGCGGCCGTTCTCCTCCCCGTGGCTGCGTCGCTGCTCGCTCGGTCCAAAGCGGGAGCCCGCCAACAGGTGGCCCAGGTCGTCGGGTGGGTCGGCGTCCTTGCAACCCTTGGCGTCGCGATCGCCGTGCTCGTCAAGTTCACGAGCGGCTCAGGGGGTTTCCAGCTCGTGTCGAGCCACCCCTGGATCTCCTCACTGGGCATCCGCTGGACGCTCGGAGTCGACGGGATATCGCTCTTCCTCGTGCTCATGACGGCCGCGCTCTTTCCTGTCGCGCTTGCCAGTGCGGGTACGAGACGCAACGACACCAGCTTCGTAGCCTGGCTCCTCCTCCTCGAGGCGGGCTGCCTCGGGAGCTTTGTGTCACTCGACCTTCTCGTGTTCTTCTTGTTCTTCGAGCTCACACTCGTGCCTGTGTACTTCATCATGACCGGCTTCGGCCACGAGCGACGCGCCTACGCGGCGACCAAGTTCTTCCTTTACACCCTTGCCGCGTCGGCGTTTCTTCTCGTCGGCATCCTCGCGCTCGTCGCGATCCACGCCAGTCAGAGCGGGGTGACCACGTTCGACGTCCGCTCACTTGCCTCCACGCACCTTTCGAGCACGGCCGGAGTGCTCCTCTTCCTTGCCTTCACCGCCGCCTTCGCGGTCAAAGCGCCGATATTCCCCTTCCACACGTGGTCACCCGATGCCTATCGGGAGTCTCCGGCCGCAGGTGCGGTCATTCTCGCCGGTGTCATGGCGAAGCTCGGCACCTACGGGATCGTCCGTTTCGACTTGGAGCTGTTCCCGAGAGCGGTCGTCACCCTTGCCCCACTGCTGCTCACTCTCGGCGTCATCGGCATCATCTACGGGGGCATCGTGGCGGCCGTGCAGCACGACCTGAAGCGGCTGATCGCTTACTCCTCGCTTGCCCACATCGGCTTCATCGTCGTAGGTGCCTTTGCTCTCACGGGGCCGGCCCTCTCCGGCGCAGTCCTCCAGATGGTCAACCACGGGATCTACACCGCGGCCCTCTTCCTCCTCGTCGCCATGATCTACCGTCGTTCGGGAAGCTTTTCGACCAGGGACCTCTCCGGCCTGCAGAGAAAGGCGCCGGTGCTGGCCGGCATGTTCACCGTGGTGATGCTGGCATCGATCGGGGTTCCCGGCCTGAACGGCTTCGTCGGCGAGTTCCTCATCCTCTCAGGTACCTTCCTCAGCCACCGCTGGTGGGCCGTGGTGGCGACAGGAGGCGTCGTCATAGCTGCGGTGTACCTGCTCTGGGCCTACCAGCAGGTGTTCCATGGGAAACCCTCGGCTGAGGCTGCTGACTTCAAGGAGATCACGTGGAAGGAGAGCGCGTACGTGGCCCCGCTGATAGCCCTCATCGTGCTCCTCGGAGTCTTCCCCGGACCAGTGCTGTCTCGCATCACGCCGTCGGTCGACCTCCTCATCACCCATGTCGAGCAGGTCGGACACGCTTCCGTGCCGCCTGAGGGTCGGAGTGTCGCGAGAACTACGAGCCTTGTGCGCCCTGGCAGCTCCACTACTGGCAGCTCGACGACTGGCAGCTCGACGACTGGCAGCTCCACGACTGGCAGCTCCACGACTGGCAGCTCACGATGACGTACATCTCCCTCCTGGCCGCGATCCAGACTCCCCATATCGACTACACGGCGATCCTGCCGGAGCTCATCTGCATTGGCGGTGCGCTGGTCCTGCTGCTCACGGGAGCTCTCTCCGTTCGCCAGCTCCCTACCGTGGTCTATACGGCGATGACCGTGGCTATCTCCATCGCGGCTGTCGTCAGCTCGCTCGTGCTCTGGCACATAGTCCAGCTGCACGGTGCGTTCGCGGCCGTCGCGAAGTCGCTCGCGATAGACGGGTTCTCCGTCGCTTTCGTACTCCTCGCGAGCTGCATCCTGGTCATAGCGGCCCTTGTCGCTGACGGCTTTCTGCGTCGCGAGCAGATTGCGGGTCCCGAGTACTACGCGCTGGCGCTCCTGTCGGCGTCGGGAGCCATGTTCATGGCGTCCGCGAACGACCTCATCGTCATCTTCCTCGGTCTCGAGATCATGTCGATACCGCTCTACATCCTTGCCGGTTTCGACCACCGCCGCCAGGAGTCGGGCGAGGCCTCGATGAAGTACTTCGTGCTCGGTGCCTTCTCCTCGGCGATCTTCGTATACGGGATAGCGCTTACCTATGGCGCGACGGGTTCGACGAACCTGGCCGAGATCGCGTCTTTCCTTGCCAACAACGTGCTCACCTCGAACGCTCTCCTCCTCGCAGGCCTGGGCCTGCTGCTTGTCGGCTTCGGCTTCAAGATCGCGGCCGTGCCATTCCACATGTGGACGCCCGACGTCTACGAAGGGGCGCCCACCCCCGCCACTGGCTTCATGGCCGCCATAGCCAAGGTTGGCGGGTTCGCGGCCCTTTTGCGGGTGTTCTACTCGTCATTCCACACCCTCGCGATCGACTGGCAGCCGATTCTCCTCGTGATGGCGATCCTCACCCTCCTGACCGGGGCAATCCTCGGTCTTGTCCAACGCGACATAAAGAGGATGCTCGCGTACTCCTCCATCAACCATGCCGGTTTTGTCCTGCTCGGGCTGCAGGCGGCCACGGCGTCGGGAGTCACCGCGAGCCTGTACTACGTGTTCGTCTACGCCTTTCTCGTTCTCGGCAGCTTCACGGTGATCGAGCTAGTCGGAAAGAGCGGCGACCGGGACCATCCAATCGAGGGATATCGAGGACTCGCGCGGCGCGAGCCGTTTCTCGCTCTCTGTCTGGCCGTCCTGCTCCTGGCTCAAGCCGGAGCGCCTTTCACGACGGGCTTTTTGGCCAAGCTGTACGTGGTAGAGGCAGCTGTCCAGGCGCATTCCTATGCACTCGCGGTGATAGCAATGCTGGCGGGGGCGATTGCGGCGGCTTTCTACTTGAGGGTTGTCTTTCTTATGTACGGCGCATCGGCTACCACACCGGCGGAGGCTATCGATGCCGCACCGACTGCTCGTGTCGAGTCGTCGCTCCCAGTCCGCGACCGCTTGTCGAGCGCGCCGGCGCCCGGTGCCGGCACTCTCGCCTCGGCCGCCGTCATCACTGGTCACGATCTGGCCACAGAAACGGCGCCGGGTGTCGCGAGCGAGCGCTTAGATGTGCCACTCCTTGCCCGGGCCGCTCTCGTGCTCACTTGCGGCTTCACCGTCGTGCTCGGCATCTGGCCGGCTCCGCTGTTCGCCTTCGTGCACGCCGCGCGGTTACTTTTCTGAGCTGGACCGGACGACGTCGTCCGGAAGCGACGCAGGTGCCGCCGGCACGAGAAACCGGCCAATTATAGGCAGTTCCCAGAAACTCTCCGCCTTGGCGATCGCGAGCGCCGCGCTCAGGGACTGCTCGGCGGAGTCCCAGACGACGAAGCGTGGCAGCCACTCGGGGTCGAACTTGGCGTTGAAGCGCCACAATGACTCGATCTGCATGGAGTCGGACATCCTGCGGAGGAACCACTTCTCGACCTTGACCGACCTGGCGTCGCCGGCCTCTCCGGCCAGGACTGCTCGCATCATTGCGAAGTTGAGGCCGAGCCGTGCGTAACCGGCATCGCGCATGTGCTCGATGGTGCGCACGAGGATGAAGTCGAAGAGGCCGTTCGGATGGTCGCCCCCATCTCGGCGCATCAGGTCGAGCGAATATCCCTTGATTGCTGGAGCGGGCACGAACTGGCAGAAGGCGACGGGATCTCCGGCTGGATCGGAGGCTACTCCGAGCAGCAACCCCTCGTCGTGGGGGTCGAAGAGGCGGCCGAGCGTCATCGAGAAGCCGCGCTACACGCCGCCGCGGCGGCTCTGAGTCATGACTGCGCTGAGCGCACACGCCAAGCCCGGATCGACATCGGCCGGGTCGTGGAAGGAGATCGTGTAGCCGTACTTGGCGATTCGGTTCACCGCCTGTCGCAGCCCCTTCTTCGTCCCGCCCTCGAGCGTCAGGGATCGCACGTCTACGATGCCTTCGTCACCTATGTAGATGTCCCGCATGCCCGAGCGCCGGTAGATAGGTACCCACTCAGCGCCAGCGGCCAGCACCGCGATTGCCCAGCCGCGCTCGTCGGCAAAGCTTCGAAACCCGGCCCACACTCGCTCGCGCTCCTCTGGCGGCCCGACGGGATCTGGGGACACGAGACATACCCCTGAGCGGATGGCGTAGGCGACGAGGCTGTCTCGGTCGAAGTAGTGGTGCTTGTCGCTTCGCAGCGCGAAGTAGTCGAGAGTCCCGCCGCGTCGCGTGACGATGTCGTGCGCGCGCTCGAAGCCGTGCCTTGCACCCGTCTTCGCGGGGAAGGAGTCGATCGGCTCGTCAGGGGAGCCGCCGGTTCGGGTGCTCGGCCAACCGGCGGGCCCCTCGGGGCCCTCGGTATCGACGAGGTGCCGAGCCAACCGGCGGTCGACAACCGGTCGGAACAGCAGGAGGAGGGCCACTGCCGCGAGGCCGATCCCCACGGCGAGCAGAGCCGGATAGAGGAAGTCGCCTACGCCGTCGGGTAGAGACACCGGGCTCAGACCGACCAGTCCGTAAGCCGCGGCGTGAAGGGCCGAACCGATTGTGAGCGATCGGACGGTCGTGTGGTGGTGGTCTCGCCGGTAGAAGGCGACTCCGAAAAAGAGAGCCAATGTCGTGAAAGTCGTGACGCCGACCGCACCGCCGACGAGAGTCAGGAATCCGGCACGGATCGACGACGGGTCGTACCGTCCGCGGAAGGCGTCTCTCGTCCAGAGAAGGCCCGCAAGGACGGCGAGCGCAAAGAGGGCCGGAAGAATCTCGCCACCGCGGACCAGATGTAGCAGCGACGTCAGCGACTCGACGCCCACCGACACGAACCAGGCAACCCGTTGACCCCGCCGCAGGCCCCGCGCCAGGAGGAGAAGGGCCACACCGGCGAGTGCGTCGATAGCTCCGGCGGCCTCGCTCGCCCCGAGCGGTACGTAGCCCAGATAGGGATGGAGGTGACCTCGTACCTGGAATGGAACGAGTGCGGTGACGAGGTCTAGGACGCCGCTCAAAAGGACAATCGCGGCGGCGACACGCCGGACCAGCTTGCGATGGCGAGTCGGGTCGTTGATCGGGGGCCAGCTCGCACCGAGCGGAAATGACGCCACGACCTGGAGGTTGATTGGAGGTCGGCGCCTTCCGACGGCGATGCGCTCGAGAAGGCTACCTGCGGGTAGCTGCTTGTTCGAGAGGCGAAGGCGTGCACGGATGCCGCTGTAGCTCGGGTCACCGTCGCTCGGGCCGCTGCGGTTCGGGCCACCGTCGGCCTCGATCTCGACGAAGGAGATCTGCTCGTCGCGTACAAAGACAGGCGGCATCCCGAAAAGGGCGCGGCGCTCCTCGACGAGCTCGGCGCAGGCACCTGTGTTGGCAAAGAAACCATCCCCGAGGCTCACGAGCTCGGCTCGCAGGCTATGGCCGGTTACGAGGCCGGAGTAACCGCTCGCGACAAGGTCGCGAGCCGCGTCGCGGGCGGCGTCGTTGGCCCGCTCGCTCGGTGGCCCGAGCAGAGCGCTCCCCGGTCCGGCCCATACCCTGTGGTTGACGATCCCGAGCAGGACGGCGATCGCCAGCAATTCGAGCGCGAGGGATACGGCCACTTCTGCCAAGGGCCGGGCGATGTCGTGGAGCCGTCCCCCGAAAAGTGCGACCTCGGGCAGACGGGCCATCGCGGCAACAGCAAAAGGGACGAGCAGCCACCAGCCGTATCTCCCAAGTCGCCGGTACATGAGCCGGGAAGTCACGAAGCGCGGCAAGCCCGCTGGATCCGCGAGCCGGTCGAGGCCGGACAGCCATCCGGTCCTTGCGGTCTTGAGCATCGGGAAGATGTCACTCAGGGCGTGATGACCGATAGGGGTGTCTCTCGGGTCTGTGGGATCCCCATAGGCATTGAGCGGGTCGTAGCGCCAACCTGGCTCGACGCGCACTCGCTTGATCCCAGAGCGGGTCTCGATCTCGGCATCGACTGACAGCGCCACCTCGAAGCCGGCGACGGCAACTTCGGACATCGTCGGGGCGTCATAGCAGATCGCCCTGTCACGGGTACCGGGAAGAAGTATCACGCGGTGGAGGTCGCCGCTCAGCCACGCTGTCAAGGCATCGCGCAGCCGAGGGTGGGCCAGGAGTGCCGCAGGTAGATCTTCGGCCGGTCTGTCGGAAAGGTCGAAGAGGTTCCCAGCTATGACGAGGACGCCTCGGTGCCCCATCTCCTCGATCGCGCTGCTCAACTCGGCCGCGGCCGAGTTGGAGGCCGGTGTTGCCGGTGCCTTCAGGAAGAGGTCACCCGCTACGACCATGCGGCCGCCGCGGGGGATGGCGACGGTGACGCACGGCGGCGTGCATCTGTCCGCATCCATGGACCCATCTTGTCAGCCGGGCTCCCGATGCGGTGGCGGCCTTGCCAGCATTGACATTCGCGCTCGTATCGCGCTAAGTCTGGCAGATGACGGCCAACGACGGTGACTCCGCCAGCAGCGCTGCGATGTCTGACGGTGCCAGGGCAACGATCGAGGACTATCTCGCAGAGGAGAGACTCTTTCCACCCCCGGACGCGCTGCGCGCGACGGCCCTCGTCAACAGCGAGACGGTCTATGAAGAGGCATCTGACCGCGAGAGTTTCTGGGCCACCCAGGCAGGCGCCCTCACCTGGTTCGAGCCGTGGGAAAAGGTACTCGACTGGACACCTCCCTTCGCGAAGTGGTTCGTGGGGGGAAAGCTGAACGTCGCCTACAACTGCCTGGATCGCCATGTCGAGGCGGGACGAGGCGACAAAGTCGCCTACTTCTTCGAGGGCGAGCCCGGAGATCGGCGTGCGATCACCTATGCCGAGTTGCTCGACGAGGTCGGACGTTGCGGCAACGCCCTTCGCAGCCTCGGCGTCGAGCGCGGCGACCGCGTGGCCATATACATGCCGATGATCCCGGAACTACCGGTGGCGATGCTGGCCTGTGCCCGCATAGGTGCGGTGCATTCGGTTGTCTTCGGGGGTTTCTCGGCCGAGGCCCTGCGCGACCGGATCGAGGACGCGGAGGCGAGAGTCCTCATCACCGCCGACGGTGGCTGGCGTCGTGGCCAGCCGGTCCATCTCAAAGCCAGTGCGGATTCCGCACTGGAGATCGGCGCAAGCTCGATCGAGCACGTCATCGTGGCCCGGCGTCTCGGTGATGCGGTCGGGGTCATTTCCATGGTGGCAGGTCGCGACCTGTGGTGGGACGATGTGGTTGCCAGACAGGAGTCCCACTGCCCCGCCGAGGCGATGGACTCCGAGGACCTCCTCTACCTTCTCTACACCTCGGGCACAACCGCCAGGCCGAAGGGGATCATGCACACGACCGGCGGCTACCTCACCCAGGTGGCCTACACCCACAAGTACGTCTTCGACCACGTGCCCGAGCGTGACGTGTACTGGTGCGCGGCCGATATCGGCTGGGTGACGGGCCACAGCTATATCGTCTACGGTCCGCTCGTCAACGGTGCGACGAGTGTCCTCTACGAAGGGACTCCCGACCATCCAGGACGCGACCGCTGGTGGTCCATCGTCGAGCGATACGGCGTCACGATTCTCTACACCGCGCCGACCGCAATCCGTACGTTCATGAAATGGGGTGCGGAGCTGCCAGAGGGCCACGACCTCACGAGCCTGCGGGTGCTCGGTTCGGTGGGAGAGCCGATCAACCCGGAAGCTTGGATCTGGTACCACGAGAACATCGGCGGGTCCAGGTGCCCCGTCGTCGACACCTGGTGGCAGACAGAGACTGGAGCGATCATGATCTCTCCCTTGCCGGGCGTTACGACCCTCAAGCCAGGATCGGCTACGCGACCGCTTCCCGGAATCTCGGCCGAGGTGGTCGACGAGGCCGGAGCTCCTCTCACGCGCGGCGGTGGCTATCTTACGCTGAGCGAGCCGTGGCCAGCGATGCTAAGAGGCATCTACAAAGATCCCGACCGCTACGAGGCGACCTACTGGAGCCGATTTCCCGGACGCTACTTCGCCGGAGACGGAGCCAAGATCGACGGCGACGGCTACCTCTGGCTGCTAGGGCGCGTCGACGACGTGATGAACGTATCGGGCCACCGCGTGTCGACCACGGAGGTGGAGTCGGCACTGGTCGATCACCCGAGTGTCGCCGAAGCAGCAGTAGTCGGTGCCAAAGATGACACGACAGGTCAGACGATCATCGCTTTCGTGACGCTGCGAGCCGGAGTCGAGGCGACCGCCGAGCACGGCGAGATGCTCCGCGGTCACGTCGCGGGAAAGATCGGCGCGATCGCGAGACCGAGGACTGTCGTGTTCACCGAGGATCTCCCAAAGACGAGGTCGGGCAAGATAATGCGCCGGCTGCTGCGTGACGTGGCCGAGGGCCGGGTGCTCGGCGACACCACCACCTTGGCCGATCCCGGCGTGGTCGAGGAGCTGAGGAAGCGGGCGTCCGAACAGCCGAACGAGGAGTAGCCGAGCTCTGGCCGAGCTGCACCCAGCCTCTGCTCGAGGGGCGCAGTCAGTCCCTGAAGTTCCCGAACTGCAGAGGGATATCGATCTCCGCAGCCTTGAGCTCGGCGATGACGCCCTGGAGGTCGTCGCGCTTCTTGCCGATGACTCGCACCTGGTCACCTTGGGTCTGGCTGCTCACACCCTTCAAGCCGAGATCCTTCACGAGCTTGTTTATCTTCTTTGCGTTCTCGCTGGAGATACCGGCATTGAGAGTCGCCACTTGGCGGACCGCGCCGCGCGACCCCTCCTCGATCTTGGCGAACGCGACGGCTTTCAGCGATACCTGGCGCCGCACGAGCTTCTCTTCGAGAACCTGCACGAGCGCCCGTAACCGATCCTCGGTTGGCGCATGCAGCGTGATCTCGTGGTCCTTCAGCTCTAAGGAGGCACCTGTGTCCTTGAAGTCGAAGCGCGTGGCGACCTCGCGTGAAGCCTGGTCGACTGCGTTTCTTACTTCCTGCAGGTCGACTTCGGAGGTGACGTCGAAACTGGGCATGTGAGCAACCTACCGCCGGCCGCGCTCGCTTTGCGCCCTCGCGCTCCTCCCGCCTCGCGACGCGCGAGCAAGCTTTTGGTCGGACCGGGCGCGCATCTGACTCCGGGGCGTCGATTATGGTGGTGGCCCGCGGGTCGGTACCCAAGTGGCCAAAGGGAGCAGACTGTAAATCTGTCGGCACAGCCTTCGAAGGTTCGAATCCTTCCCGGCCCACCGCGGAGGTCTTCACGTTTCGACCTCTCCTACCTTCACATTTGGGCGTATCAGGCGCTCTCAGGGCACCGAGCGTCGCAGCTAGCCGACCTCGAGCGTCACGCGCCCGGTTGTGACGTCATAGCGCCATCCAGCGACGGCCACGCCGGGGCAGAGGAGCGAGCTCGCGCGCACCGCGGCGACGTCGGCTGCCAATGCGGCTTTGGGATCCTCCATTGCGAGGAGCTGGTAGTCGTCTGGAACCTCACCGCCGGCTGCGACCACCGCAGCTCTTAGAGCTGATTCCGAGCTCGAAGCCATTGCGCACTCGGTGTGGTGCATGACAGCGATCCGCTCCACTCCGAGCAGGGCGGTCGCGACCGAGAGCGACCGCAGCACGTCGTCGGTAACCCGTCCGCCGGCGTTGCGCATGATCTTCGCGTCGCCGGGCCGCAGACCGAGCGCCGCAAGTGGCTCGATGCGGGTGTCGATACAGGTGACGAGGGCGAATCTCCTTGCGGCCCGTGGCTTTAGGCCCGCGAGAGAGAACGACGAGCTGTAGAGAGCGTTCGCTTCGAGCAAGTCATCGAAATCCTCGGACATCTGGCTACCCACGAGGAGTACAAGCTAGCTCCCGTCGGGTCCCGGCTGCCAGCTGCCTATGAGGTTGGCATTCGCCGAGAGTCCCCCCGGACCGGCCATCTCCGCCGTCGGCGTACGACTGCGGGGGCGAAGAGGAGACCGGCACATGCGAGCGCTCCCGAAAGCGCCAGCAGCTGCCCGGTCGCCCAGCCGGGGGGCACATATCTGAACGACACCCGAGAGACACCCGCTGGCAGCGAGACGCTCTGTGCGAGCCCGTCGCGGCGCACCGCCAGGAACCTCTGGAGCCCGCCGTGGGTGAGCCTGGCCTGCCAGCCCGGGATGTCCGCGACCGAACGCACCAGCACCGTAGGGGCCGGTGACTGCACCAACACTACAGCGCTCCCTGTCCAGGGATCGCTTGACACGAGCCGGACGGTGGCGCGCTTCGCGGTTACTCGGAGGAGGGGTGCCGCGGCTTTGTCTACGAGCACGGAGAAACCCGCCGTCCCCGTTATCTCCGTCCACGTGCCGCCCCCCAGTGCCGTCGCGAGTGGTCCGGAAGTGAAGAACGTGCTGCCGCTGCTCGGTCGGATCGATGGCTCGGAGATGGAGATAGCGCCGCGAAGGAGGCGCCCCCCGAGCTCGAGCCCGTACGCCGACTCGGACGACAAGCACTTGATGGTGACCTTGGTGGTCGTTGTGGCCTCCCGAGAGACGCGAGAAGACGTCGCCGTCCGGACCCTTTCCACGCGACCGGCACCGCCGAGGAACCGGAGGGAGGAGGACAGCTGGGCGACGGTGGCGGCGCTGGCCGCGCCGGCGATCTCGATGGTGATCGACCGCACCGAGATCGAGGCCCCAAACCACCGCACGACGGGGGCTTTGTCACCCACTTGGGTGTCGCTCGAGATGCGAGAGTGGCCGACTACCAGCTCAGATGGCACTGTGAGCACCGCCCGCACGCTAAGACTAGAGAACGTCCCGTTGGCGAGGGCAGCCGGAGAAGCGCCGTCCTGGGTGTGGGTGCCGGTCGCGTTCGCATATGGACCCCAGGCAAGTGAGCCGTACCCTCCGGCATCTGACAGCTCGGCGATCACGCCGAGATCCGGGGCTCCGATACGGTCGAGCGCGAGGCCGTTGGACAGACCCGGGTCGATGACAAGGTACCGGCCGGACCCGACGAGAGCGCTGACCGCGCTGTGATCGGTGACTTTGAGGGCGTAGGCGTACTCGGGCGCGACGGAGGTCTGGTTCAGATCGAAGGTGACAAGATCCACGACGACAAGCGCCGTCACGGCGAGCACGCGTCTGCGTCCTTTCAATCCTCTCCCAAAGAGCAGGAGAGCGGCTGCGGCCAGCGCAAGACAGGCAGCCACGAGGAGGTAAGCCATGTCCCCGCCAAGTGTCCAGCCCGAATGGGCGTGAGCCACCAGTGCCCCCCCAGCTGGTTTGCCCGTTGTGAGCGTGGCGATGACGATCCCGAGGATCGACACGACGGGCAGGGAGCCTGCGGCGATCTGGCGCGAAGTGGGGTGCGAGAGCAGCAACGAGTCGAGGAAGTACCCGCCGAGCAGGGAAGCTGCAAGAGCGAAGCTGATAAGGGCGCGGCTCGGCAGCCGCTGATCCCCCAGGATCGGGAGCGCGGCCAGGAGGCGTTCTAGCGGGGTATGGCCGCCCGAGACGAGGAGGAGTGCCAGCGCGGCCACGAGGATCCAGACGCGCCAGCGCCAGGCTTCCGCAGCTCGCCAGCTGAAAAGCAGGACGAAGATCGCGACGAGAGCCAGGACGCCGGGGTAAGCGTCGACCTCGGCGAGTGGAAAGGTGCCTCCGTAGGCTCTTCCTCCGAGCGATCCACCTCCAAGGACGTGGGGCACGAGAAGCTCCAAGAAGTTTGCCCAGCTGAGGGAGCCGGCGGAGATGAAAGCGAGGCTGGGGTGTGACCGCTGCGAGGCAGCGACAAAGTATGCAGAGGGCGCCCACTGGAGCGCTCCCACTGCGACCCCGGCGGCAGCACCACCGAGCTCCCAGATGCAAAGTCGTACCCTCGGCACAGCTCGGCGGCCGCTTGTGAGGGGCTGGAGCAGCAGGTGTCCCGTGTAGGTGCCGCAGACGACGACAGTGTCGATGACGATGTCGGGGCTGCCACACAGGCAGATCCACGCGATGGCTATTGCGACGAGCACGCAGTGGCGCCCTCGTGCCGGCGCCGGCCGCGTCGCCAATCCGTCTATGCCGACGAGCAGCCAGGGCAGCGCCGCGGCCGCCGCCGCGAAGTCGATGTGCACGATCTGAGAGCTGACGAAGCCGGCGAGCCCGTAGCTTGCGCCCGCCAGGGCCGACGGCAGCGAGTCACAACCGGTGCGCCGAAGGAACAGCTGGCAGCCAACTGTTGCTGCCCCGAGGACCAGGACCTCACCGATCACCCAGGCCGGGAGGGGAGGGAACACGGCGAACAGGAGCGTGATCGGCAGCAGGGCATGGGCGACGGTCCCACCGAGCAGCGGGGTTCCCGACCAGAGGAAAGAGTCGTAGAGCGGGAGGTGTCCATGACGTATCTCCTGGCCGACGAGGTATTCGAGCGGGAAGTTCTGCGCGACGTCGTCTCCGGTGATGAGCGGGTAGCCGGCAACGGCAGCCAGGCTCACGAGGAGTGAAGGCAGCGCCACGAGGAGGACCGAAGCCTTCCAGTCCGTCCGGCCCCACGCTGCCGTCGGAGCCTCCGTAGTCGCGGGCACGGCGGATACTAGTTCCCTCTCGTCCCTCTGGTCCCTCTGGTCCCTCTGGTCCGCTCGCTCGGCGCGGGGCGCCCGTCGCGGGACGGCGCTGACGCCGGCAGGGCGCAGGTAGCCACTGGTAGCATCCGGGACTTGAGCAGCCGGCGCGGCGAGGTCGCTGCGGCCTCCACGGGCTCGGCACTGGATCCTGCTGCCGGTTGCCTACATCGGTGGGGCAGGCTGCGCTGAGGGCAATGTCGTATATCTGAATGCGATAGGATACGATGAGGACATCTGAACGCGTGGATGCCGGCGCCTTGCCAGCCGGGTGGTTGCGCGCGCTCGTGATCTCTGGCCGGTCCGCGCTCAGCTCGGCGTGGCGTGCGATCGGGAGACTGTGCACGCCCGAGCCCGTGCCGGAGCCGTTCGAGGCCGGCGAGAGCCGGGTTGCGAGGGTTCTCGTGTGGCCCGGCGTCGTCGGTACGTTCGGGTCGCTGCTCGTGCTCTGGGGCGCATCGCAACCCACCTCGCCATTCACCCTCGACCACGCGACGCTGAAGACCCTCTCTGATCCTGCACTGCAGTACGGAGTGCGGTTGTGGTACTTCGGCACCGGAGCGCCCATCGGGAACGTGCTTGTCGGCGTCGTCGCCGTCTATACCGGCATGTTCCTCATGATGCGCGCCTGGGTGGCCCTGGCGCGCTTGACGCGTCTCCACCCCGGGACACCGGTGCGCCGGTTCGTCCCCGTGTTCATCGCCTGGATGCTGCCCCTTCTCATCGTGGCCCCCCTTTTCAGCCACGACGCCTTCAGCTACGTGGCGCAAGGCGAGGAGATGACGCGCCACATCAATCCCTATCTCTACCCGCCGTCGCTGCTTGGCCCCGGTGGTAACCCTTTTGCATCGCTCGTCGACAAGCTCTGGGCTAACTCGACCTCGCCGTACGGGCCGATCTTCCTCTCGCTTGCGGGCGGGATCGTCGCGCTGGTGAACCACAACGAGCTCGAGGCGCTTTTGGGGTTTCGCCTTCTTGCCGTGGTCGGTGTGGTGCTGCTCGGGGTCTACATGCCTCGACTCGCGCGCAGCTACGGCGTCGACGCCGCTAAGTCATTCGTCCTCATCGCCCTCAACCCGCTCGTGCTCTTGCACCTTGTCGCGGGCGAGCACAACGACGCCTTGATGATGGGCCTGCTCGTGGCCGGCTTAGCGCTCGCCCGAGAGCGGCACCCCCTCGTCGGAATAGTCGTCTGCTCGCTCGCAGCCTTGGTCAAGGTACCGGCTCTCGTCGGGGTGGTCTACATCGGCTGGGACTGGGCCGGTGTCGGCGTCTCTTGGCGCTCCCGGGTTCGCCCGCTCGCGAAGGCGGTGGCAGTGTCCGGAGCGACGATGGCCGCGGTCACCTATGCGATCGGTCTCGGCTGGGGTTGGATCGGAGCTCTGAGCAATCCGGCTTCTGTCAGCTCCTGGATGGATCCGGCGACCGGTATCGGCGGGCTGGTGGCGAGGATCGTCAACGGGGTTGGCCTTGGCGAGCATGCCCCTACCATCGTCGCCGTTGCTCGTTGGCTGGGCCTCGCCGCGGCCGCGGGAGTTGCAGTCTGGCTCCTTTTGCGCTCCGACGGAGGGGTGGGCAGCTTTCGCGGTCTGGGCCTGACGATGCTGGCGGTCGTGGTCCTGGGCCCCGTGGTCCAGCCGTGGTACCTGGTATGGGGGCTGGTCCTGCTCGCGCCCCTTGTAGAGGGACGCGCTCGCTCGGCTCTGATGCTGGCATCGGCCGTCCTCTCGTTCCTCGGACTGCCGGGGGGAAGGATGCTCCTCGGCCGCCTGGCCGGAGACGGACCTTTGGTGCTCCTGGACGCGCTGGCGGTGCTGGCAGCTGTGGGCGTGGCGTCTTTTGCGCCGCGCCTGTACCAGCTCGCCAAGCAGCGGCGGGACGAGCCGGGGCACGGCGCCGGCGATCTGGCTGCGCCCGCAGAGCGCGCCTGACTCTTGTAGCGGTTCAGGTCCCAGGCGCCCGGAGCGCCTCGGCGAGGGCGCGGCCCCGTAGAGCTCCGCCCATGGGGGCCCGGCACCTACGCGCCCCGGCCGTCGGGTCAGAGCATCTTTTGGGCGAGAGCGACGTCGAGCCACCGCCCGAACTTGCGGCCGACCTCCCGCTCGATGCCGATGATCTCGAAGCCGCATGCCTTGTGCAGCGCGATCGACGCGCTCTGCTCGGTCACTATCCGCCCGATGACCGAGTGGAAGCCGTGGGACAGGGCCGCCTCGGCCGCCCCGTCAAGGAGGAGCCGCCCAACTCCTTGGCCCCGGTACCCCTCGGCTACGTAGACCGAGTCCTCGACGGCCGTCGCGTACCCCGGCCGGGGACGGTACGCGCTGAGCGAGGAGAAGCCAGCGACGACGCCGCCCGAGTCGGCCACAAGAACTGGGTAGACGCCGCTGTGCCCGGACATCCACGCCTCTTGTGCGGAGCGACTGCGCGGAACAAGGTCAAGGGTCGCCGTGGATGTCAGCACCTCGGTGTTGTAGATGAGGCGAATCGCCTCCGAGTCGGCTTCGGTCGCCCGACGCAGCTGCATGGCTGCCGAGCGTAGTGATCTGCCGTGGCGGAGCCGGTATGATCACGGCGCCCAGTTAGCCACCGGGCGATGTTGCCCCCTTAGCTCAGTCGGCAGAGCACAGCCATGGTAAGGCTGGTGTCGTCGGTTCGATTCCGACAGGGGGCTCCCCAGGGCCTCCAGTCAGGCTCCGGGGCGGCGTAGCTCAGTTGGTAAGAGCACACGGCTCATAATCGTGGGGTCGCGGGTTCGAGTCCCGCCGCCGCTACAAGCAGGAAACATTCGCAGGCTCAAGGAACCGAAGGATCGGGATAGATGGCAAAGAACGAGAAGCGTGTCCAGGTGACGCTCGCGTGTGAAGTCTGCAAGCGTAGGAACTACATAACGACGAAGAACAAGCAGAACGACCGCGAGCGCATCGAGATGAAGAAGTACTGCCGCTGGGAGCGACAGCACACCCTGCACAAGGAGACTCGCTGAGCTACGGCGAAATGGTGTCAGTGACAAAGTGAGCGCGCTCGGTCGGAGCTCCCAGCAGGAAAGGCTGAGGAGTCTCGTCGAGCGCGCCCGCGCCGGCGACAGCTCGGCCTTTGAGGAGATCGTGAAGATCACCTCGCCCGCGTGCTACGCCCTCGCGCTCCGGCTCGTCGGCAACGAGCACGATGCTCGCGACGTCATGCAGGACGCGTATCTGCGAGCTTTCCGCTCCCTGCGGAGGTTCCGGGGTGACGCTGGCTTTGCCACCTGGCTGCACCGGATCACCAGCACCATGGCCAGCGACCAGGCTTCCTCGCCGCTGGCGCAGCCCACGCTCCAG
>CAZAMA010000017.1:20280-33029 GCA_964485645.1 uncultured Acidimicrobiaceae bacterium | reverse complement strand
GCATCTCTCGACCAGTCGGAGCGCGTGGTCAAGATGCTCCGCAGCCTCGTCGAGCACTATGCAGCCCATCCGGCAGAGATGGGCTCCGATGGGGGCAGCTTCATCGAGCACCTCGAACCCGGTTCTCCAGATGCGCTTCGTCATGCGGTTGGCTATGTGGCGGGCATGACGGACAGATTTGCTTGCACACAAGCTGCGGCGAGGCTCGGATGGGCAGCCGATCGGTTGCCGAGGGGCTCAGGCTCGTTTTGAGCGGGCCCCCTGGCGGCTCCGCCCTACGATGGCGCCCACGGCGAACGGGTGCCCGCTCGCTATCGAGGATCCATCGATCTCGGTCACAAAGCCCAACGCGGCGGAGCCGCCACGGTCGGAGAGACTGGCCGAGGGAGACATTTACAAGGAGGGCTCAGTGGACGTTCGTATCGGGATCATGCATTCGCCTCGGGAGATCGATGTCGACATGCCTGAGGGAACCGATCGAGATCAGGTGCTCGCAGACGTCGGTCGAGTCCTCGAAGACCCCGCCGCGGTTCTCTGGCTGACCGACAAGCGCGGTCGCCGCGTGGGTGTGCCGTCGGCCCGGATCGCCTATGTCGAGGTCGGCGCGGCCAGTGAGGACCGTCGGGTGGGTTTCGGGGCTCCCCGGGAGTGACGGCACGTGAGAGCGGGACGGGGGTTATCCCAAGGTGTGGTCCCCCTGGTCTGAGTAGCCGGTGGGTTGCGAGCCTGATGTGATCGACCTGCTGGCGCGGCGGCTTCTTTTCGTGACGGGCAAGGGCGGCGTCGGAAAGACGACGGTCGCGGCCGCTCTCGGCCTCCTTGCGAGCGAGAGTGGACTGCGGACCCTTGTCTGCGAGGTGGAGCCGAAGGGCGATCTCAGCTTCGCCTATGAGTGCGGGCCCACCCCGTTCCAGGGACGTCAGGTCGCACGGAATCTCGTCGCCATGTCGATGGACACCGAGGCGTCTCTCCGTGAGTACCTCCATCACGTGGCGAGGGTGCCGGTCGTTGGTCGGATCGGACCAGTTGCGAGGGCGTTCGACTTTGTTGCGACCGCTGCACCGGGCATCCGCGAGATACTCACCATCGGCAAGCTCTGTTATGAGGTGCGGGAGGACCACTACGACCTCGTTGTCGTGGATGCCGCAGCCACTGGCCATGTCGTGGGCCAGCTGGCTGCTCCCACAGGCATCAACGAGCTCGTTCGGGTGGGAGTTGTCCGCAACCAGACGGACTGGATGCTCGAGATCCTCCGTGACCCTAGTCAGACTGGCGTTGTGCTGGTCACGACGCCCGAAGAGATGCCGGTGAGCGAAGCCGTCGACCTGGCCGGGCGGCTGGCCACCGAGACGCCAGTCCATCTCGCCTGCGTGATCGCCAACCGGGTGCTGCCTGAGCTCTTCGGCCGCGCCGAGGAGCAGGTGTTCGATGTGCTCGCCGATTCCTACGGTACCGACTGGCTCGCGCAGCGTCTGAAGGTCCCCCCCGCCGAGGTCGCCTCGGTTCTCGGCGCGGCCCGGCTCGCCGTCACAGTGCGCCGCGATGGCTCGGCACACCTCGAGCGTCTTCGGGAGGTAATCGGGGCGAGCGCCCCTCTGCTGTACCTCCCGTACCTCTTCTCACGCGCCCATGGCATGAGGGCGATCCGCCAGGTTGCCCAGTCGCTCGGAGAGGAGCTGTGATGGGTACCCAGGTGCCCCTCGGCGGGGACCCGGATCGCAGCCAGAAGATGGAGCAGCTCATCGCGGCAAAGGAAGTCGTCGTCGCCTGCGGTCCCGGCGGCGTCGGCAAGACCACAACGGCCGCGGCGCTCGCCGCGACCGCGGCAGCCCGAGTGGGTGGGCGAGTGCTTGTGGTCACCGTCGATCCCGCGAGACGCCTTGTAGATGCGCTCGGCCTCGCAGGGCTGGGCAACAACGCCACGCGCGTGCCCGAAGAGGCGTTCGCCCAGGCAGGGGTCAAGCCGCGAGGTGAGCTATTTGCTGCCATGGTGGACATGTCGCAGTCGTGGGACTCCCTCGTGAACCGACACGCTCCGGACGAGCGGACGGCCCGCCAGATACTTGCCAACCCGCTCTACCAGAACATCACGCGGCGTTTCTCGCAGGGCCACGACTACATTGCGATGGAGCGGTTGTACGAGCTCCACGAGGAAGGCCAGTACGACCTGGTCGTGGTGGATACTCCGCCTTCGAGGAACGCCCTCGACCTTCTCGATGCGCCCTCTCACATGACGGACTTCTTCTCGTCGCGCCTGATCCGCTGGCTCACCGTGCCCTACCGCTCACGGCTCGTGAACCTCGCGTCGCGGCCCTTCTACCAGGTGGCAGATCGCGTCCTTGGCAGCCAGCTGTTGCAGGATCTGGCTGACTTCTTCATTCTGTTCCAGACGATGCGCGACGGTTTTGTAGAAAGAGCCGAAGCGGTGAACCGGCTCCTCAGCGACGCGCGGACGACGTTTCTTCTCGTGACCACCCTCGAGGCCGTGCCGGCACGCGAGGCCGAGGAGATGGCCAGGGCGCTTGCCGATCGGCACCTTCATCTCGGACTCCTCGTGTGCAACAAGGTCCTGCCGCCGGCACTTTCCGACCCGCGGGTGGCCAAGGTCGCGGATCTTCTCGGCGAGCGCGCTAGTGAGCTTGAGGGCGCCATGAGCGAAGAGCTCCGCGGTGCCAATGCCCCCGAGGTCGTCGTTTCAGTGCTGACAGAGGTATCCCAAAGCTTCTCGAATTTTCGTCTCGTCGCCAACAGCGAGGCCGAGCTCCTCGCAGAGATCGCCGCTTCCCACGAGATAACTGCCACGGTCGGCTACCAACCGGGCAACATCACCGATCTCAGCGGCCTGTTGAAGCTCGGTGCCAGGATATGGGGCGACGTCGAGCCGTCGGCCGACGGCGATTGCTCGGGGAGGCGTCGTGTTGGAGGTGGAGGTCGTGCCCGTCCCGAGACATCCGAACCGGACCGCGCCGACCAACCGGACCGCGCCGACCAACCGGAGCGCCCACGCGACGGCCGAGCCGGTACGGTTTGAGAGCGCGTTCAACCGGGAAAACCGATCGGATCACTCATGATCGACTACCACGTCCATCTCTGGCCCCATCCCCAGCTCGCCGACGAGACAGATCTAGCCGTCGAGCGGCTCGCGAGGTACTGCGATGCAGCTCGCGCGGCCGGGGTGGAGGAGATCGCCGTAACCGAGCACTTCCACCGTTTCGAAAAGGGGCGGGAGGTCGTGGAAGGATGGTGGGCAGGCGAGCCCAACGAAGAGCTCCGCACATATGTCGCGGAGTATTTCGACCACCATGCCACGGCGGATCTCGACCTCTATGTGTCCACGCTCGTAGCAGCCAAGGATGCCGGGCTGCCGATCGTCGCAGGGCTCGAGGTTGACTACTACCCAGGACTCATGGACAAGGTGGCGGCACTGCTGGGAGGCTACCCTTTTGACGTCCTTCTCGGCTCGATCCACTGGCTCGGATCGTGGATGTACGACATCGTCGACTCGCCTGCCCAGATGGCAGAGTGGGACGCGCGTGGGACCGACGCCACCTGGCGAAGGTACGCGGAGGCGATCGAAGAGCTCGCCGGCACCGCGACCTGCGATGTCCTGGCGCATCCGGATCTAGTCAAGGTGACCGGGAGGATCGCGGACCGGGGCGTGGTTGACGAGGTCGAGGAGCGGATATGCGATGCAGCCGTGCAGAGCGGGATGGCTGCAGAGCTGTCGTCGGCAGGATTCCGCAAGCCAGTCGGGGAGGCGTACCCGTCCCCGAGCCTTCTCGAGCGCTTTCGTCGCGGTGGTGTGCCGCTCACCACTGCCTCTGACACCCATGGACTCGGTCACATCGCGGACCGGGCTCCGGCACTCTATTCCCTCGCCCGCGGCGCGGGGTACTCGATGCTGAGGGCGTACAAGGGCCGCCAGGGCTACGACGTGGCGCTCGGGGATCAGCCGGTCGTCGATCCGGCAATTCGGCCAAGGTCTGGCGAGGACGAATCGGACGATTCGAAGCGCATCGCATGAATACCCCCCTGGAGCTCGCGTACCGCAATGCCGGCCTCGACCCGCAGGCTCGGCAACATCTGGAGCGGTTGATGGCTTCATGGAACCTTCTCGCCGATCTGTGCTTCTCCGATCTCCTCCTCTACGTGCCGGCGGACCATCTCGCCGGCGGCGAGTCAGGCCAGGCCAACTCCCACTTTGTCGCAATCGGGCAGGTAAGGCCCACTACCAACCCGACTCTGTTCGAGATCGATCTCGTCGGGCAGGTCGTGTCGCAGCGCCAGCTCCCGCTTGCACTCGAGGCACTGCGAACTGGCACGATCGCCGTCGGCGAGCAGAGAAGCGATGTCGGCGATGGTCACCAGCGAATGGAGTGCATACCCGTGCGCCATTCCGGCGACGTCGTGGCGCTCGTGTGCCGGGTGTGGTCGCCGCAGGTGGCGCGGCGCCGGGGCGCTCTGGAGCGCGTCTACCTCAACCTGTTCGAGCGGCTGTCGGTCATGGTAGCGGAAGGGATCTTCCCCTTTGCCGATGACGACCTACCAGTTGAGACAGCTCCGAGAGTCGGTGACGGCGTCATCGTCGTCGACGAGAGGGCGCGGATCAGCTTCGCCTCGCCCAATGCCGTGAGCGCCCTCCATCGAATCGGGATAGTTAGTGCCATTCAAGGCACCACGCTCGGGGCCCTCGGCCTCGAGACTTCCGTCGTGCACGCCTCCTTCGCCACGAGGCTGCCCGTGGTGGAGGAGATCGAGCGGCGATCCGACACGACTTTGTTGCTGCGGAGCATCCCGCTCCTGGCACGTGGCGAGCTGACGGGTGCCCTCGTCCTCGTGCGTGACGTGACTGACGTCCGGCGCCGTGACCGGTTGTTGCTCACGAAGGACGCGACTATCCGCGAGGTCCACCACCGCGTCAAGAACAACCTGCAGACGATCTCCTCCCTCCTTCGTCTGCAGGCGCGCCGGATCGAGGAGCCAGAGGGCAAGTCGGCTCTCGCCGAGGCCGAGCGCCGGATCCGCGCGATCGCCGTGGTGCACGAGATACTCTCTCGCGACGCGAGCGATCAAGTGCCGTTCGACGAGATAATCCACGCGCTGGTGCGGATGGCGCAGGAGTCGAGCGACGGCGCCCGGTCCGTCGCGGTGCGTGTCGAGGGGCACCTCGGCGACATTCCGGCGGAGATGGCCACGCCACTGGCGGTCGTGCTGAGCGAGCTGGTGCAAAACGCAATAGAGCACGGGTTTGTCCACATATCCGACAGCGGTCCCGTCTCGACGGGGGCGTCCTACATTGACCTTGTCTTCGAGCACGCGTCCGACCACTACGCAGTTTCGGTCACCGACAACGGTGTAGGACTGCCGACGGGTTTCGACCTGGACAAGACGAGGAGCCTCGGCCTCTCGATTGTGCGGGACCTCGTGAGAACTCAGCTTGCCGGGACAATCGCGATGACAACCAACAGGGGCACAACGGCCCGTGTAGACATCCCCGTACGTCACAGCGAAGCCCGGGGTCCGAGGCTAGCGTCTCGCGAAAGCTGAGTCGGGGCGCCAATCACCGCAAGATTCCACCGCCGCCGGGCGTCTCAAATGTGATGCAGGCCGTAGAGTCGTTGCCGGTAGGGGGCGCAGCAGAGGGGTCCGACGAGAGTCGATCCAGCTGTCAGGAGTCGGACAATTGGTGCCCGCAGCCAGGATTGTCACGGACGCCAAGCCGGTCACGCTGGTCGAGCCGGCCAAAGGGGTCGTGCCGGCCAAAGCAGTCGAGCCGGCCAAAGAGGTCACGGAGGATGGAGAAGACGACGGCCGACGCCGAGCTCGACGATGAGTATGCCAAGGTCTCGTTCGAGGCCTTCTATCTCGCGTCCTATGAGAGCCTCGTCAGGTTGGCCTACGTCCTCACCAGCTCGCGGGAGTTGGCAGAGGACCTTGTCCAGGACTCCTTCGTCCGCATGCACCACCGCTACGGTGAGGTGGAGCAGCCAGAGCGCTACATGCGCCGAAGCGTCGTCAACGCCGCCAGGTCCCACTTCCGCCGTTCCGGACGGGAGCGGGACAAGCAGCCCTTCTTGTACGTGCTTCCAGGTGGCGGCGGAGTGCCAGGCGCGAGCGGCGAGCTCAGCGACGTGCTCCTCCGCTTGCCCTACCGCCAACGGGCGGCGGTCGTTCTCCGCTTCTACTCGGATCTGTCCGAAGACGAGATCGCCGAGGTGCTGGGGTGCCGTCCGGGAACCGTTGGCTCCTTGATACACAGGGCTCTCGGCCGCATGCGCAAGGAGATCGAGCGGTGAGCCTCGAGGAGGATCTCACCCGGCAGCTGCACGCCAAGGCCGCGGCGCTTCGCCCGACTCCAGATCTGGACGATCTGTCGAGACGTATCTATGCCGGTGAGCTTCGAGCTAGGCAGCACGAACGTATGGCTCTGGCCGCGGCAGTGATCGTGCTCGTGGCTTCGCTCGGCGGTCTAGTCGGGGTGATAGTGAGCGCCCCGGTCGCCAGGCAGACCGATGCTCTCCAGTCGCGCTACACACCCGGAGCCGTGCTAAAGACTCCCGCACCAAGAGATGTGTCTCCGCGCAACGGGCCGGCGGAATCACCACTCACACAAAGCCCACGGGTAGTGATCAACCGTCAGCTCGCAAGCGGGCTGGACATAATGGCCACTTTGCAGAACCTACCAGCGCCCGTCGCGATCACGAATGCCTGGAGCGCGGCCTCGACCTGCGCGACAGGAGAGATCCTCACGACCACCGTCGGCGAGGGAGGATCCTTCGGTGGCGGTGTTTCGGTAGCACAGCTTCCCGCCCTCGGCCCGCTCGGTCTCGCCGTCCTCTCCTCCGGTGCCCTCCAGGTCGCCGGCGGTGCCCAGGAGTGGTGGGTGACGGTCGCGGTCGGATCGGGCGTGTCTCGCGTGGCTGCCGAGAACGTCGGGGGAAGCCCGGTAACCGTTGTGCCGTCTGCGGGCGCAGCCGTGATCGCCGGTCAGATGTCCGGGCCAGATGCGGGAACCGGGGAGATGAGCGCGGTTGCCGAGGGCGAAGCCGGCGATACCTCCTTGGGCTTCCTGCTCGGCTCGGGGCCGAAGGCGGTGGGAGAGTCGCCGGCAGTGGGAGATGCTTCGGGTTGCTCTATCGTGAGCTTGCCCACCGAGCCCTCCTCCGCGTCCTCGAGCCAGCCAGCTGACCCAGGTCTCGCTGCCGGGTCGATCGTCGCTGCATTCGAGCAGGCGGACTCGCCGAACCCGCTCCTCGGTTTCGCCGCGAACCTCGCAGCCGTGAGCGGGGGGGACCGGCTGGGTCTTGGCGCCCTGGCACCGAGACAAGTCGAGCGCAAGGGTGGAGCGGCGATCTACCGGGCAAGCGGTGTCGCCCCGGCGGCGCCGGTTGTGATAGCTGCAGGCAAGGCTGGCACTTTGGAAGTGCGCCAGGTGTACTTCCTCTCGGCTTCTCTTGCCGACGTCGTCTACAGCTCCCCGGACGGGGTCCTCGTCACTGGTAGCGCGCAGCTCGGGTCTTCGGGCAGCTGGCTGGTCAGCCTCGGAACGTTCTGCTCCAACCTAGGATCAGGGATAGTGGCAGGTGTCGTACCAGCCGAGGTGCTGAGGGCCTGCCAGACCCAGCGGTGAGCCGCGTTCGGGTCCCGACGTCCCTCTCCAAAGTTGCTCCGCGCCCCGCCGTCCCCCTGCGAAGGTGCCCGTGGCCTAAGCGCTACGCCTCCGTCGAGCAGCAAGCCATGCTTTGCGCAGCTTGCGACGCTCCTCCTCGGAGGTGCCACCCCATACGCCAGACTCCTGATTGGTCGACAGGGCAAACTCGAGGCAGGCATCTCTTGCGTCGCAGGAGATGCACACGGCTCTAGCCGCCTCGATCTGGTCAATCGCCTGGCCTGTGGTACCTATCGGGAAGAACAGATCTGGGTCGGTGTCCTTGCATGCTGCGCTCTTGCGCCAGTCGTCGGTATCCCACTCGATAGAGCGGGTCCAGGTGAGAGCCAAGGTCGCCTCCTCTGTTCCAATCCCGGTGTCCACTCGCCGGCCTGTCTCGTGAAAACAGTCACAAACCCTGCCGCTTAACACCGGCTTCGCGAACGGGCGGGAGCAAAGGCTGCGGGGCGAGTGGAACTGCGCCGGTAAGAATAGGCCCAATTGGCGGTGTCTGCAAGCATGTGTCCGCGGGCACACGGAAGATCTCCTGCTCGTGGAGGTGGCCACGATATGACGTCGATCTATGCTCATCGGGGCTCCACAGGGCCTTCGATACGCGAGAACACCATTGCGGCCTTCCACCGCGCCGCCGAGCTCGGAGCCGATGGGGTGGAGCTTGACGTCCGCCGGACGGCGGACGGCGTTCTCGTCGTCCATCACGATGACGAGGTGGAAGGAGTCGGTCGTGTCTCGACCTGCGGTCGGCGCGCTCTACCCGCATGGATTCCTTCCCTCGGCGAGTCGCTCGCCGCCTGCGCTGACGCCGGCCTCGCGGTAAACGTCGAGGTGAAGAGCGAGGATCACGGACCATCGCAAGATCCGACGGAGAGGTGCGCGACTGATGCAGCCCTTGTTTGTGCTGGGGCCGCCGTGGGGAGAGGGCTCGTCGTTTCGTCGTTCTCCCTCTCGGCCCTTGTCGCGGTACGTAAGGTCTCTGCCGGGATCGCGCTGGCGTGGCTCGTCGAGCCGCCGATCGCCGTGCCCTCGGCGTGGAGGCGAGAGGTCGTCGGGGGGCTTTCACTGGAGGCCGTGCACCCCTGCGACGCGCTCGTCGGCCCAGCGCTTGTGGCCGACGCGCACGATGACGGTCTGGCGGTGCGAGTGTGGACTGTCGACGACCCCCAGCGGCTCGCCTTGCTGGCACGCCTCGGCGTCGACGCCGTGATCACGAACGATGTCGCGGTCGCCCGGCAGGCCCTCGCGGCCCTCTGAACAGCTCGGGGACCCGTGCTCAACGCCCAGTTGGTCAAACCAGGCGCGCGTCGGGGAGAATCCCATCCATGAACGTCGCAGTCTGTGTGAAGCAGATCCCCGACCCGGTCGAGCCGTACGCTCTCGACCCGAACACCCATTCGCTCGTCCGTGAGGGAAAGCTTGTCCTAGACGACTCGGACTCTTACGGCGTGGAGATGGCACTCCAGTTGGTCGAGGCGAACGGCGGGGGTGAGGTTGTGCTCATCTCGATGGCGCCGAACAACGAGATGGGCGGCTTGAGGACGGCTCTCGCGATGGGGGCGACGAGCGCGGTGTTGGTCAGCGATCCTGTGCTCAAGGGGACCGACGCGCTCGGAACCGCAAAGGTGCTCGCGGCCGCGGTGAGGACCCTCGACCCGATCCCCGATATCGTGCTCGCCGCGACGGAGGCAACTGACGGCTATACCGGTACGACGCCAGTGCAACTCGCTGAGCTGCTCGGGTGGCCGTCGGTCAGCTTCGCCAAACACGTCGAGATCTCAGGGGGCACCGTAAAGGTGCAGCGCCAGACCGAGGCCGGGTACGACGATGTGACCTCACCGCTACCGGCGGTGATAACCGTTACCGCCGGAGTTGTCGAGCCCCGCTACCCGTCCTTCAAGGGGATCATGGCGGCGCGAGGAAAGCCCGTTGCCGAGCACACGGTGGCGAGCCTGGGGCTCGGGGCTGGCGAAGTCGGCTTCGTAGGAGCGCGCCAGGAGGTCGTATCGGTGCAGGCGGCCGAGGCGCGCAGCGGTGGAGAGATCATCGTCGACGGGGGAGATGCCCACGCGTCGATCGTGACCTTCCTCGAGCAGATCAAGGTTCTCTAGGAGGAGATGGTGGACAGCATCTGGGTTGTTGCCGAACAGAACGACGCCGGACCCCTCGGAATCGTCCTCGAGCTCCTGACAGCGGCACGCGCCCTTGTGGGCTCAGGGGCGATCGAGGCCTTCACTTGGGGCGGTGACTCCGATGTCGCCGCGACCGTGCTGGGATCCTATGGCGCCAGCACCGTCTTTGACGCCGGTGACCTCGGGAGCTCTCTGCCGGGACCGCTGATAGCTGCCGCTATAGCTCGCCAGATCGAGGTCAACGGTGCTCCGCGGGCCATCTTCGTGCCCGCCACCTACGACGGCCGTGACGTCGCCGGCCGGCTCTCGGCGCGTATCGACCGCCCGGTGCTTACCAATGTCGTCGGGTTAGGCGCCGAGGACGGTGAGCTCGTCACCGAGCACGCGATCTTCGGCGGGAGCCAGGTTCTGAGAGCTCGGTTCACGGGCGAGGGACCAGGGATCTATGTGATACGTGCCAAGTCGTTCGCGGCCGAACCTGCGGAGGGTGCTGGGACTGCCGTCGTCGTTCCCCTCGAGACGCCTCAGGCTGCAGGCACGGACACCGCCAAGATCGGTGAGCGACACGCTGAAGCCCGAAGTGGACCGAAGCTCGATGACGCCCAGGTGGTCGTGTCGGGAGGCAGGGGTCTCGGGACTGCGGAGAACTACGCCTGGATCGAGGAGCTCGCCGGTCTCCTCAACGGCGCTGCCGGTGCCTCGCGGGCGATCGTGGATGCAGGCTGGGTGCCGTATGCGCGCCAGGTGGGCCAGACGGGCAAGACCGTCAAGCCCACCGTCTACATCGCTTGTGGAATCTCGGGAGCGACACAGCACATGGTCGGCATGAAGGGCTCGAAGCACATCATCGCCATCAACAAGGACGGAGATGCTCCGATCTTCTCCATCGCCGACCTCGGTGTCGTGGGCGACGTCGCCAATGTTCTGCCGAAGCTGATAGAGGCGATCCGCGCCCGGCGGACCTGAGACCGCCGTAGTTGACGCTGCCGGAGATTCGGCGCAAGGCGGAGCTGGCTTGGGTCGTCAATAGACCGTGACATCTTCTCGGCGCTGCCTCGCTGCCGCCAACGCTCTGCGCTCTTTGGCTAGCGTGCCTTCCAGGCTGGCACCGTCGTCTGGCGCCTAGGGGATCGCAATGCTTTTTCCAACCATCGACTTTGCGATCTTTTTCGGGATCGTCTTCGTCCTCAACTGGCTGCTCGCGCCCTTCCCGACGCGGTGGAAGGTGTTCATAATCGCCGCGAGCTACGTGTTCTACGCCTGGTGGGACTGGCGGTTCGTCTTTCTGCTGGCCGCCTCGACTGTCGTGACCATCGTCGGCGGCAAGCTCGTGCACCAGTCCGGGACAGATCGCGGTCGCAAAGGGTGGGTCATCTCCACGGCGGTGGTCGACCTCGGCCTTCTCGGCTGGTTCAAGTACTACGGGTTTCTCTACAACAGCGTCGACAACGCGTTGTACCACCTCGGAATTGCCCCGCTCTCGGCTCCTATGGAGGTGATGCTTCCAGTCGGCATCTCGTTCTTCACCTTCATGGGACTGTCCTACGTGATCGACATCTACCGCCACGAGCTCGAGCCTGCCCCGTGGCTCGACGTGGCAACGTTCGTCTGCTTCTTCCCACATCTGGAGGCGGGGCCGATAGTGCGCGGATCCGACCTGCTTCCACAGATCGCCCGGTCCCACAAGCGGGACCCTCGTCACATTGACTTTCCCCGCGCTGCCTACCTGATATTTGCCGGGCTGTTCAAGAAGGTCGTCCTTTCGAGCTATATCTCCTCGGCTGTCGTCGACCCCGTCTTTGCCAACCCGCGGCTCCACTCAGCGCCCGAGGTCGTGTTCGCCGCTTGGGGCTACGGAGTTCAGATCTACTGCGACTTCAGCGGGTATACCGACATCGCGATCGGGTGCGCGTTACTTCTCGGGTTTCGCTTCCCCGAGAACTTCAACGCGCCATATACCGCCCGGTCCCTGCAGGATTTCTGGCGGCGCTGGAATATGACGCTGTCGTTCTGGCTACGCGACTACCTGTATATACCCCTCGGTGGTAACCAGGGATCCAGCCGCAACATGTACCGCAACATCATGCTCACGATGCTTCTCGGGGGGCTGTGGCACGGGGCCGCGTGGACATTTGTCGCATGGGGCGCTTTGCACGGGGCGGGACAGTGTTTTGGACATTGGCGTCGTCAGCGGCGCAAGGCGCGGGGCCTCCCTGCCCAGAGCGACGCGCCCTGGGCGGTGGCGTGGCAGCGCTTCGCTACGTTTCAGTACGTCAGCCTTGGATGGGTGTTCTTCCGGGCTACGTCGTTCAACAACGCCTTCGAGATGCTCGCCCGACTACTGTCCGGTTGGGCGATGCCGTCACCCCTCGTCACGTTTCCCGTGATATTGACGGTTATCGTCGGGATCGGGACCCAGTACGTGCCCGCCCGGTTCCCCGCACGTGTTCAAGACATCTTCGGCCGACTGCGGCCCGTGTTGCAGGCAGCGGCGCTGGCCGCTGCGCTCCTCGTCACCACTACGATGGGGCCACCCGGGGTCGCTCCGTTCATCTACTTCAAGTTCTGATTCGACCAGCCACGAAGGTCCACGGACATGACCCCAGCTGCACCTCCCCCTCCCCCCCCTCCCCCCCCAGGCGATCAGGTCCCAGGGGCGCGTCCGCGTAGAGGTCCCGGATCTGACGGCGGCGCAGGTCGGGAGCCGGATCGCACCAAGGGAGCGAAGGCGAGCCGGGCCACGAAAGCCGCGACAGATCCTCGGCGCACCAAGCCCGCGGCAGATCCTCGGCGCACCAGGCCCGCGGAGCAGACGGGAGAGAGCGCTGCCCCGCCCGAGGCGAGCAGGGCGCCGTCGAGGGCCGCCAGTCGGACCCCCACCAAGGTGGTGCGCAGCCCCGCTCCGCGCCCTGCCCCCAGCCCCGCTCCGCGTCCTGCTCCGCGCCCTGCCCCCA
>CAZAMA010000017.1:0-20180 GCA_964485645.1 uncultured Acidimicrobiaceae bacterium | reverse complement strand
GCTCCGCGCCCTGCCCCCAGCCCCGCTCCGCGTCCTGCTCCGCGCCCTGCCCCCAACCCCGCTCCGCGTCCTGCTCCGCGCCCTGCCCCAGCGCCCCCGGCAGGTCGGCCTTCCTCGGCCCAGATTGCAGGGAGCACGCGGCGGCTCATCAGCTCTAGCGGGCGCTATGCCTCGGCGGGCCGGATTCTCGGCGTCGGTCTGCTCTGCTTTGGCCTGTGGGCGTTGCTCGACGCGAACCAGATGTACCACGAGGCGGTCAACGGAGGCGCCGACGGCACCCGCCGCAACGTCGCCATTGCCGTGCTCCGGCCCATAGCGGCAATCTCGAATGCTTTGCATCTCTCGGGCCTTGTCAATCTCGGGAATACGGCCCTCAATCGCAACGGCGGGCCAGGGAACAGTCAGGGCCTGCCCCCGCCCGTCATAGCGACGGTTCCGTCAGGTCCCAATACGAGACTCGACAACGGCCGGTGGTACCTGCCCCACGGCGAGAGCGGCCACGGCGTACCGCTCACGCTTCCGACGCCTTATACCCTTCCCCCGATACCCCAGCCGACGCCGGCGCGTCCGCTGACGATCCTCGACATCGGAGACTCGATCGGTGAGGATCTGGGTTTCGGGCTCGGCGATCTCTTCAGCGGAGATCCATACGTCCATGTCCTGCAGCAGGCCGTCGAGGACACGGGTCTCGTCCAATCCGGCTATTACAACTGGCCCGGTCATCTCCAGCTGTACCTCAACAAGTTTCACCCTCGAGCCGTGATCGTGATGATGGGGGCGAACGACGACCAGAATCTCAACGTGAACGGCCATGTCTACACGCCGGGGTCAGCCGGATGGGCGAAGGCATACACGGCCAGGGTCGACACGATCATGGCGGAGTCGACGACGGCCGGTGCGCACGTCCTATGGGTCGGCCTGCCCCCTATGGGCGGGGGGAACATCACGAACCGTTTCGTGAAGGAAGTCAACGGCATCTTCCAGTCACAAGCGGCGCTCCACCACGGAGTCACCTACGTGGGGTCGTGGAACGTGTTCGCCGGGCCGAAGGGCCAGTTCGAGGTCTATCTGAAGATCGGCGGATCCGAGGTGGCAGTGCGATCGACCGACGGTGTCCACCTCGATCCAGCCGGTTGGGACCTTCTTGCGAGATCCCTCGTAGTCCCGATGGAGCGCACCTGGGGGATCAATCTTCATGTGACTCCCTAGCGCGCCGCGCTCTGGACCGGTCGATCTCCATCTCGGCCTCGACCCGCCCTACCCAGGTTGCTCCCTCGACCGACTTGCCGGGCTCGAGATCCTTGTAGACCTCGAAGAAGTGCTGTATCTCGAGCCGGTCGAACTCGGGGATGTCAAGCAAGTCTTGCAGGTGCGCCTGACGCGGATCGGCTGCGGGCACGGCGATGACTTTGTCGTCGGGACCGTTCTCGTCGGTCATGCGAAACATCCCGATCGTTCGTGCCCTGATCACACAGCCCGGGAACGTGGGCTCCTCGACCAACACGAGCGCATCGAGCGGATCTCCGTCCAGCCCGAGCGTGCCGTCGACGAACCCATAGTCAGCCGGGTACCGTGTCGAGGTGAACAGCATGCGGTCGAGATAGATGCGCCCCGAGGTGTGGTCCATCTCGTACTTGTTCCTCTGGCCCTTCGGGATCTCGACGACTACTTCGAATTCCATTCCGGGGACGTTAGTGCGACGCTCGCCTTTCAGATCGCCGGCGCTCACTTCAGCGCGCCGCTTCACGGGCTGCGAGGAGGACCTCACGCAAGCCGGCCGTTAGTCCGGGTGCGCAAGCGGTGAGAGTCGGTGACTCTGGGTAGTCCTTCAGCAGTCCGGGAAGCTCCTCGACGGTGCCGCCGGCCTCCGACACGATCAAGGCTCCGGCCGCGATGTCCCAGGGAGCGAGTCCGGCTTCGTAGAAGCCGTCGAGGCGACCTGCCGCCACGGAGCACAGGTCGAGCGCGGCAGCTCCAGCTCTTCTGATGTCACGCACGTGGGCGACCACTTTGGAGAGGAGGTCCGCCTCCGAGCGACGCCTGCCACTGTCGTAAGAGAAGCCGGTGGCTACGAGCGCTTTGTCCAGGCTCGGTCCGCTTCTGAGGAGCAGGCGGACGCCGTCGCGAAAGGCGCCACCGCCTTTCACGGCGGTGAACGTCTCGGCGCGAGACGGGTCGTGCACGACGCCGACAAGGGTCGCAGACCGGGATCGCAGGGCGATCGAGACTCCGAAGACTGGCAGGCCGTAGAGGAAGTTGACCGTACCGTCGAGGGGGTCGACTACCCAGGTGAGCCCGCTTGTCCCTTCTTTGGCACCGCTCTCCTCCGCGAGGACGCCGTCGTCGGGTCTTGCCGCTGCAAGCCTTCCCAGGATGAGCTGCTCGCTTGCCCGGTCCGCCTCGCTGACGGGATCCGTGAGGCTGGACTTTGATGTGACGCTGTTGGTGACCGCCTGCGTCGGCCCGGCCGGGGAGAAACGAACAGACAGGATGCGACCCGCTTCCATGGCCACGGCCGCGGCGAGCTGCGAAAGCTCTGCAAGTTCGCTCCCGCCCGGGATCTGGTCCTGCGCGCTCATCTCGACCGCCTCGTCGGGGCCGCTTGCGAGCGAGCAAGCTGAGCCAGGCGCGCTACGAGGACTTCCATCACGAGAATGTCGGGCCATCCGAGCCGCCCCCGAAAATCCGCGTCAGCCTGGGCGATGACGTCGATCGCTCTCGCGATTCGCTCATGCCCGAGACGCCGTCCCTGTTCCAGCGCCTTTCTCGCGGGGTACGGAGACATCTTGAGGATGCCAGCCGCGACCTCCGCCGTCGTCACCTCGGCTCCGTCGAGGCGGAGCATCGCGCCGTAGTGCCGCTGGAGAGACGCCATGATCTGAAGAGGGTGGCGCCCTCCTGCATTCATCATCCGGTGCAGCGCCTTGACGGCCTCTCGCGTGTCTCCTCGGTCGAGCGTGTCGGTGAGATCCCAGGGCGGCACGCTCCCGCTGTCGCCGAGAAACGGAGACAGCTGCGCCGCGGTGACCTTGCTCCCGTGGCCATAGGCTGCTTCGAGCATGTCGAGGATTGACTGCAGCCTCGCGACGTCTTCTCCCAGGTGCTCGCCCAGTACTCGCAGAGCTTCTGGATCCAGGTGAACCCCTGCGTGGCGGATGCGCTGCCCTACCCAGTCAGATCGCTGGCGGCCCTGGCCGGGGGAGCTTTCGATGATCTCGCCGTGCGCCTTCACCGCCCGTAGGAGGGTCGCAGGCACTGACCTTGCCCCGGCACCACCTGCGACGAGCACGACGACCGTGGAGTCCGCAGGCTCCTTCACCCTTGCTGCCATCAGTGCTGCCTGGCCTGCGTCGAGGCGCTCCGCCCCTCTCAGCACCACGACGCGCCGGTCGGACAGAAACGGCGGCGTCGCCAGCGCTTCGAGTACCGGAGCGAGGTCGAGCGCCTCGTCTCCTTCCGCACCGTGCTCCTCGACGGGAACGAAGCTCTCTCCGCACAGCCGGTCAAGCAGCTCGGAGAGCGCCTGCGACAAGAGACTGGCGTCGTCGCCAACGATGAGATAGGAGGTCGCAGTCACCGGCTCGGAGCCATGGCCCCGTCTTCGGAATCCGAGCCCGAGTCGGCCCGGAGGCGGAGCACCGCTTCGAGGACGTCGCGGATCGCAACGGTCGCGGCGACGTCGTGAGCCCGGACGATCCGGCACCCCCGGGTGATCCCGAGGGCGGCAGCCGCGAGCGAGGCGTTCCGACGCTCGCCGAGCTCGAGGTGAAGAACGTCGCCGAGGAACCTCTTGTTCGAAGCCGAAAGTAGAAGCGGGTAACCAAGCTCCGCAAGCGTGTCCGAAGCTCTGAGCAGCTCGAGGGATTGCTCCGCGGTCTTTCCCAGGTCGAGGCCGGCATCGATGATCACGCGAGCGGGCCCGATCCCGGCCGCAGCGGCTCTGTGAGCGCGATCGAGAAGGAAACCCCCCACCTCACCGAGGAGATCGTCGTAGAACGGCTCGGGATCGGGCACCCTCGGCTGGAGCCTGATGTGGGTCGCGACGACGGTGGCGCCGGCCGCAGCCGCCTCGGTCAGGTACGCGCTGTCCGCGAAGCCACTTATGTCGTTGCCGATTACCGCGCCGGCAGCGAAGGCCTCGCGTGCCACGCTCGCACGCCAGGTGTCGATCGACACGGCGAGGTCGAAACGGCGCCGAATCTCCACGATCGCCGGCACAACCCGGTCGAGCTCCTCCTGTTCCCCGACCTCGGGGCCGGGGCCGGCCTTCACGCCGCCGACGTCGATGATGTCGGCGCCCTCGCCGGCTATCGCGTCGACGCGCGCCAAGAAGCTGTCGAAGCCGAAGTGCGCGCCCTGGTCGAAAAAGGAGTCAGGCGTACGGTTGCAGATCCCCATCACGAGCGCCCGGGCTGCGATGTCGAAAGTTCGCGATCCTATGTCCACTCGCGTCGCGCGCTGCGACCGTTCGGCGCGCTGCGACTGTGGTACTGGCTGCCGTGCGGCGACGACCACCGGAAGGGCTAGAACAGCTTCGAGGTGAGCGCCCGGCGGTACTGCGACCGCGATGGGTCGTCCGGGTCCATCGTCTCGATGAGGTCGAGAATCTCCTGGCGGGCCCCGTCGTCACCCGGTACCTTGTCGAGGAGCTCGGCGATGCGAGCGGAGATCTTGTCCGAGGACCAGGTCCCGGCGCCGTCGTCGCGCTTCGGGAGGCGGGCCGTCGCCGCGATGCGACGGGTGGCCGCAGTCTCCGGGATGCGCTCGAGCAGCGCGAGCGCCTCGTCTCCCTGGCCGGCGTCGACGAGCATCGCCGCGAGGGCTTCGATGGCTCCGCCATGGGCGGGCTCCAGCTCGAGGGCCTTGCGCAGTGACGCCTCGTCTCCCAGGGCGACGAGGTCATCGGCCTCGCTCGACCGCGGCGCCAACTTTTCGACGAACTCCCTCACTGCCCTCTCCGGCAGGGCGCCCACGAACTGGTCGACCACTTTGCCCTTGTCGATGGCGAAGACGGCGGGTATCGACTGCACCTGGAACGTCGAGGAGATCTTGGGGTTCTCGTCGACGTTCACTTTCGCGAGCGCGACAGCCCCATCACTCGCGTCTACGACCCGCTCGAGTATCGGACCTAGGGTGCGACACGGGCCGCACCATGGTGCCCACAGGTCGACGACCACCGGCACCTTCATCGAGCGTTCCAGGACATCTGACTGGAACGAGATGTCATTTACGTCGATCGCTACCACGGTCTTGCACGATATCGGCCGTCCCGGCTGCAGGTGACGGTGGTCATGCGCCTGTGGTCATGCGCCTGTGGTCATGCGCCTGTGGTCATGCGCCTGTGGTCAGGTGACGAAGTACTTCGCTTTGGGGTGGTGGCAGATGATTGCGAGGGTCGTCTGCTCGGGGTGCAGTTGGAAACCCTCGCTCACCGTGATTCCGATCCGATCCGCTTCCAGGAGCTCGACCACTTTGGCGTTGTCCTCGAGGTCAGGGCAGGCGGGGTAGCCGAAGGAGTAGCGACCGCCCCTGTACTGCTGGCGGAAGAGGCCAGTCAGGCTCGGCGAGTCATCTTCTGCGATGCCCCAATCCTCTCGTATCCGGCGGTGCCAGAGCTCCGCGAGAGCTTCGGCCATCTCGACCGAAAGTCCGTGCAGGCTCACGTAGTCGAGATACCGGTTGGCCGCGAAGAGCTCGGCGGTGCGCCGCGAAGCGGCAGGCCCCATCGTGACGACGTGAAAGGCGGCGTAGTCCTTCTCGCCCGAAGCGGCCGGACGGAAGAAGTCGGCGATGCAGAGGTATGGGTCTTTGGTCTGGCGCGGGAAGTGGAAGCGGGTCCGTTCTGTGCCGCGGTCGTCGTCGCTGTAGACAACCAGGTCGTTACCGTCCGCATTGACAGGGAAGTACCCCCACGCGACCGAGGGAATAAGAACATCCTCGGCCTTGGCTTCGTCGAGGCGCGCCCGCAGCTCAGCGCGGAGACGCTCCTTGAACTCGGCGTCGGTCTCGCCTTGGACCGGGCGGTAGCCCCACTGGTTGCGAAACAGTGCCGTCTCGTTCAGGTAGGAGACGACGTCGTCGAGCGCGATGCCCTTGGCGACCCGGCTGCCAAGAAATGGCGGGACGAATATCTCGTTGTCGATCTCGACGGCAGGGGAGCGGGCCGGCAGGGAAGCCGGGTCGATCTCCTCCTGCATCTCGCTCCTGCGCTTTGGCAGCACCCGGCCGGAGCGCTCTGTCCCGAACGTCGGATCGTCCGTGCCACTTCGCTTCAACTCCATCACCTTGTCGAGCACGTGCAAGCCTTCGAAGGCGTCCTTGCCGTAGAACACGCGCCCGTCGTAGGTGTCCCGCAGGTCCTTTTCGACATATGTCCGAGTCAGCGCGGCGCCACCGAGTACGACGGTGTACGAGGTCTTGCCAAGCCGGTTCAGCTCTTCGAGGTTCTCCCGCATGACGAGCGTGGACTTGACGAGCAGCCCGCTCATGCCGATCGCGTCTGCGGCGACATCGTCCGCCTTCGCGATCATCTCGGCAATGGGCACCTTGATGCCGAGATTGAAGACCTCGTAGCCGTTGTTCGTGAGGATGATGTCGACGAGGTTCTTGCCGATGTCGTGGACATCACCTTTCACCGTTGCGATGACGATGCGACCGCGCCCGGACGAGTCCGTCTTCTCCATGTGTGGTTCGAGGTGGGCTACTGCTGCCTTCATCGTCTCTGCGGACTGGAGCACGAACGGCAGCTGCATCTGTCCTGACCCGAAGAGGTCACCTACGGTTCGCATCCCCGAGAGCAGCATGTCGTTCACGATCGCGAGCGCCTTGTGTCCAGCTCCGAGTGCTTCGTCCAGCTCGTCGGTGAGACCATTGCGGTCACCGTCGACGATGCGCTGTTCAAGGCGGCGTTCCACGGGCCAGCCACTGCGATCCTCGCGGGAGCTGCTGAGGCTGCCGCCCGCCTGCTCGAAGAGGTCGATCAGCTCGGCGAGGGGGTCGTAACCGGGGCGGCGGCGGTCGTAGACGAGGTCCAGACACAGCTCAAGCTCACGTTCGCCCAGGCGATTGAGCGGGAGGATCTTGCCTGCGTGCACGATCGCGGCATCCAGCCCGGCCTCGGTGCATTCGTGCAGGAAGACTGAGTTGAGGACCTGGCGGGCAGCAGGGCTGAGCCCGAAGGAGACGTTGGAGAGTCCGAGGACCGTGTGAGCACCTGGTATCTCGGCTTTGATTGCCTTTATGCCCTCGATCGTCTCGATTCCGTCGCGCCGCGACTCCTCCATGCCGGTTGACAGCGGTAGGGCGAGCGGGTCGAAGAGAAGGTCCTCGGGTTTGAGGCCGTAGCGACCGACGGCGAGCTCGCAGATCGCCTTGGCCGCGCGGAGCTTCCACTGCGCGGTGCGAGCCTGTCCGTCGGTGTCGATACAGGTGCAGATGACGGCGGCCCCGTACTCCTTGGCAAGTGTGAAGAACCTGTCGAGGCGCGTGCCTTTGGCGTCGCCGTCCTCGAGATTGACCGAATTGAGGACTGCCCGCCCGCCTATCCACTGCAGGGCCGCCTCGATCACCGGCGGCTCTGTCGAGTCGATCACGAGCGGGATCGTCGACTGGCCGGCCAGGCGCGAGGCGACCTCCCTCATGTCGGCCACACCGTTGGCGCCCGTGAAGTCGACACAGACGTCGAGCATGTGGGCACCCTCGCGCACCTGGTCCTTCGCCATCGCGACCGTGGTCTCCCAGTCGCCGGAGAGCATCGCCTCGCGGAAGCGCTTTGAGCCGTTGGCGTTGGTTCTTTCACCGATGACGAGAAACGACAGGTCCTGTTCGAAGGGAACAGATGTGTAGAGGGAAGCCGCGCCGGCTTCGTGAGCGGGACTACGAGGGGCTGGCTGAAGGTTCCTGCAGGACGCAACGACAGCGGCCAGGTGCTCGGGTGTCGTTCCGCAGCACCCGCCGATGACAGAGACCCCGAGCTCCGTGACGAAAGACGCAAGATGGCTGGCAAGGGCATCTGGAGTCAGGTCGTAGTGCATCTTCCCGTCGAGCACCGAGGGTAGACCGGCGTTCGGTAGAGCCGAGATGGGTGTCAGGCAGTGCTCGGAGAGGTACCGCAGTGACTCGCGCATCTCGACGGGTCCGGTCGCGCAGTTCATTCCGATCACGTCTGGGCCCATTGCCTCGAGTGCGGTCAGGGCGGCCCCAATCTCTGTTCCGAGGAGCATGCGTCCAGTAAGCTCGATCGTCACTTGAACCTGGAGCGGCACCTCGCGTCCAACCTTCGCCATCGCCCGTCGGCACGCCTGGATGGCGGCTTTGGCCTGCAAGGTGTCGTAGCACGTCTCGATGAGCAGGAGGTCAGCGCCCCCCGTGAGTAGCCCACGCGCGGGAGTCTCGTATGCGTCGCGCATGTCGGAGAAGCTGATCTGGCCGAGCGTCGGGAGCTTGGTGCCGGGCCCGAGCGACCCTGCGACAAATCGCGGAAAGTCGGGCGTCGAGTAGCTCCGGGCCGCCTCGACCGCGAGCTCGGCGGATCGCCGTGCCATCTCCTCAGTCCGATCCTCCAACCCATACTCGGCAAGGACGTACGGCAGCGCACCGAAGGAGTTTGTCTCTATGACGTCAACGCCTACGTCAAGGAAGGATCGGTGCAGGTTGCTCACGACATCGGGACGAGTGATGCAGAGATACTCGTTGCAACCCTCGTACGCGTCACCGCCGAAGTCGTCGGGCCCGAGGTCGCGGCGCTGCAGGTTGGTGCCCGTCGCTCCATCGAAGATCACGACGCGCTCGCGTGCTGACTCGAGATAGGGGTATGGGGGCGACACGGTCCAGCCGAGTTTAGTTCGGCAGCGGGGCTTTGCGGTCCTTCCGGCTCTTCGCTCGCGACTCAGTTCGCTCGCGACTCAGTTACTTGGGTCCTCGCCTCCCTGCCAGCGATCGGCCGAGAGGGGTGCGCTACTTGGGCCGATCGCCGTCGACTGTGTTCGAGGGCCGCCCAGGCGGCGCACTCGCTCGCGAGGACCGGGTGGAACGCCCAGCGCATCAGCTGATGCTCGGCCGCAGCGCGGTCCTCGCCGTAGTCGAGCAGGCTCAGAGCGAGACGTCGACCGTGTAGGCGTAGGCGATCGCTGACCGTGCTCTGGAACGCGGCCTCGATCTCCCGGGCGTGCCGGCTCTGCAGCGATTCAGGCAGGCGTCGCAGGTGCCGTCGCGCGAGAGGAGGGAGATGTCGCCTGACGGCTAGCGCTTCTCCTCGCCACTCGGCCATCTGGAAGTCGACGCACCTCTTGAGCGTACGAGCAAACGGAGCATTGACGCCGAAACGCTCGCCGAGCCCGAGTGCCCGCGCCAGCTCCTCCAGGTCGAGGTCGATGCCATCGGGGACGTCATCGAGGAAAGTGGCGAACCGCCGGAGCAGCAGCGTCGTAGAGGGTCCGAGCACAGGGAGCCAGTAGGTCTCGACGTATGACGACCTCGGGTCGTATCCGAGGTCATCGATGACGGGGTCGGTCCAGGCCACGACCCGCAGTATTGGGGGAGTTGAATCGCGAGACAAGTCGGCAGTGGAACACGTGACGGTCATGTTGCCTCCAGCGGTCGAGGGGTCTGTGTGATGGTATCAGTCTATTTCATATGATCCCACTCTGCCAATCAGTTGCATCGAGGTGGTGACCCGGTGACGCGGGAATGTTGAGTGCCGGGGTAGGGTTTAAGGCACTGGAGCAACGAGTTCCCTCGGAAGGGGAGGCATTCGACGGGTGGCCAGCTTTAGGGACGTGTTGAATCAGGTCAAGCAATCGATCAGGGAGGTCGATCCCGGGGACGCGGACGCCCTGCGCGCCGAGGCGCTGTTCCTTGACGTTCGGGAAGCTGACGAAGTGGCCCAGGGAGTGATCCCAGGTGCCTTGCACATCCCGCGTGGCTATGTCGAGCTGCAGATCGAAGGGCGCGTGCCGGATCGATCGAGGAAGATCGTCGTCTACTGCGCAGGGGGCACTAGATCTGCGCTTTCGGCCAAGGCGCTAGGCGAGCTCGGCTACGTCGACGTCGTCTCGATGGCCGGTGGTTTCAACAAGTGGAAGGACGAAGGCCGTCCCTGGAGCACGCCACGCGTGCTGGACGCCGAGCAGCGCAACCGGTACCAGCGTCACCTGCTCCTGCCGGAGGTCGGCGAGGCGGGCCAGCAGCATCTGCTCGATTCGCGGGTGCTGCTCCTTGGAGCGGGCGGGCTCGGGTCTCCAGCGGCGCTCTACCTGGCAGCCGCAGGCGTTGGCACTCTCGGGATCATCGACATGGACGTCGTGGACGCATCCAACCTCCAGCGCCAGATACTGCACAACCTGGACCGCATCGGCGAGCGCAAAGTCGACTCGGCAAAGAAGACGCTCACCTTGATGAACCCGGATGTCGACGTCGTCACCTACGACACGCGGCTCGGGGCAGACAACATCTTGTCCATCATCGACGGTTATGACGTGATTGTGGACGGGACTGACAATTTCCCCACGCGCTATCTCGTAAACGACGCTTCGCTCCTTAAGCGGATCCCAGTCGTACATGGGTCGATCTTTCGGTTCGAGGGCCAGGTAACGGTGTTCAACCCCTACGAGGGGCCGTGTTACAGGTGCCTCATCCCGGAGCCGCCGCCCGCCGAGCTGGCGCCTTCGTGTGCCGAGGCCGGGGTCTTAGGCGTTCTCCCGGGGATCATTGGCTCCCTGCAGGCCATGGAGACGATCAAGCTTCTTCTGGACCTCGGTGAGCCGTTGGTTGGCCGCCTTCTTGCCTACGACGCACTCGAGGCATCGTTTCGCACCTTCAAGGTGAGGCGCGACCCTGCTTGCCCCGCGTGCGGTGAGGGTGCCGACCCGATCGTGATCGCCGAGTACGACGAGCTGTGCATGCCTCATGTACTCGCCGTGCCAGCAGGCGTCTAGCCCGGAGCTCTTCCAGCGGGTCGTGGGTCTGGCCCCAAGTCCGGTCTGGCCCCAAGTCCGGTCTGGCCCCAAGTCCGGTCTGGCCCCAAGTCCGGTCTGGCCCGGGTCCGGATAGGCCGGCCCTTTCGGGCAGCTCGGGCAGCTCGGGCCGCTCGGGCCGCGAATCCTCCTAGGATCTCGCCGCTCGGCATTAGCCGCGGGTGGGTCGTCAGGAACCATCCTTCCCGGCCGCCTACCCACGGACCCTCCGTGACACACCAGTGCGTGATCATCGCAGCATGCACGACGAGCCCCAGCAGCAAGCGCACTCTCCGCGACCTCGCCCGTTGGCTCCCATGATGGAGACCGCCTTTAAGTACAGGGGCTTCGTCACGACTGCCCAGGCCTCCAAACTCGGTGTCGACTCAAAGGAGCTTCAGCGCCTCGTGGCGAGGGGTCTACTCAGGCGAGAGTCCCGTGGTCTCTACCGCGTGACGGGTTGCGAGGTCGGTCTGCTCGACCAGGCACTGGCGGTGACGACTCGGATGAAGGGTGTCGTGTCGCATCAGAGCGCGGCACGGATCTGGGGTCACACCGGCCCGGGGTTCGTCGAGGACGTCGTCCACCTCACCGTGGGTCACGGATCTCATCCGGAGAAGGCGGCAGGACTTGTCATTCACGCAACGCGTCGGAATCTCAGGAATATCACCACGATCAGGAGTGGCGTTCCCGTCACAGTCCCGCTGCAAACGGTCCTAGACCTGTCAGGTCAGGATATCGATGACCGCGAGCTCGACGCCTTTCTTGCCCATTGCATCTCGTCGCGTTTCGTCACAGTTCGAAGTCTCGAGCGCTATGTGTCCTCGCAGGGCAGCGGCACTCGGGGCGTCGTACGACTGCGGCGCCGCCTCGACGACATATGCGCGGTGGAAAGCTTGGTCGAGGCCGATCTTCTCGGAATCCTGGCTGCGGCCGGCATCGAGCGGCCGGTGACACAGTTCGTCATCCGAGACTCCGGCCGGTTCCTCGGTCGAGTCGACCTGGCATGGCCCGTCCGGCACGTCGCCCTCGAGATGGACGGATTCAGGTTCCACTCGGACCCGCGGAGCTTTGTAAGCGACCGGGAACGGGGCAACCGCATCGTCGCCGCGGGTTGGGCGCTGCTCCGCACGACACCTGCCAGCGTACGCGAGGCACCGCATCTCGTCGCTGCAGACGTGCGGAAGGCGCTTGCTCGATCGCAGGCAGCGTGATCCGTGCTCCAGCCGGGATTCCGGGTGGGTCGTGGGGACTCATGTTGCCCGGCCACCCACCCAGAACGTCGGCGCCGACCATAACTGACGAGGGCAATGGACCCTGGCACCGTCACGAACGGCTAGGAGCGTGGGTCCGAACCGGCAACCAGGCTGGAGCTGACGAGGGTGATTCAGCGGGAAAGAACTGTGATCTTGATCCCATCACGGCTCTCAGCGGTCGGGAGGGCAGGAACCGGAGATAAGGGGGTCGATGAGGCCTCAGGCAGCCCCGATCGCCATCTTCGGGCGTGCATTGGCCAGCTTGTGCAGGTTGTGGCAGATCGCGTGCAGCTGCCACTCGCCCTCTGCTCCTTGTAGGCCTCGTAGTCGGAGCTGTCCGGCGTGCTGTCGGACCTTCATCTGCCCAAAGGCCGGTTCGACGATGGCCTTTCGTCTCGCGTAGTCGGCCTTCGCCGACTTCGTGCGAAGGCGCCGTGCCATGCGTTCGCGTCTTGTCGCCTTCGCGGGGATCCTTCCTCGTGGCGATGGAGGCACCTTCTCGCCGCGCTTTAGCCGTCCGGTTGCGATGAGCGCGTTCACCTTGTCCTTCTCGAGGCTGGCGAGGTTGTCCTCCGAGCAGTAGCCGGCATCGGCGAGGATGACCTTGGGGGAGATCTTAATCCCGATGGCTAGAAGGCTCTTGCTTGCTGCAGTGACCATGGGGAGGAGCTGTCCTACGTCACCTGCTTGCTGGGTGATCTCAGCAGCGATGATCACCTGGCTCTTCTCGTCGACGACCGCTTGGGCGTTGTAGGCGTACTGGAAGCCCTCGTTGGTCTTCATCATCCGGGCATCTTCATCGGTGAAGTTCCGCTGGGCGGTCTTCTCGGGTCTCGCCTGTTCTGCTGCTGTCGCGGCCGCCTTGGCGATCTCGTTCTCGTCGAGGCCGTCCTTGGCGGCCTTCTCGGCAGCTTTCTTCCCGGCCCTCTCCGCGGCGTCGGCCTCGATGGCCTTCTTTGCAGCTCGGAGCTTTTCGAGTCGGGTCTCTCGCCTTGCGAGCTCGGCGGGAAGCTCGTCGCCTCGGCGGTCCTTACCGAAGAGCTCGTCCTCTCTTGCATCGGTGGCCTCTGCCTCGGCCAAGATGGCAGCGACCTCGGCTTCGATCTGCTCGATCTTCGGCCCGAGGCGGTCGTAGCTCATCGCCTTGTGCTTGTTGGCCGATGCCCGAAGCTTGGTGCCATCTAGTGCCACCCGGCCGAGCTTTACAAGGCCGGCCTCAGAGCAGAGCAGGAGGACCTGGCTGAAGAGATCTTCGAGGGCACCAAGGTGGCGACGGCGAAAGCGGGAGATCGACCGGTAGTCCGGGGCGGCGTTCGCGCTGAGCCAGCGAAAGGCCACGTCGCTGTAGCACCGTCGCTCTACCTCCCGGGAGGAGGTGACACCGATCGAGTAGGCATACAGCTCGAGCTTGAGCATCATCTTCGGGTCATAGGGCGGGGCCCCTGCGGCCTCGACGTAGGAGTCGTAGATCAAAGAGAGATCAACGAGCTCGTCGACGACTTCTGAGATAAAGCGGGCGGTGTGGCTCTCTGGCAGCCAGTCATCGAGCGAAGGTGGGAGGAGAAAGGACTGATGGGGGTCATAGGACCGGAAGGTCTTGCCTGATCCAACCGGTGTCCTTGGCACCGGAGATCCCTGTTCACCAGCTGCCACCTCGAAAAGCCGATCGTCACATACAACCGCGGTCATGGGCCAATAATTCCAGCTGGTCGGCGGTCAGTGGTGGATACTGACCCACGCTCCTAGGTCTTCGAGGGTGCAGTCCCGCTCGCCGTACTCCCTGTCGACAGGCGCCTCGAGCACCACGGCGCCGTGGTCCCGGGCGCGCCCGAAGGCGGTGTCGACATCGTCGACGCGCACTCGGGTCATCTGAGTGACCCAGGCCGGCCGGGGCAGGTGCCGGTCGCTGCCGACATCAGCGACGATCACAGCACCGTCGTGGCCGACGGCCATCTGGGCACGGTGGTCTTCCCCGATGCGAGTGCGCTCGACAAAGCCGAACGCTGCGGTCAAGAACGCCACAGCGGCGCGCACGTCCGGGTACACCAGGATGGGAACGACCGTCGGCGGTGGTACCGACCGGTTGATCTTCGTGGCGGCTCCCTTCGGCGGCCAGCCCAGAGTACCGCGCACGCGCGTTCCACGACAAGCTGCGCGACAAACGAAGAAACATTGCGTACCTCGTCACGGTCGTCGCTCCCAACGTGTCACGCATCGCTACCTGCCTTCCTGCCAGGGTCCAAGCCCCAGCCTGCCAGAGGTAGTTAGAGCCTTGTAGTTCGCCAAGATCCGCCCTGAGGTTGCTACAACGAGCAGGCCACGGTTCGTGTCAAGAATCAGCTCCAAGTCCCCCCAGAGGGCCTCTAGGTGATGTCGGACTCGAGAACGTCGATAGCCGCCCGCCGAGCCTCGATGCGGGCGGGGATCGCCGAGAGCACGCCGATCGCGGCCGTGACTGCGAGGCACGTGCCGGCGAGCCAGAGCGCCGAAGGAGTGGTGGCACGCGACCCGTGACTCACGGCTGCCACGAACAAGAGTCCGAGCGGGATGCCTGCGATGGCGCCCGGAATCGCAGGGATAAGGAGGGCGGTCGACAGCCCTCCGCTCAGCTGCTCCGTCGTCGCACCGAGGGCACGAGAGACACCGAGCGTGGTTCGGGAATCGACCGACGTCGCCCAGGTGATGATGAGCGCGTTCACGACGGCCAAGAGAACGAGGACAACGGTGATGACCAGCAAGATCGCGTCGGTGCTCGCCGTGTTGGGGTTGTAGGGAATCGAGAGCTGTCCCGGGGAGACGCTCGGTGCTAGAGCCTCGTGGGCGCGGATCGACAGCACCGCCACGATCGTCGTCGTCGTGATGGTGACGCTCACGATGGTCAACAGCATGCGACGTGGTCTGCGGGCGGCCAGCCGGAGCCCGAGCAGCAACGGCACGGGCAGGTGAGCGGCTACGGCGACGAGGAGCGGCCGGCGCTTGGGGACCCGAGCGGAGTCGGCGAGCGCTGACGTCGTGCTCGTATGCGCCGCCCGGATGGACGGGATCCAGGAGGCCAACATGGCAAGGGCGACGGCCAGCGCCACCACGAAGCCCACATCGGCCCAACTCAAGGACGCCGCCCCCACACTGCCGACGAGCCCGGCCCCCGGGTTTGCGAGAAGCGGTGCGGCAAAGTACCCCGCCGCGAGTCCGACGACCGCGCCGAGGAGGGCCAGGGTGAGGTACTCCACCAACAGCACACCGGCGACGAGCCGAGGCGTGGCCCCAACAGCCTTCAACAGACCGACACGCCGGGTGCGCTCCGCCAGCTGGCCGCCGACGATCACGGCCAGGCTGGCAATGGCGAGCAGATCGAGGAGCGAGCTCGCGATCAAGAGGCCACGCTGGAACGGCTTCGACTTCTCTGCCTCGGCCTGGCTCACGTCGTCCCACGACCACACGTCGAGGGTGTTGGGATTGAAGTACCTAGTCGCGAAGGCCGAGGCGCTGGCCGGCTTCGAGAGCTTCAGCTCGAGTATGTAGTTGAGCGGTGCGCTCCGGGTCGCAAAGCTCCGGGCGGTGGCATCGGTCGTCCAGACAAGACCCGTGGCTTGGTTCCAGACGTTGAGCCCGTTGTCAACGCTCATGTCGTACACCGTGTACGGATAGTCGGGAACGGCGGCGGTGACGGCGATCCCGTCCACCTTGAGCGAGCGCCCGCCGAGCGTCACGTGATCTCCTGGGGTGAGGCTGAGCTCGTGGGCGAAGCTCCGCTCGATCACTACCCCACCGGGCCGCACCCATGTGCCCTCGGTGACGTACGGCTGATCGATCGGTGAGCGTGACATGCTGCGGCCCTCGACGATCGCAAGGACTTTCGACCCCTTCGTCTCCATCGTCGGGTAGCTCACGGGGAACGGCCCGACGTGACTGACCACACCGGAGCGGTGCTCCAGGGCATCGAGCTGCGCAACGCTCGATCGTGAAGCGCCATTGAACGGCATCGCCGCGACGTCCGGTCCCGAGGTGTGAGCCCGCGTCGTCAGATACGGGTGAGCCGTCACGTCATGGAGGGCCAGACCCAACATGAGCGTCGTCGTGGCCGCGGCGATCGCCACCACGGTCAGGATGACTTCGGCTGGCCGTCGGCGAAGGCTGCTTGCGACGAGGCGGCACATGAGCAAGGCGCGTCCGCGCATGTCAGGGCTCCAGCTCGACGGCGAACAGCGCGCTCAGCCGCCCGGACGAGCCGCCCGAGAGGCGGGTCTCGTCGACGAACACGCCGTCGCGCATCGAGATCAGGCGATCTGCGGTCGCGGCGATTCGCTCGTCGTGCGTCACGACCACGATCGTGAGTTTCGAGGCGTGCAGATCCTCGAACAGCCTGAGCACCTCGAGAGTGGCGCGGCTGTCCAGGTTGCCCGTGGGCTCGTCGGCGAACACGACGACGGGGTCGTTGGCAATCGCCCGAGCTATGGCCACGCGCTGGCGCTGCCCACCGGACAAGGCCGAGGGGAGGTGCCGAGCCCGGTCGGTGAGACCGACACGGTCGAGGAGCTCGATCGCACGGCCACGAGCGAACTTTGGCGAGCGGCCCGCCAGCAACGCGGGGAGCTCGACGTTCTCTTGAGCCGTGAGCTCGTCGATGAGGTGGAACGCCTGGAAGACGATGCCCACCTTCTCCCTGCGCAACCGAGCGAGTTGCCGCTCGCCCATCTCGTCCACCCGACGTCCTTCGAGCCACACCTCGCCCTCGCTCGGACGGTCGAGGCCGCTCAGGAGATGGAGCACCGTCGACTTGCCACAGCCGCTCGGCCCCATGATCGCCACCGTCTCGCCTGGCTCGATGTCGAGATCGACGGCATCGACGGCACGTACGAGGCTCGTGTCTTTCCCGTAGTACTTACTGAGGCCCCGGGCACTCAAAGTTGTTGTCGCGACGGTCCTCATTGGTCACCTCTCTCGCTCCATTCCCGCTCGCAGGTCTCCAGCCAGCGCAGGTCGGCCTGCAGACGCAGCACGATCCCTTCGAGAAGCAAGCCGGCCGCAGAGTGGGCCGGTTCCTCCAGTGCGGCACGCTGTGCTGCCCGCAGACTGCGCAAGAGCTCCCGCCGTTGGGCCCCGACGATGGCGATCGGGTCCGCTAACCTTGCCGCCGCGGCCGTGACGAGCTTCAGGTGGAACTCGGCGAGATCCGGCCGCGGCCAGTTGACCTCGTGCAGCCACTCCGCGATTCGTTCCTCACCGGCGGCCGTAAGGGCGTACACCTTGCGGTCGGAGCGTTCCGCGGCCGACTCGCTCTTCTCGGTGGCAACAAGGCCGGCCTTCTCGAGGCGCCCCAAGGTGACGTAGATCTGTCCGGCGTTGATCTCGTCGCCGAGGGGACCGAGAGCGTCGTTGAGGCGCGCGCGCAGCTGGTAACCGTGTGACGGCTCCTTCGCCAGCATCGCGAGCACGACTTCCTGCTGCATGAAACCCCCTGCATTCGGCGGCGCTAACGGTTAGACGATAACGGTTAGCTTCACGAGTGTCAAGGGAGGACGTAGTGGTAGGGACCGCGGCTCTATCTGACTACGTCCCGGCGGTCTTCGGCATCGATGATTGAGGACGTCTTCCTGCGCTCCGCCGTTCCCGACCCGTCGATATGCGTTGCCGCACTGCTTGCCGAGGGCGATGATCTGTCCGCGTGTTCTGTTCGTCCTCGTCGATCGACGGGCCTCGGGACGCCCCGATGACTTCAGAGTGGGCACCTCCTACCGCCGCGTTTCGCCCTTGTGTTCGCTCTCCTGGTCGTCCGCCGTGTCCTAACTCTTCGACCGAAAGAGCCAGAAGCGCGCGCCAAATGGGTCGGCCACGCGGGCGACCCGCCCGAGGCCTCGGTCAGCAGCCTCGGCGAGCACCGCGCCGCCAAGCGCGCTGACCTTCGCCACCGACGCGTCAACGTCGTCGCTTTGCCAGAACACCGACCAGGACGGGACCTCTCCGGGCGCCAGCGACTCCACTTCGTCGCCTATCCCGGCGATTGGCCGTTTGCTGTCCGGGTCCATGTAGCCGGCGTAGTGATGACCGTCGACCTCCTCCTCGAGTGGAGTCCAGCCGAACACTTGGCGATAGAAGGCGACCTCTGTGTGGTAGTCGTGGACGTCGATGGCGATGAAGCTCGGGGTGCCGTGCTCGTGGAGCACGGTGAAGCCGGGAAAGCTGCCAGGCTGCCAGATGCCAGTTAAGGCCCCTGCCGGATCGACGATCACCGCCTGACTGCCGAGATCGTCGACCGCCATGGCCGGGAGATGCACCGTGGCACCGCGCGCAGCGGCGAGCTCCAGGGTGCGCTCGATGTCCTTTGTCGCGAAGAAGGGCTTCCACGTGTTGTCGGCTCGGGCCTCGCCCGTGTCGCCCATCGCCCCGGCGACCGGAATGCCGGCGCGGTTGAACATGAAGTACCCACCGTGATCGGCGCTCGGCTCCCCTGCCTGCCAGCCGAACAGCTCGGCATAGAACTGGCGGCTCCCCTCGATGTCTGAGGTCCACAGGTCGACCCAGCAGGGAGCCCCGGACGGGGCGACGGGTCGGTTCGTCATCGTTGCACCTTATCTCCTTTCAAAGAGGGAAAGAGGGACCTCCATTCCCATTTCCAGAGGAGCTGAACCGTCGGCTGATCTCCCAGATGGCCAGATGGAACTTTGCACCGACAGCTCTCGCGGCTTCACGTCTTCGCTCCGAGGGCGTCCGGGAGGAGCAGATCTTCCTGACCGGTAACACAGTCGTGGACAGCCTGCTCTGGGCAATGCGAGACGGCCGAGTCGGGGACTCACCCTTCCTCAGCTGTCGGCGACACGTTCTCGTCACTCTTCACCGACGAGGAACCCAGGGACCTGCGATGACGAGACTCGCCGATGTGCTTACAAAGCTCGTCGACAGGGGAGACGTGGAGGTCGTGCTGCCAATGCACCGGAGCCCGATCGTTCGCGAGTCGCTTCTGGGCGGCGCTAGCGATGATCCCTGGCTTCGACTGATCGAGCCGCTTGGGTACTTCGACTTCATTGCAGCGATCGCAGCCGCCGATCTTGTCATCACCGACTCAGGAGGCGTACACGAAGAGGCGCCGACGTTCGCGAGCCCTTACGGCGATGGCAAGGCCGCATTCCGGATCTTCGAACGTCTCTCTGTCGATCTACGGCACTTTCGTGGGTACAGACAGGAATACATCGAGAACCACTCCGATCATCCACCTGCTTATGGATGATCGGCTGGACTTCTCAGTCAGCGGCCCGAACGAGACTTCGGGAGCGGTAGTAGTGATGCGCTTTGGGCGCTCGCAACGGGATCTTGCCTGATGCCGTCTTAAGGCTTATTGCCGAGGTGATACCGCCCCCAAAGAGCCGCGCCGGCCAGTCCCCATCGGTTGTGAAAAAGCCACGCCGGCAACTGCCAGTTGCCGCAGGGGGCGATCTCCGCGAGGGCATCCGAAGCAAAGCTCGTCCACGCACTGCTCCACGAGAAGTCCGACAGCCGGGCAGTCGCCTAGCTGGAAGCAGAACCCTCCACCTATGTTGCCCTCTCGACACTCGGAATCGACTTTCGCGACTACTCATTTCCGAGCCCGACGAGTGGGATGAGGCAGCGTATGGCCGCCCCTCTCGGCGCGTCGCCAAAGGGATCGCGACATTGAGTGGATCCGCTGTGTCGGCCGGCCTCTACTTGGCGGAGCGGGACACGTTCCGCAGCGCTGGACGAAAGGAGCTTGATATTTATTGTTCTCGTATAGACTAGAACTTCGACGCGGCCCGGAAGTAGCCTAGCGAGGAGAGCCATGGACGCAGCAGACATTCAGCGCGAGGCACGGGCCCTCGGCGATCCGACTCGCCACCGCTTGTTCCGCTATATCGTCGACTGCAAGCGACCCGTCGGAGTAGCCGAGCTGACCGCGTATGTGCAGCTCAATCACAACGCTGTTCGCCAGCACCTGGCCGTGCTCAAGGATGCGGGATTG
>CAZAMA010000016.1:7345-33840 GCA_964485645.1 uncultured Acidimicrobiaceae bacterium | reverse complement strand
CGGTCATCCACTGTGACACCGAGGAACAGGCCCGAGATCTGTGGGCCGCACTCGCCGAACGGCTCGGGTCCTTTGGGCTCGAGCTGCACCCTGAGAAGACGAAGATCGTGTACTGCAAAGATGCGAGCCGCCGAGGAACGTCTGAGCACACCAGCTTTGACTACCTCGGCTACACCTTCCGGGGCCGCCGGGCCAAAGGGCCGAGGGGCTACTTCGTGAGCTTTTCTCCCGCAATGAGCAAGGCGGCGAAAAAGGCGGTCGGCAAGAAGATCAGGGACTGGCACCTCAACCGACGCAGTGGATCGGACCTGTCCGACCTCGCACAGGACATCAATCCTCAGGTGCGGGGCTGGATCAACTATTACGGGGCCTTCTACCGCTCCGAGCTGTACTCCCTCGCTGAGCGCATCGACCAGCACCTGGTCCGATGGGCGATGCAGAAGTTCAAACGATGGCGGAACAAGCCAGCGTTCGTCTGGGCTCGGTTGAAGGCTGCGAGACAGTCTTCGCCCCAGCTCTTCGCCCACTGGCACATGATCTCGTCGACCTGAAGCCGACTTGTGGGAGCCGGATGAGCTGAGAGGTTCACGTCCGGTTCTGCGAGCGCCGGGGGGCGAGATTCCCCCCGGCTACTCACCAGGCGGCACGGCTAGTGACCAGCGGTTGCGCCAGTCGATCAGCTTCGCGGTGAGCAGGACCGTGACCGCGAGAGCAAGCTGAGCAAGTCGATGGATGTTCTTTTTGTCAGTGTTCCGCCGCAACTGACCGAAGTTTGACAGCCATGAGTTGGTCCGCTCGACGGGCCATCTCAGGCCGAGAGTGTGGGACTTTGCCGCCGATGCCGGGGCCTTCTTCTTTCCCCGCTTGGCTTTGTGGGCGATGACTACGTCGTCGAGCTCATGGTCCTTGCAGCTCTGCCGGATGCCGTCGCTGTCATAGCCGCGGTCGAGGTGAAGCGTCTCGATATCGGCGAGCAGGCCGGCCTTTGCAGCCGCGTCGAGGGTGGGTGCGAACATCTTGACGTCGTTACGATTCGCACCGTCGATCGCCCAGCCAATTGGGATTCCAACTCTGTCGGTAAGGATCGACCACTTCCATCGGAGCTTGGCGCGATCGGTCGGGTTCTTGCCCGTTCCCTCGCCTCCACAAGGGCTTTTGTGAAGCGAGCCGTCAACAGCGGTCTCGGTGAGGTCGAGGCCGATGATGCGGTCGTAGGCCTCCTCGGCTTCCTTCACGAGACGGTCGAACACACCGGCTTCGACCCATTCGTCACGGCGCGATCGCAAGGTCGTGTCTGACACCACCTTGCCGATGAGGCGCTCGGCGTCCTCCCATGAACAGCCCGTCGCGAGCCGGATCATGATCCCCTCGAAGCAGATCCTGTCAGATGCCCTCATCCGGTGACAGCCGAGCGGGTGGGTGTCGAGGGGCTTCGGGATGTGGCACTCAGCTGATTGCCACATCGCGTCTTTCACTTCGGGGTCGAGCGCGCGCATGATGGCGGGGACCTCCACTTGGTCGTTGGGTTGGTTTTGCAACCCCGAGTCTCTCGGGGCCCCACCAACGACCGGTGGATGGTCACTATTTTACGCGCCCTGTGCTATAAAAGCCCTGGTCACAGGCTTGCTACCTATCCGCGCGGCCGCTTATGCCGGGCCCGGTGCCAGCGAACTACGAAGCGGTGGCGAGCGTTGGCCAGCTGGTAGTCGTCGCGGTGCCTGGCTGCGCGCTCATTCGTCGGCCGCTCGCGGGGTCCCTCGGACAGAAGACCAGCTAGTTGAGCCCGCTCGCAGTGCCGAGGTCGGGCCGGGACGGTCAAGTGTCGAGAATATGGAGCGCCTCCTGCAATGCGTTGATGGAGCCTTCCGTGATAGGGCTCAGCACGAGTATCGCCTCGTCGGCTCCGGCTTCCGCGAGATCGCGCAGGCCGGCGGCGATTCGGTCCATCGGGCCCTCCATCGGACATATCCCCTCATTGATCGGCCGTTCGTGGGCTCTGCGGTCGAGGACGACGAGGACACAGGCGCTGCGGCTGACGTCGCCCGGAGTGCGCCCGGCGCGCTCGGCTGCGCGGGTGACATCGGCGTTCAGCTTCTCGAAGCCCTCCGGGGTGTTGCCATAGTCCTCGTACCACGTATTCCAAGCAGCCACGTAGGGCAACGTCACTTCGAGCATCCGCTGCCCCGTGCTTCCCACCATGAGAGGCAGGCTGCGAGCGGGCCGGGGGAAGAGGACGGCGTCGTCCACCTGATAAAACCGCCCGTGAAATGTCACACGCTCGCCGGCGAGCAGGTGCCGGATGATCTCGAACGACTCCTCGAAGCGCGAGGTCCTCTGGTCGAAGGGCAGTCCGAAGGCTGTGAATTCTTCCTTGTTCCAGCCCGATCCCACTCCGAGGATCAGGCGTCCACCGCTTACCTCGTCGACCGTGGCCGCCATCTTGGCAAGAAGACCGGGCGGACGAAATCCCGCGCACGTCACGAGCGGCCCGAGACCGACCCGCTGGGTCGAAGCGGCGAGTCCGGCAAGAAGGGTCCACGCCTCCCAGGGGCCGCGCTCCGAGCGCTCGTCGTCGCGGTACAGGAGATGGTCGCCTACCCAGATCGAGTCGAATCCGGCCGCCTCGGCCGCACGAGCCATTGCGAGGTACTCGGGCCACCGGACGTCACGCTCGACCTCTGGCAGCTGAACTCCGACTCGAAGCGGCCGTCCCACTCCGGCAGCATACGCGGTGCGCGGCCACCCGGTTCACGAGGCGGCAGGGCCCCGCCTTACCTTTCCAGCTCACTTTGCGGACGGCGCCGGCAGGCTGGGGACACCGGAGCAACGCGGGCAGGTGCCCTGTCGTCCCGCCCCTCGAAGTCGCCGTCGAGGAGCGCCGACGCTTCCGACACCTTCGTGTCGAACGTCGCCTTGTCGAGACCCAACAGATCGGGAAATGAGCCACCGACCGCCTAGCGTGAGCTTCCTGGCTAGCTCAGCCGATGGCCATGCAACCCCAGCTCAGCAGGGGTAAATTGGTGCTCGCCGCGTAGTACCTAAGACTCGACTGCTGCGGCTACGACGGCCTCGATGTCGGCGGCCGTGTCGAGGTACCGCCCCCCGGGCGAGCTTGGGCTTGCCGTCCACCCGGGCCACATGGCGCAGGTAGTAGTAGGTCTGCCCGTTGTTGTTCTTTGAGATGACAAACGCCACACTTTCGGTTCTGCACCCTCCTGCGAGAAATCGCGAGCCTTTGACCAGGAAGTTCGCGCCGGTCAGAGACCTATTCCGAAGAAAGTCCTAGGAACGGTCGCAGCCGCCTCATGTGACGGCGGCCACGCGAAACCCCCGCTAGTGGTCTGCCTCGAGCGGCGCTTCCGGTGTGTAGCACCGTGTCGACGCCAGGCATTTGACTGGAAAGTTCAGGCGGTCGCCCTGCCATGGTCGATGAAGCGGAGCTTGACATTGCCGCGGTCGATGCTGAGGACGGTGGCACGCCTCTCCGGGATCCCGTCCTCACCGTTCACGAGCACTGTGTCGCCGACGTGCAATCCGACCCGCGCAAACGCGAAGAGAGCCACCTCGACAACTGGGGATCGGAGGTAGCGGGTGTAGTCGACGGTCAGCCTGTGAATGATGGACTCCTCTGTAATCCTATCGACGTTGGCGGGGCTCGCAGAGGGACTGGAACCTGGCGATGTGCGGATCGAGACGCGCGAGGCTTTCCCTTCCCTTCGGTAGGCTGTCGCGCTCAGTATGCACAGGATTCTTATTTGCCCGCCCTATATGCTCCCTCCCGCCTCCGAGGTGGTCCCGCCTCCGCGAGCCGTCTCCCGCCCGCGCGGCATCCCCATAAATGTGTCTATCGAGGGCGGCCGTTCGTGGGCGTAGCATTCGTAGCTCACTGCATGCTAAATCAGAACGCCAAGACCTACGGGGGCGCTCGGTGCCCGGGAATCTACTCTCCACTAGTCGACGAGGTCCGGGCCCGTGGTTGGCGCATCGAGCAGATGCCCTGTCCCGAGCTGACCTTCACAGGAGTCAATCGGTTCTGGGCCGTGCGAGAGCAGTACGACACGATCACCCACCGTCGCCACTGTCGACGCCTTGCGGCAGCAGTCTGTGGTGTCGTGGCATTCCAGCTCGCACAGGGCGAGGACGTGTTGTTCGTCGGTCTTGAGGGGAGTCCGTCGATGGGGGTCTGTATCACGAGCTCCGACCCGAATCGGGGAGGCCGACCCGTTTGGGCAGACGAGGCTCCCGAATTGGCGCCAGGACAGGGAATCTTCGTCGAGGAGCTCCGAGCAGAGCTCGCGCGAAGCGGCGTCCCCGAACCTCGCTTCATAGGAGTCACCCATGCCCTGCCTCATTTCGACGCGGCAGGTGAAGTAGAAGCCATTCGAACGGCCCTAACGTCCTGATGGACGAGGACGCGCGGTCGTATCGAGTCGCGGTCGTTGCCGACCGGTTCGTCAATCCCGGGCAGGGTGAGTGGGACGCCCTACCACTGCTCTCGGAACTCGGCTGGGGCGTGATCCAACTTCCTTCCGATAAGTATCCCGACACCGTCGCGATGCCGCTCATTACGCAGGTCGCCGAGCACGTCGACGAGTTCCTTCGTCACGGGTATCAAGTCGTTCTCATCGGCGAGCGCGCTGGCCTCGACGACGCTCTAGAAGAGGTACGAGTCGGTCCTCTTCGGACATGCGATCCCGCCACGGGTAGCGATCTCCGGCAGTTTCTCACCGTGTAACTGACACCATCCACCCTCCTTTCGGACGGTGCTGCTGATTGGATCTGGCGAATGTGTGCATGCATGGCCGAGATTGAGAACCCAGGCCGGTACGCCCATGATTATGACCGACCCCATGTTCAAGCTCTGTCTGCCCGCGTTTATATGCCCATGCCCGTGCCCTTCGCAGAGGCCGAGATCGAGCACTTGGTCAGATCAGGTGGCACGCGCGCCGACGTCGGCGTCCCCGACCGATGAGCGAGGCGATGGAAGGCGCCGAAGGCGCTTCATCGGGCAGAGACGGTGCCATCGGCACCCACCGCCTCGAGGCATTCAGTGACGGGGTCATGGCGGTGATCATCACGATCATGGCGTTTCAGCTGAAGACCCCGGTCACCGCCGACTTCCATGGGCTCGTTGCCCGGTTGCCCTCACTGTTCGTCTACGTGCTGAGCTTCACCATGATCGGAATCTACTGGAACAATCACCATCATCTCCTACGGGCGACGCGACAGATCCGCGCGGCCGTGATGTGGACGAACCTGCTCCTTCTGTTCTGGCTGTCGCTCATCCCCTTTGCCACCGACTGGGTGGGGAATTCGCACGGCCGCGCGCTGCCGGCCGCCACATACGGCGCCGTGGCACTAGCCGCGGCTTTGGCCTATTTCGCGCTGGTTCGCTCCATCCTGCGAGCCAATTCTGATGACGTCGGCATTCATGCGGCCGTTGGTACGGACGTGAAGGGGCTCGCCTCGCCCATCATCTACGCCGCTGGCGTCGGACTCGCCTTCGCCAATCCATATCTGGCCTATGCCTGTTACGTTTCGGTCTCGTTGATCTGGTTCATACCAGATCGACGCCTGACGAGGAGCGCCTGACCTCCTCGGCAGTCGTGTCGTACAGGCAGGACCGCGCTGCCCCGGGGACACCGCCGCCCCAGAACACCGCTGCCGTAAGACCGCGATTCGCGAAACCGCACCTTGTCCGCGGCGCCGGAGCGGTGTGCCATTACGCGCGAGTCTTGTGGCGTGGGCAAGGACGACTCGACTGGGCACCAGGCCGCAATGGCCCGCCAATCACCCCTCGCCCGTTTTGACGATCTGCGTAACGGCACCGCCCTCGTGTTCGACGCGCCCTCGGACCCTTCGCAGATCCTCGTGGCAAGACGAAGTGACGAGGTCGTGCCCGTGCTGAGCGCCGTAGAGGCGGCAACCGCGTCCGGTGCATGGGCCGCCGGTTTCGTCGCCTACGAGGCGGCACGCGGGCTGGATCCGACCCTGCAGACGCGGACGGCGAGCTCAAACGAGGCTCTGAGCGAGCTCCCTCTCGCATGGTTCGCCCTCCTCTCACAGCCGCGAGCGGACGAAGCCGTGAAGGCCCGCTCGGGGCCGGAGAGTCCCTACTCGGTCACAGCCTGGGAGAGGGACTGGGATGGGCCGGGATACGAGGACAAGGTCGCTTCGATCCGCGAGCACATCGGGGCTGGCGACACCTACCAGTGCAACTTGACCGTACGGTTGCGCTCTCTTGCCTGCGGCGACCTTTACGGGCTCTACGAGGACCTCGCGCTCGCCCAGGGGGGGGAGCACTGCGCCTATATAGACGCTGGTCGTTTCGTTGTCGCCAGTGCCTCGCCGGAGTTGTTCTTCGACTGGCGGGGCGATCGGATCACGACGAGACCCATGAAAGGGACTGCCCCCCGCGGCCGTTTTCCGGCCGAGGACCGGGCTCGGGCGGCGGCCCTGGCCAGCTCGCCCAAGGACCGGGCCGAGAACCTGATGATCGTCGACCTGCTGCGAAACGACCTCGGGAAGCTGGCTACGTGGGGCAGCGTCGAAGTGCCCGCGCTATTCGAGATCGAGCGGTACGAGACGGTCTTGCAGCTCACCTCGACGGTCACGGCCCGGCCGCGGCCCGCTACCACGCTCGTAGACGTCTTCCGCGCGCTCTTTCCCTGCGGCTCGGTCACCGGAGCACCGAAGCGGCGGACCATGGATCTGATCGCCGAGGTGGAAAAGAGCTGCCGCGGCGTCTACTGCGGGGCCGTCGGCGTCGTCGCTCCTCCTGGCACCAAGTCCGCGGGAGCGCCCTTTCGCGCTCGTTTCAACGTCGCGATCCGTACGGTGGTCGTGGATCGCTGCACTGGCGACGCTGTCTATGGAACCGGAGGAGGTATCACCTGGGACTCGACACCGAGCTCAGAGCACGCGGAGCTCATGGACAAAGCTGCCATCCTCGATATCGTGAGCGAGGAGTTCTCCCTCATCGAGACGATGGGGTTTCGTCCCATCGAAGGGGTGCGGAACCTTGCGGCCCACCTCGCCCGTGTCGAGGCATCGGCGGCCTACTTCGGCTTCGCCTACGACCCGTCGCGCGTGCGCAGGGCCTTGCACGACGCCCTTGCCGGCATCGAAGAAACCCGACGCGTGCGGCTCGTAGTCGGTCGAGACGGCGAGCCGGTGGTGGAGCTGGCACCGATGCCGAGTCCTCCGGTCGGCCCGGTCACCCTCATTGTCGATCGCGAGCCTGTCGACTCGGCTGAGGTTCGGCTCTTCCACAAGACGACCCGGCGCAGTATCTACGAGGTGCGCGCCGCCCGCCACAGTGAAGCCGAAGATGTGGTGCTTGTGAACGAGAACGGCGAGGTCACCGAGACGACGATCGCCAACCTCGCCCTGCAGCTGGGAGGACAGTGGTGGACGCCACCTTTGGAGGCAGGGTGCCTCCCCGGGGTTGAGCGGGCTCGTCTTATCGAAGCTGGGGAGCTGACCGAGCGGGCGCTCACAGTCGAAGATCTATATCTCGCCAGTGGCATCGCCCTTGTAAGTTCGCTGCGCGGCTGGCGGGCCGCAAGGCTATTGCCCTGAGACCCTCACAGCAGGCTCTCGCGCCAGGCCTCGTAGAGCGTCGCGTAGTGACCGGAGCGCTGAGCTAGCAGCTCGCCGGGCGGGCCGTCCTCGATGATGCGGCCGGCCGCGAGCACGAGCACGCGGTCGGCGATCTCGACCGTGGAGAGACGGTGGGCGATGATAAGAGCAGTTCGTCCCGACAGGACGGTCGCGAGCGCCGACTGGACCTGTCGCTCCATCGGAGCATCGAGCGACGAGCTCGCCTCGTCGAGGATGAGGACGGCGGGATCGGCGAGAAAGGCCCGGGCCAGAGCGATCAGCTGGCGCTGGCCTGCCGAAAGGCTGGAGCCTTGCTTTCCGACGTCGCTGTCGTAGCCGTCCCCGAGCGAAGCGACGAAGGAGTCGAGGCCGACTGCCTTGGCAGCAGCTTCGATCTCGGACTGCGAAGCGCCGGGGGATCCGAAGGCTATGTTCTCGGCGATAGTGCCGGAGAAGACGAAGCTCTCCTGGGTCACCATCGCGACGGCTCGGTGCAGCTCGGTCTCGGCGAGCTCGGTAAGGGGAACCGCGTCGATCGTGACCTCTCCGTCGAGTGGGTCATAGAAACGCGCCAGCAGACGCGCGACGGTGCTCTTGCCTGCCCCCGTAGCTCCAAGCAACGCGACCGTCTCGCCGGCGGGAACGTGCAGGTCGAAGTCGGAGAGCACGTCGACACCGTCGCGATAGCCGAAACGGACGTGGTTGAAGTCGACGCGTCCGCGCCACCCACCTGCGGGCGGCGGTGTGCCGTGCAGCGGCATCGGAACGCCGGGCCGCTCGTCGAGCACACCGGCGAGCTTCTCAAAGCCGGCTGCCGCGGCCTGGAACGAGTCGTAGAACTGGCTCACCTCGGCAAGTGGCTCGAAGAAACGACGTAGGTACAGGACGAACGAGGCAAGCACACCGACCTGCATAGCTCCATCGATCACCCGCACGCCTCCATAGAGCAGCACGGCGGCAGTCGTCAGGTTCCCGACGAGGACGATTCCTGGCCAGTAGATGCCGAGCAGCTTGAAGGACCGGCTCATCGAGATCCGGTAACCCTCGGAGAGCTGCCCGAAGATCTCGTCGTTGCGCGCTTGGCGGCGGAACGCGTGCACCGCGCGGATCCCGCGCAACGACTCGGTGAACTGGACGATCACGCGGGCCATCGCGGTGCGGTTGTTCCGGTATGCAGCACTTGACTCGCGCTGGTACCAGCGGGTGAGGAACCACAGCGGGACGAAACCCGAGAGGCAGACAAGACCGAGCGGCAGGTCCAGGACGAGGAGGACGACGCCCACGCCGACGACGGAAAGGACCGCGTTGACAAGGGTGTCGAGGCCGAGGGCGAACATCTCGTTGATCGACTCGAGGTCAGAGGTGAGCCTGGCGATCATCCTGCCCGTCGTGTAGTGCTCGTGAAAGGCCAGGCTCAGCTGCTGGAAGTGAGCAAAGACGCGCTCGCGCAGCTCGAGGAGGATCTCCTGCCCGATCCTGCCCGAGCCTGCCACGAAGACGCGGTAGAGCATCGCCTGCAGGAGCGCGCAGACCACGATCGCTGAAGTTATAACGGCGATCGGGGCGTAATCACCTCTGCGCACGGCCGGGATGCCGAGGTCGATGCCGACTCCGACGAGGTAGGGAACAGCTGTGGCCGCGAGGTTTGACACAAGGACGGCGGTCGCCAGCGCAATCAGTGCCCGCCGGTGCGGCGCACCAAGGGAACCGAGCAGCTGGCGCGTCCGGCGCCTGAGCAGTCCGGTCCAGGCGAGCGGGACTTCCTCGACCTCCTCCGCGGCGATTCCGTGCCAGCTTTCGACTGTGCTCATGACGCCGTCTTCGTGGTGTCTCGCTCGACAGAGAGCACTGCGGCGTAGTCGGGCCTGCTCATCAGAACGTGGTGGGTTCCGACGGCGACCAGCGTTCCGTCTTGCAGGAGCGCGACCCGGTCAGCGAGCGCCACGGTGGAGGGTCGATGCACGACTAGGAGGCCAGTCATCGTCGGCAGCACTCGGGCCAGGCTCTCCTCGACCAGTGCCTCGGTGCTGACGTCGAGTGCGGAGAGCGGATCGTCGAGGACGAGTACCGACGGGCGCGCGACGACAGCACGAGCAAGAGCGAGACGTTGTCGCTGGCCCCCGGAAAGTGAGAGTCCCTGCTCGCCAATTCGGGTGTCGAGATCCCATGGCAGATCTCTGACAAAACCGGCTTGGGCCATCTCGAGGGCTTCCTCGATCTCGTCGTCGGAAGCCTCGCTTCGACCGAGCACGAGGTTCTCTCGCACGCTCATCGAGAACAGGACGGGCTCCTCGAAGACCATGGCGACATGGCGGCGGAGCGACTCGATCTCGAGGTCACGGATGTCCCTTCCATCGAGGGTGATCCGGCCCGCTGTCACGTCGTACAACCGCGTCGTGAGCGAGACGAGCGTGCTCTTGCCCGATCCCGTGAGGCCGACGATTGCGACCGTCTCGCCTGGTTCGATCACGAGGTTCACGTCCCGGAGCACGGCCGCACGAGTCCCAGGGAAGGCGAAGCCCACGTGCTCGAATGCCAACCGGCCTTTCGCGCTCGGAAGTGGAGTCGCTCCGGGCCGGTCCCCGACCGTGAGGGGGGCGTCGAAGATCTCACAGACCCGATCCGCGGCCGTCGCGGCCTCCTTCGCCATCGAGAGGATCCAGCCGAGATCGATTATCGGGAACTGGACGAGGACGAGCAGGGTCGTGAACGCGACAAGGGCGCCGACCGACAGCGAGCCATGGGCTACGGCGATTCCACCGACGAGAACCGCAGCCGCCATGGTGACGTTCGGGATCAGGGTCAGCCAGCCCCAAAAGCGCGCTCGAAGGCGGACCATGTCCAGAGCCGAGCCTCGCAGCACCCGCGCAGACGATCCGAAGCGCTCCTGCATGAGAGGCCCGCGGCCAAACGACTTCACGACTCTCATCCCGGTCGCGGCTTCCTCTGTCAAAGTCGCGAGGTCACCCTGCTGGTCCTGGAGCTGTCGCGAGATAAGCGAGTAGCTCGCGCCGAAACGCTTGGCCAAAAAGATCACCGGGAGGGTCGTGAGCACGGAGATGACGCCCAGTGGGAGGTAGGTCACCATCAGCAATGCCATGACGGCGAGGTACTGCAGTCCGTCGACGATGAAGAAGATCGCACCGAAACCGAGGAATCGTCGGATAGTGCTGAGATCGGTAGTCGTTCGGGAGAGCAGCTGGCCGGTCTGCCACCGGTCGTGGAACGCGACCGGAAGCTTTTGCAGACGCGTGTACAGCCCGTCGCGTATCTCCCGCTCGATCTTTAGGACCGCGACCGACTGCACCTGGCGCCGGGCCACTATGAGGCCGGCCTCGAGCAGCCCGAGGCCGAGCGCCGCGAGGAACATCGGCACGAGCGCGGATCGGTCACCGCGCTTGATGGGCCCGTCGATGACCGCCTCGAGCACGAGAGGGATAAGCGTGCTTGCTGCCACCGCCATGGCCGCGCAAGCGAGCATGAAGAGCATCTGACGCGAGTAGGGATCCACGAAGGACCTCAGTCGCCAGAGCGACCGGTACGAGCCCGCGATCTGCTCAGGCTTGCTTTCGGTCATGGCAACGACGCTACCAAGCGATACACCCACCGCCGCACGGGGCGGGCGTCACATGCCAGGGATAGCCTAGGGATCCGTCCGTTCGATCGACATCCGCGACGGTGCTGGAGCGACTGACCGCGAGGTCATCTTGGCAGTCGCCTCTGCTGACTTGTCGGCGCGTGGAAGCAACTCCTCGACTCCGAGCCCATGGCGCGCGGTAGCCGGGGAATCGGAGGCGAGCTGGGCCGGGCCGTAGAGGCGGTCCGGACCCTTCTCGACGACGTCGGTGCCCTCGTTCTCCCCGGGCGGTTGCTTGGTGAACACGAGGGTCTCGTAGATGACGAACTTGACGACGAAGAACGCGGCTGACACCGCCAGGAAGGCCGCAGTGGTGAAGGCCACCTGGCCGCCGCGGTCGTCGACCAGGCGCCGCGCCCAGTTCTCTGCCCAGTGGGTGACTACGGCAGACACGACGAAGCTCGAGAGTGCCACCGTCATGTAAAGGAGGATCTCAGCTCGCCTGTCGCGGCCGCGGCGGTCGCGCCAGGCCCAGCGCCGGTTGAGGATGTAGTTGGGTATCGCACCGCCGACGAAACCCACCGCCGAAGCAGCCGTAGTCCCGCTATGTCCCCAACCGAGCGCAGCGGCGAACCCAGCTTCGCTCACGATGATCGCGACCACCGACCCAGCGCTGTAGCCGGTGACTCTTCGCACGAGTGGATGGCGGAGAAAGGGGTGCTCCATCCAGCGCTGGATCTTTGCAGAGGCGGTCACGGCGACGGCGGGTGTGGGCTCATGTCTTGTGGAATTTCCGCTCCCGGCATCGTGCACGGCCTCGATATGGTTGATAGCACTATAGGCGACGAGGCTCTGTTGTTCAGGTCCACGCGACTAACTGGTCATCTCGCCAGCATGAGGGCGACAAAGCCGGCGTAGGCGACGACGACCGCGGTGCCTGCCCGGCGGTCGAGGCCCCGCCCTGCATATGAGAGGCCGAGAGCGAGCAGCGTGAGCGCTCCGTAGGAGAAGGCGACCGCGAGCGCCTGACCGGAGAGTCTGGCCAGCCCGACGAAGCTCGCCGGGACGAAGAGCCCGGCGAGCACGTTGAGGGTGTTGCTGTGCATGGTCTCGCTCAACAGGGCAGCTCCGCGGCGAGGGCGACAGTCAGCCCGAGAAGTGCCTCGGAGATGCCGAGCCTGCCGGCCAGCCGCTCGATGCGGCTGACGAGGACTGCGCTCGCCGCGAAGCTCACGAGGGCGCCGGCGACGAACTCGGCTACATCGGGTCCGACCAAGAAGACCATTACATCAGATCCTCACAAACCGGCCGCGTCCCTCTGCCACGTCGTTGGCGCAGGCGGGAGGAAAGGCAAGTCCGATCCGAATTGACGCGCTAGCCCCCATTGACTACACAGGGGTCCCTCGTATGCGATAGCGAAGGAGCCGGGCACTATGGGACTTAGCACACGGGGAGCCGCGGCCGCGAGGCGCAACGTCCTCAGGCTCGCGGCTGGCGCGGCATCAGCGGCGCTCCTCGCAGTCGGCACTCCTGCGGTGGCGATGCTATCCAACGCCGCGCCTGCCTCGGCGGCGACGTCTGCCGCGAGGTTTGTCGTCAAGATCGCGAGCCGGCCCGCGGTGCCGGCCGGTGCCTTCCTGCTCGGCCGAGTCGCGCCCTCGAGCGAGATCGTCGGCGATGTCGCGCTTCGCCCTCGAGACGCTGCCGGGCTCACCGCGTATGCGACCGCAGTGTCGACTCCCGGCTCGTCGCTGTACCACGACTATCTGACCGTCGCGGGTTTCGACGCCAAGTTCGCTCCGAGTCCCTCTACGGTCGCTGCCGTCGAGGACCAGCTTCGCGCTGGGGGCCTTAGGATCACCTCGCTCTCGCGTGACGGACTGCTCGTCGGGTTCAAGGGATCGGCCACGCGGGCCGAGGACACTTTCCACACGACCATAGAGCGGTACCGGCTCAGCAGTGGTCGCACCGTTTTTGCCAACTCCCGCGCCGTCGGGCTGGCGGGGGCCATTGCGCCATCTGTCGAGGCCGTCGTCGGGCTGAACAACCTCCTCGTGCCAAGTGCGGGGCCGATAGCTCGCGCGAGCGCCGCTATAGCCACGGGGACGAGGGTGAAGACCCGGGCGTTCGTGGCGCCGGTGGGCGCGGCCAATGCCTGTGCGACCGCGGCCTCTACTGCTACCGCCGACAACGGATTGACGGCGACCGATGTCGCCCACGCGTACGGGCTCGACCCGCTCTACTCGGCCAAGGACTTCGGTCAGGGCCAGACCATCGCGGTGCTCGACCTCTACGGTTACAACAGCTCTGACCTCGCGAACTTCGACAACTGTTACTTCGGCAAGTCACAGGGCGCCCAGGTGCTCGCCAACGACTCCTACACGAGCATCGACAACGGCGCCCAGCCCGGCAACGGCACCGGGGGGTCAGCCGAGACCGAGCTCGACGTGGAAACCGTCAATGCCTATGCCCCCCAAGCCAAGGTAGACGTCTTCGAAGCTCCCGCCACCAACTCTGGCTTCCTCGACGCCATCGCCGCGATGACCGCGAGCAGCGCCAAGATCGAGACGATCTCCTACGGTCAGTGCGAGCAGACGGCCCAAGTCGACCTACCGGGCTACATTCAAGAGGAGAACTACCTCTTCGAAGAGGCCGCGGCGATCGGCAAGACCATTTTCGCCTCGTCGGGCGACAGTGGCAACGACACCTGCTCGGCCGGCAGCGGAGCTCCCGCGCAGCCGGTTCTCTCTGCCAGCGACCCGGCCTCCCAGCCATTTGTCACAGGGGTCGGCGGGACGAGCATGACCACCGCGACGATCCCGCCGACCGAGACTGTCTGGAATGACGGTGGCGCCGGTGGTGCCGGAGGAGGAGGGCTCTCCTCCATCTGGCCAGAGCCGGCCTGGCAGGCCAGTGCCAAGGTGCCCGGATTGAACAACGCGAGCGTGATCTCTGCGGCGGACGCCGTCGATGGCGGAAACTTCTGCCAGGCGACCTACGGGCCGTCCACCAACTGCCGAGAGGTGCCCGATGTGAGCGCCGAGGCCTCGCCGAACATCGGAGGCTTCCCTGTCTATCTTGACGGGGCCTGGAACCAGTACGGCGGCACGTCGTTGGCCAGCCCGACATGGGCGGCCATCACCGCCGACATCAACTCCACCCCGAGCTGCGTCGCCGACGGCGGCGTCGGGTTCGTCTCACCGAAGCTGTACGCGATCTCCTCTGTACCCCAGGAGTACGCCGCGTCGTTCAACGACATCACTCTTGGCAACAACGACAACTTCGCCGTCGCGGGCGGTATGTATCCGGCGACGGTCGGCTACGACATGGCGAGCGGCCTTGGAACTCCGAGGGTCACCGGTGCCAACGGGGCGAGGGGCCTTGCGTACTTTCTCTGTGCTGCTCCAGCCGTGAGCCCGCCCACGGTCACGAGCATCGTCCCGCCAGCCGTCGCGGTCTCGCCGAGTGGGATCGCCACCGGAACCACGCTGGCGGTCGACGGGTCGGGCTACTTCTCGGGCGCTGCGTCAGACGTAGTCGGCGTGAGCGTGGGAGGAGTCAGCCTCCCGAGCTCAGACTGGAACGTGGAGAGCAACACGGCGATCTCGGTGACTCTCCCGACGTCCCTCGCGGCCAGCGAGATCGGCGGCGGGGGTGCCGGTGACGGGAGTGGCACCTATGTCGTTACCGTGACCCTTACTGGCGGGGCCACGAGCGCACCGAGCGCCGCCTCGAACCTCGTGCTCTACGACTCGGGCACGGGCACGAGCGGTTCGACCCCGGTCGTGGCCGGCACGTACCCGAGCGCCGGCGGCGATGCAGGGGGATCCCCTGTGACAATCTACGGCTCGGGGTTCGCCGAGGGCACGGTGTCCTCCGTTACCTTCGGCGGGACAGCCGCCGCGAGCTTCACGGTCACGAGCGACAACACCATAAAGGCCGTCACGCCGGCTCTCGGAGTGAGCCCGACGTCGTGTGTCGCAGGCGACAATGCCGCCACGGGCGTGTGCCAGGTCGAGGTTCAGGTGACGCTCTCTGACGGCACCTCGAGCTCGGAGGGAACCATTCCGCTCGAGTACAGCGGCGCCGCGCCGTCACCAACCTCGACGACTTTCACCCCGGGCCTCAACCCCGCGCGGACCGAATTCGATTACGAGCCCGCGCCGACGATATCGAGCATCACCTATGTCAACGGCCCCAACCAGGCCAGCGAGGCCGGGGGTACCCAGGTCGAGATCCAGGGCACGGGCCTCGGAGCGCTCGGGCTCGAGTGGGTCAACGTCGGCTCGTACCTCAACAGCGGGTCCGAGGTGGTACCGAGCTTTTACAGCTCGACCGAGCTCTTGGTCTCTCTGCCGGGACAGACCGCGACGAAGACCGCCCTCACGGAGCCCGTGACCGTCCAGACCTACGGGAGCCCGAACTCCGCTCCGGGCGAGACGCTTGGCGCGGTGCCTCCGAGCAATGCCCTTTCGGTCACGTATGCTCCGACGCCAACTGTGAGCAAGGTGACCGGGGGGGTCGCAAAGGGGGGCAGCGTTCTGGCAGGGCCAGTGAGCGGTGGGAGCCCCCTTGTCCTGACAGGCTCCGGCTTCGACTATGCCGAAGCCGTGATCTTCGTGGATCAAAGGTACGGCTTCCCCACCGCCCAATTCGCGTTCGATCTCGTATCGAATTCGAAGATCGAGCTCCTTACCCCAGCGACGCTCACGGGTGTCTATAGCATCGAGGTCTGCAACCCGTCGGGCTGCTCCGGCCCTTCGGCGGCTGCTTACACTTTCTACCTCCCGGGCAATCCCAGCCTCTCCTCAGACACCCCGACGTCGGGCAAAGCCGGCACGAAGGTGACGCTCACCGGCTATAACCTCGGTTACGTAGAGGCCGTGTACTTCGGCTCGGTCAAAGCAAAGACCTTCAGTCAGCCGTCGGTCTTCGAGTCCGGTACCAACTACGGCCTGACGGTGACTGCGCCGGCCGGAGTCGCGGGGACGAGAGTGGACATTCGCGTCGAGACGGCCGAGAGCCTTGCAACGGGCTTCGGGCTGAGCCCGGTCAACCCGGGGGTGACCTTCACCTACGCGAGGGCCAAGAAGAAGCGGTAGCCGCAGCGCTCCTCGCCGACACAGGCTCTGCCTGGCGCCGGTGAGGAGCTTTGCCCGGCGGTCTGCGACGAGCCTTGAGGAGATCCAACGTGAAAGGTCTTGCGCTCGAGGCGGAGCCAGCCGAGGTGGGCATGGACCCTGAGCGGCTCGCGCGGATCGACCGCCACTTTCGTCGCTACGTCGATGACGGACGACTGCCAGGCTGGCAGCTCGTGCTCACAAGGGCCGGCAAGGTCGCCCATCTCTCCGCCTATGGGATGCGGGACCTCGAAGCGGGCGCTCCGATCGAGCCGGACACGTTGTACCGCATCTACTCGATGACGAAACCCATCACGTCTGTTGCCGCGATGATCTGCTACGAGGAGGGACTGTTCGAGCTGACTGATCCAGTCAGCCGGTTCATCGACTCTTTCGCGGACGTGAGGGTGTTCAAGGGCGGCTCCTCGGTCGCTCCTTACACGGTGCCTGCCTCCGAGCCTGTCCGCATCTGGCACCTTCTCACCCACACGGCCGGTCTCACATACTGGTTCCACTTTGCTCATCCGGTCGACGCCATGTACCGGGCCGCAGGGTTCGACGCGGGGAGGGGGCCGGAGCGGGATCTTGCGACCTGCTGTGACAGCTGGGCCGCGCTGCCGCTTCTCTTCGAGCCGGGCACTGCATGGAACTACTCCGTGGCCACAGACGTGCTCGGGCGCCTGATCGAGGTGGCCTCCGGCATGACGCTGGACCGGTTCTTTGCCGAGAGGATCTTCGGGCCGCTCGAGATGGGCGACACGAAGTTCTCCGTCGAGGGGCCGGACGTCGAGCGGTTGGCAGCCCTCTACTCACCCGACACCGATACGGGCAGAGCTCGTCTGAACAGCCACCTCGGCCAAGGCGTGCTCCATCGTCCGCCATACCTGTCGGGCGGCGGTGGGCTGGTCTCCTCGGCGCGCGACTACCAACGATTCGCCGAGATGCTGAGATGCCGGGGCGAGCTCGGCGGCGTCAGGCTGCTCGGACCGCGCACGGTCGACTACATGACGGAGAACCACCTGCCCGGAGGTGTCGACCTCGCGCGATTCGGCACGGCGGTCGACGCTGCTGCCCCCGACTTCGGCCTTGGCTTCGGTCTCGGCTTTGGAGTAAACGTCGATCCGGTGGCTGCCAAGGTGCTGGCAGGCAAGGGTGAGTACTACTGGGGAGGCATGGCGAGCACGACCTTTTTCGTCGACCCGGCCGAGGAGCTCACGGCGGTGTTCCTTACTCAGCTCCTGCCATCGGGCACCTATCCGATCCGCTCTCAGCTACGTCAACTCGTCTATCAGGCACTTATCGACTGAGGTGCGCAAGCGCATCGGTGCGGTCTTGGAGGTGTTCGAGGCGGCCCTGCGCAACCCCGCTCTGCGACGGGTCGGCTTTGCCTACAGCCTCTTCTCACTCGCGGAGTACGGCGTCTGGCTCGCTCTCCTAGTCTTCGCGTACGCGCACGGCGGAGCCGCCGCGGCCATGGTCATGGTGTTGGGCCAGCTCGTCCCGAGCGCCGTGCTCGGCCCGGTGATCGGGGCACTTGCCGATCGGGCGCGGCCGGGGCACTTCCTCCTCTTGAGCTACGGGCTGCAGACCGTGTCGATATCTCTCGTCGCGCTCGCCGCCGCTTCGCGCGGGCCGACCGTCGTGGTGTTCCTTCTCGCGCCACTCACCTCACTCAGCATCTCCATGACCAGGCCGGCGCAAGCGGCTCTCCTCCCCTCAGTCGTCATGACCGCCGATGAGCTCACGGCCGCCAACGTCATGACCGGCTGGACGGAGGGTGGCGCGAGCTTTGCCGGTCCCGCGCTTGTCGGTGGCCTGATCGCTTGGCATGGAGTCGGGCCGGCCATAGTCGCGATGGCCGCCGTCACCTGCGGCGGTTCGCTGCTCGTCGCGAGCGCTCTCAGACCGAAGGTCGCCGGGCAGTCGCTTCGTCTGATCGCAGGCCGTAGCGATGGTGGCCGCGCGACGGCGGGGGAGTGGCGAGCGGACATGGTGGGGACGGTCCTTGCTCTCCGGGCCGGGCTTTCCTCCAACCTGGCCGCGACCTTGCACAACTCGGCCACGCGGACTCTTCTCGTGCTGCGGCTCTTCTATTACGCGCTTATCGGCTCCCTCGACATGCTCTGTGTGATCCTCTCCGTCAGCATCTTGCACATCGGCGCCGCTGGCGCGGGCTACCTGAACGCAGCTCTCGGTGGCGGAGCGTTGCTTGCGGGTTTCGTCACGGCTTTCCTCGTCGGGCGCAAGCGCCTCTACAGCACTCTCATTCTCGGAATCCTCGGCGCCGTCGCGGCCCTGTGCCTCCTCGGTTTGTTCCCGAGCTCGCTCGGAGCCTTCCTCCTCATCGGTGCCGTCGGCCTTTCCGGGGCCGTGTTCGACATCACTGGGCGGACTTTGTGGCAGCGGGCCGCGCCTCCAGATGCCGTAGCCGGCTCCTTCTCCGTCCTCGAGGCTCTTGCCGATATCGGCCTCGCGTCGGGCGCCGTCCTCGTGCGCGTGGCCGTAGCGGCTGACGGCCTGCGAGCGCCCCTTTTTGCCCCGGGCATCGCCGCGGTCCTCCTCGTCGCGGGGTTGTGGCACCAGCTCCGCGATATCGATGCCTCGGCGAGAAAGCCGGCACCTCGGTCATCACCGAAGGCGAGCGTGGTGACTGCTACTACGTGGTGGCCGGTGGGGAGTTGGCTGTGGCACGGCGAGGAAGGCACCTTGGAACCGTCTCGCGCGGCGATGGCTTCGGCGAGATCGCGCTGGTGCAGGACATCGCTCGGGTCGCTTCGGTCACAGCCACTACCGACGCTCTTTTGTACGTGCTCGACAGGGGGCCCTTCATCCTCGCCCTTACGGGTCACCTCTCGGCGTCCTTGGCGGCGCAAGGCATCGTGGCCCAGCACCTGTCGGGGATCGAGCAGCCTCGAGTGTGCGACGATCCACCCGGTGTCCCTTGACCGGCATCCTCGGTCCTGTCGACCGGCCCGAGACAGAGGTCACCTACGAGCACGGCACGCTCGGGATCGTCGAGCTCGGGCGGCTTCAGCTCAAGTTGTAGGCCTGATCCTCTTCGAGCTCAGTGTCCAGGCCCGCGAGCTCGAGAGAGTCCGGCACCCGTACAGGCTCGAAACGGTCGAGGACCTTCAAGATAAGGAACGTGACGCTGAACGCGTAGACCGCCACGAGGAGAGATGCTGCCACCTGCTTGCCGAAGAAGGCGGCGTTTCCAGACAGCAGCCCGCCATGGTCGGCCGCGTTGATGGAGACTTCCGCGAACACGCCGACAAGGATGGAGCCGAGAAGTCCTCCCACGCCGTGAACCGCCCAGACGTCGAGTGCGTCGTCCCACTTCATGTGATTGCGAAGCTCAACGGCCAGGTAGCACAGGCCCCCCGCGAGGATCCCTATGACGAAGGAAGCCCATGTAGGTACATAGCCGGCGCACGGCGTGATGCAGGCGAGGCCCGCGACAGCGCCGGTGAAGGCGCCGATGAGGCTCGGCTTGCCCAGCACCATCCAGCTGATTGCCGTCCAAGTGCACATCGCGGCTGAAGCGGCGATGTCGGTGTTTACGAAGGCATGTGCGGCGATTCCATTGGCACCGAGAGCAGAACCGGCATTGAACCCGAACCACCCGAACCAGAGCAGGCCCGTCCCGAGCCCGACGAACGCGACGTTATGCGGGGGCAGCTTCTCACCTGGTGAGAGCTTTCTCGCGCCGACGACCCACACGGAGGCGAGCGCGGCGAAGCCGGCGCTCGTGTGGACGACCATCCCTCCGGCGAAGTCGAGCACACCCCACTTCGCGAGGAAACCGCCGCCCCAGATCCAGTGGACGATAGGCACGTAGACGAGGAGACTCCATATGACGAGGAATTTGAGGTAGCTCTTGAAATGCACGCGGTCGGCGAACGCACCGGTTATCAGTGCCGGGGTGATGATCGCGAACATCTCCTGGAAGCTGAAGTGGGCGAGCGCCGGAATATTGGGTGCCCAGGGCCCCGGCTTGACTCCGACGCCCTTGAGGAAGACCCAGGAGAAGTTGCCGATGACGCCCCCCTCGTTCCCCGAGAACGCCAACGAGTAGCCGACGGCCACCCAGATGACCGTCACCACTCCCATCGAGATGAAGCTCTGCATCACGATGGCAAGGAAGTTCTTCCTCCGGACCAGTCCCCCATAGAAGAACGCGAGACCGGGTGTCATGACCATGACTAGTGCCGCACTGATCAGCACGAACGCCGTGTCACCGGTGTTGATCACGTTCATCACCTCTCGTACGAGCGCTGGAGCGCCCACATCGGGCCTTGCATAGCAGGCGGCCGCATCTACTGTGGATGTCGTGTCATCGCACCGCCCCCGGCGCAGCCTAGGGACCGATCCGGTGCCCGCCTAGAGCCGAAGGTCCCGACTCGGCCGCCAGCAAAGGAGCCCGGCAGGGGCGCTTGGCACCACGAGGAGGGCTGATCGAGAACTGGTTGCGGCAGCCCCTAGCCTGACCGAGTGCTTACTCAACCTCCTGCGCCGCCCTCTGTGCCCCGCATCGCCCTCGGGAGAGCGCCGCTGACCATTGAGGGCTCGCGGTGAGCCTCGACCATCTCGTCACTCAGTACGGGTACCTCGCGGTGTTCTTCCTGGTGATGATCGAGAGCCTGGGCATCCCCCTACCGGGCGAGACCGCTCTCGTCACCGCAGCCATCTTGGCTGGGCAGTCCCACTCACTTTCTGTCTGGTGGATATGGGTGATCGCCTCTGCCGGCGCGATCCTCGGAGATAGTGTCGGGTTCCTCATAGGTGACAAGGGCGGCTACCGCCTGGCGCTCCGCTACGGACCCAAGATCCGCCTGGATGCGGCCAAGCTCAAGGTCGGCCGTTACGCGTTTGACCGCTACGGCACCAAGATCGTCTTCTTCGGACGGTTCGTATCGATACTGCGCACCTACGCTGCGTTTCTCGCAGGCACCAACAAGATGCGGTGGCACAAGTTCGTGGTAGCCAACGCCGCGGGCGGCATCATCTGGGCCGCGATCTACACGTTCGCGGCCTACCGGGCTGGGAGCTTCATGCGCCATGTCTCCGGCACCGTCAACATCGCGCTTGGCGGCGCCGCCCTAGTGGTCATCGTCGTCGTGCTCCTACTCGTGCGGCACAAGACGCGGCGGATGATCGACCTGGCAGAGGCTGCCTATCCGGGGCCACTCGAGGCCCCTTGATCCGGTCCGGCTGACGCGACGAGCTCCAGGGATCGCGCCCTTACCTCGTAGGAGTGAGCACGCGTCGATACCATGATCTCGTCAGCTCCGGTCTTGTGGGCGAGCTCTTGTAGCCCTGCATGCACCGCGGCCGTGTCCCCGATGATGTGGGTCGCCGTCGCCTCTGCGACAAGGGCCTGCTCGGCGGGCGAGAACTCGTACGCGGCGGCTTGCTCGGGGGAGGGGAAAGTAGTGAGCCGCCCTGTGCGCAGCTGGAGGATGGACAGCGCAGATGAGCCCGCGAGCCAGCGTGCCTCCTCCTCGGTCGGAGCACACAGCACCGAGGCTGCGACCATCACGCGTGGCTCGTCGAGGAACGACGATGGCTGGAAGGACGACCGGTACCGCAACAGGGCGCCGTCAAGATGCCTTGGACTGAAGTGGTAGGCGAAGGAGTAGGGCAGCCCGAGGATTCCCGCCAGCTCTGCGCTGAAGAGCGACGACCCTAGGAGCCAGACTTCGGGGAGGTAGCCACGGCCCGGTACGGACTTGGGGCGCTTCGGCGTGTCCGGGATGTCTGCAAGATAGGAGATCAGCTCCACGACGTCGTCGGGGAAGTGGTCAGCCCCCGGATCGCCGTGACGCCGGAGCGCGCGCGCCGTTGCCGGATCAGTGCCGGGGGCGCGCCCGAGGCCGAGATCGATGCGGCCCGGGTGGAGAGCTTCGAGAATGCCGAACTGCTCGGCCACGACGAGCGGCGAGTGGTTCGGGAGCATGACGCCTCCGGAGCCGACCCTGATGGAGGACGTCGCGGCAGCAAGGTGGGCGATCAGGACCGGCGGGCTCGAGCTTGCCACCGCGGGCATGCCGTGGTGCTCGGCAACCCAGAATCGCCTGTACCCAAGGCGCTCGGCATGAAGCGCTAGATCTGTCGACTCGGCGAGCGCGCGTGCAGGGTTTGATCCGCTCGCGACCGTCGCGAGGTCGAGGACAGAGAGAGGAACCATATCGGGGACAACCTCTTACCGACGGGCTCGATTCCCGCTCTGGGTGTGGGGGTCACTCCGTGGGGCGCGAGATCCGGTAAAGATCTCGCCGTGAAAAGACCGGCACATTCCCGTTCTGCAAGTCAGCTCTCCGACGACCTTGCCGCCATCATCGGTGCGATGCCAGCCGCCGTGGTACTTCTTCGGGACGGACGCAGCGTCGCCGAGGTATCGGGCCGGTTCGCGTCGGTGTTCGGTCGGCCCGTAGCTGATCTTCTTGGCTCCGACCTCCTCCGATTCGTCGTCCCTGCCGATGCCTCCCTCGTGGCTTCCGTCATCCACGAGGCGCGGACCACGGCGGGGGTCTCTGCCGTTGCAAGCGTCGTCGCTCGATTCGAGCAGCCTGACGGGTCGCGCCACGTCGTCGAGGTATCGGCGGCTCATCGCGCGGACGCGTCCGGCCGGGGCTCCACGGTGGTGCTGCTGAGGCCGCAAACGGTTTGGCACGGGCTCAATGCCTCTCTCATCCCCAATGGTGCTCGCGGCGGAGATGGGGAACGCGCGCCGACTGGGGAACGCGCGCCGACTGGGGAACGCGCGCCGAGCACGGCACAAGTCGCGCTCATCCTCGCCGCGATTGCAGGGTTCCTCGGCTGTGAGCCGGTATCGCACGACTGCTACTTTCTCCGATTGAACGAGAGCTCCGGCGCGCCCGTTCTCTGGTCGGATCCCGATTCGGCTCCAGATGTGCCCACCTTGGGCCTGTTCGAGGACGTGCTTGCCGGGCGGGAGCCGTCACTGGCCATCGGTATCGCCTCGTTACCAGCTGATCTGCAGGAGTACGCCGGACCAAGGCGCTACACGGCGCTCAGGTGCGTGCCGGTACGAGCCAGTCACCGGGACGGCCTCGTAGGCTGTCTTGTCGGCTGGGACCGCAAGGAGCGCACGCTCTCGGAGATGGTCGACGCGACTTTTCGTTATGCGGCCGAGATAGCGTCCCTCGTGGCCGGCCGTACCGGTCTTTCGGCCGCAGTCCCGATGGCGCCGGCGCAGCCGTGGCCCACGGACGTAGACATCGTCACGGGCCTCCCACTCGAGCAGACTCTGGTCCGTTCTCTCGACGAGATGACAGCCTCGGGGCAGCGTCCAGGTCTCGTGTTCATCCGCATCGCAGGACTGGCAGGACTCGCCGAGGCTCTCGGTGACTTCACCCGGGACCAGGTGATGCGGGTCTCGGCCCGCCGTGTCAGCTCGCTCATCCGGATGACGGACGAGCTCTACCGCACGGGCGGCGACGGGCTTGTCATCGTGTGCACGGGCGATGTGGACGGGACCAGGCTGGCCGAGATCTCCGAACGTGTTCAAGAGCGGCTCGAGGTTCCGTTTCGCGTCGACTCCGAGCCGCCTTTGGACGTCAAAGCCACCGTCACCTCGCTTCACAGTCCGTCCAGCCCGCTCGGCGGCGCGGAGTTCCTTGCGGCTATTAGATCCCTTACAATCCGATCGAGCGCGTGAGGGCAGCGCGAGATCAAGTGCCTCCGGCGGGCAGGCTCTCGCCACCTGTGCTTCCCGACGACTCCGCGCTGACGACCGCCAGCATCTCGGAGATCAGGTCGCTCAGCACCTTGTCCTGTGCCTGCAGGTGCTGCTGTATCTGCGCCGCCTCGTGCAGGATCGCCTCGGCATCCTCGTAGGTGTTCTCGGCACGCCGATCCGAGGAAGCCGCCTGCACGTTCTGGCCGACGATGATGACTGAAAGCAGGACCAACTGCAGGAATGTCTGCGCGATCCAGGCGATGATGCCCTCGCCCCCGGGTTTGAGTGCTGTCGGCAGGCCAAGCAGGGCGACAGCGGTGAAGACATAAGCGCACCACATGGATCCGACAGCGTTGGTGATCCTAACGGCCAGCCAGGCGTTGAAGCGTGCCGCCTTGTTGCTGCGGTCGAGCTCTTCTCTAACTTTTGGCGGGGGAGCGACCCCACCCTCGACGTGGAGACGGGTGCGCGGGTGGATGTGGTACTCGAATATCGCCTTGAGATCTCCCCGCTTCGTTGCCTGCGGCCCGGCGGTGTCGGTCATTGTGGCTCCCCTCGGTCGTTCAGCTTCGCGATGGTGCTCGGATCCGGCTGAAGCCTTAGATTAGGAGGGGTCCTTCTATTACTCGGGGATCGTCTCCGGTCTCAGCCCCATGCCTTCTCCTGGGTCCTTGAAGATCCGGGCCGGCACGCCTGCGGCCGTCGCCCCCGGCGGCACGTCGCAGAGCACGACCGCGTTGGATCCGATGCGGGCACCGCTGCCGATGGTGACTGCACCCACGATCACGGCGCCGGCGCCGATGAAGACTCCGTCACCGAGAATCGGCGCCCGAGCGCTTCGGTAGTCCCATCCGATCGTGACCCCTTGATGGACGTAGCAGTTGGCGCCTATGCGCTCGGCGGCGAGAGTCGTCGAATGACCGTGGGCGATAAACAGCCCCGGCCCGATCTCCGATGTCGATATGTCGAGGCCGGCTACGGGTTTCCAGATGTGGCGCAGTAGACGGGCGAGCAGTGCACCGGTGGAGTTGCCGCGAGACAGGCGGTAGTAGAACACTCCCCTGAATTCGGCAAAGGCGTACAACAAGCTGTGGAGGGAGTGCTCACCCTCGTCCGCCTGAAATATCTCGAGCCAGCGGATCACGTCGGCGTCGATGATCTCCTGCTGGTCGCTAGCCCGGTAGGCCCAGGCGAGCGGGAGCGTGGCATAGGCGCGTCCACGTTCGAGCATGGCGAGGGTGAAGGACGAGGCCGAGTCGAGCTTGGAGGCGAGACGGGATGGCTTCACGGGATCACGCTGCCAGATCCACGCGGCGAGGCGCCAGTGACCACTGAGCCGATCGAGGGGCACGCTGCCCCGAGGGGCACGCTACCCCGAGGGGCAAAGCGACCGTCCCGAGGTGACGGCAGCTTCGCCAGGCAGTACAAACTAGGTAGACAAAGGAGGCTGAACCATTATGCAGCTCGCCATGGTTGGACTGGGACGGATGGGAGCGAACATGGTCCGCCGGCTCATGGCCGCCGGACACCAGTGCGTCGTCTACGACGTCTCGCCCGATGCTGTCAGATCGCTCGAGCACGAGGGAGCCGAGGGGGCTCAGTCGCTTGACGACCTGGTCGCCAGGCTGACTCCGCCGAGATCTGTGTGGATCATGGTGCCTGCAGCTATAACCGGCGACATGGTGGGCCAGATCGCCGACCGTCTGCAGGCAGGCGACATCATCATCGACGGCGGCAACTCCTACTACCGAGACGACATCGATCGAGCCGAAGCACTCCGGCCGAAGGGTATCCACTACGTCGACGTCGGCACGAGCGGTGGAGTATTCGGGCTCGAGCGCGGCTACTGCCTCATGATGGGCGGGGACGAGGACGCGATCGACCTGCTCTCTCCGGTATTCACGGCCCTTGCGCCCGGCACGGGGAGCGCGGAGCGCACGCCCGGGCGCAGTGGTGCAGCGAGCCCTTCCGAGCAGGGTTGGCTGCACTGCGGGCCCAACGGAGCCGGGCATTTCGTGAAGATGGTCCACAACGGCATCGAGTATGCGCTTATGACCGCCTACGCCGAGGGTCTGAACGTCTTGCAGGGTGCAAATGCGGGGAGCGTCGCCGTGGAATCCGACGCCGAGACGACCCCGCTTCGTGATCCGAAGTACTACAGATACGACCTGAACCTGCCTGAGATCGCGGAGGTCTGGCGCCGCGGCAGCGTGGTGGCATCCTGGCTGCTCGACCTTACGGCGGCGGCGTTGTATGCCGATCCCGACCTGGAGCAGTTCGCAGGCCGCGTATCGGACTCGGGAGAGGGCCGCTGGACGAGTCTTGCCGCCATCGACGAGGGCATCCCGACCCCGCTGCTGACCACCGCCCTCTACGGACGCTTCGGATCCCGAGGGGCGGCCCTGTTCGCCGACAAGGTCCAGTCAGCGCAGCGCAAAGAGTTCGGCGGCCACGCCGAGAAGCCGAAATGACGACTCTCCGGCCAGGCGACATA
>CAZAMA010000016.1:4979-7245 GCA_964485645.1 uncultured Acidimicrobiaceae bacterium | reverse complement strand
CGGCCAGGCGACATAAGCGCCACCGCTGAGTGGCGGGCGCTCTCGGCTCACGCCGAGGAGATGGGGGGTGTGCATCTCCGCGAGCTGTTCGCGAGCCAGCCCGATCGAGCCGCCGCCATGACCCTCAGCGCGGCGGACCTGGTGTACGACTACTCCAAGCACCGCGTTTCGGCTGACACGATCGAACTGCTCCTCTCGCTGGCGGAGCGGGCCGGCGTCGCGGCTCGGCGGGATGCCATGTTCGCGGGGGAGCACATCAACGTGAGCGAGGACCGCGCCGTGCTCCATGTGGCCCTACGCATGCCCCGCGATGCCGTGCTCTTCGTCGACGGGCGTGACGTGGTGGCCGAGGTCCATGCGGTGCTGGACCAGATGGGCGACGTCTCGGATCGGATCCGCGACGGAGGGTGGACTGGTGCCACCGGCAAGGCCATCACTCATGTCGTGAACATCGGGATCGGCGGCTCCGACCTCGGTCCGGCTATGGCCTATGGAGCATTGAAGGACTACGCGGACCGAGGTATCGACTGCCGCTTCGTCTCGAACATCGACCCGGCCGATCTTTACGAGAACACCCACGACCTCGACCCTGCCACCACGCTCTTCGTCGTCAGCTCCAAGACCTTCGCGACCCTTGAGACGTTGACCAATGCGGCTGCCGCGAGGTCCTGGCTGTTGGACGGCCTCGGCCTTCGAGACGGTGACGATGCCGTCGCCAAGCACTTTGTCGCTGTGTCGACGAACGAGGCCGCGGTGAGGGCCTTCGGCATCGACGCCGCCAACATGTTCGGCTTCTGGGACTGGGTCGGCGGTCGCTACTCCTATGACTCTGCCATTGGTTTCTCGCTGATGGTGGCCATCGGGAGAGAGAGGTTCGCGGAGATGCTGGCGGGTTTCTATGCCATGGACTGTCACTTCAGGGACACTCCTGCGGCGCAGAACGTCCCCCTGATGCAAGGGCTCATCAACATCTGGAACACGAACTTCCTTGGCGCGCAGTCGCACGCGGTGCTCCCCTACAGCCAACGGCTCGCCCGGTTTCCCGCTTACCTGCAGCAGCTGACTATGGAGTCGAACGGAAAGTCGGTCCGCCTTGACGGCTCGAAGGTCGACTACGACACCGGGGAGATCTACTGGGGCGAGCCCGGCACGAACGGCCAACACGCCTTCTACCAGCTCCTTCACCAGGGGACGCGGCTGGTTCCTGTTGACTTCATCGCGTTTGCGGAACCGAACCATGACCTTGGGAGTCAGCATGACCTACTGCTGGCGAACTGCTTTGCCCAGAGTTCGGTGCTCGCGTTCGGTCGCAGCGCGGAGGAGGTGGCGGCCGACGGGACTCCGTCTCAGACTGTGCCGCACAAGATCATGCCAGGCGACCGTCCAAGTACCACCATCCTTGCCCCCAAGCTGACTCCGGGCGTGCTCGGGCAACTCGTCGCTCTTTACGAGCATATTGTCTTCACCGAGGGGGCCATCTGGGGGATCGACTCCTTCGACCAGTGGGGTGTGGAGCTCGGAAAGGCGATGGCCAAGCAGCTGGCACCGGCTCTGACGGCCGAGCTGAGCCCCGACCTCTCCGGTCATGACGCATCCACCTCGGCGCTGGTTCGCCGGTACCGGACTCTGCGGGGTCGGCCGGCCTAAGGGGGCGCGTGGGCGGCGATGGTTCGGCACCGCCCGGCGGTAGCCTCCACGTAGGAGAGTTCCACCAGGAGCTGATATCGGCCCAACGCGGGAGGTTCGTCGGAGATGTTGAAGCGAGAAGCACGTCCCGAGAGCACAGCCGAGCCGACCGTCAAGAAGAGCGAGGAAGAGTGGCGCGCCGAACTGACGCCCGCCCAGTACGAGGTCATGCGCCGAGGAGGAACTGAGCGGGCTTTCACGGGCGCGTACTGGGACAGCCACGAAGACGGGCTGTTCCACTGTGCCGCGTGCGGCGCGCGGCTCTTCTCATCCAGGACGAAGTTCGATTCCGGCACAGGCTGGCCAAGCTTCACCGAGCCCGAGGTCGCCGAGGCCGTGACGCTGCGACCGGACAGGAGCCTCTTCATGGAGCGCATCGAGGTTTGCTGCCGGGCCTGTGGCGGTCACCTTGGGCACGTATTCCCCGACGGGCCCGGACCGACGGGCGAGCGCTACTGCATCAACTCGAGCGCGTTGAGACTGCACCCCGAAGATCCACAGACGTCGGCGGGCTAGGAGCTCAACCCTGCGCCGAGAGTGACCGAACAGGGCCCGACCGGTCACTGCGGGCACACAGTTC
>CAZAMA010000016.1:0-4879 GCA_964485645.1 uncultured Acidimicrobiaceae bacterium | reverse complement strand
CCGCTCCCGCCGGCCCGCTACCCTCGCAACGCATGAACGGCGTGCTCGGCAGCTGTGACCTGGCGCAGCTGCGCAGGCGCCGGAGCTACAAGTGGACTACCTATCCTGCCGACGTCCTGCCCGCGTTCGTGGCCGAGATGGACTTCGACGTGGCCGAGCCGATCACCGAGGCGCTGTCGCAGGCAGTCGGCTTGGGTGACTTCGGTTATTCGAGCCCGACTCCCTACGTGGGACCCGCGAGCCACGAGGTACATCGGAACCGCCAGAGCTTCGGGGAGACGTTTGCGACATTCGCCGCGACCCGCTGGGGTTGGGCGGTCGATCCTGCCCGGGTGATTGTCGCGCCGGACGTGATGACCGGAGTTGCCGAAGTGCTCATGGCGGTGACGGAGCCGGGTGCCGGTGTCGTCATCAACCCGCCCGTATATCCGCCCTTCTTCTCACGAGTGTCACTAAGCGGTCGCCGCTGGGTGCAGTCCCCGCTGGCACGAGACGCGAGCGGTAGGTACCACCTCGATCTCGACCTGCTCGAGGCCGCGCTGGCTCAAGATGGTGTCGGCGCCTACCTCCTGTGCAACCCGCACAATCCCGTCGGGCGGGTCTGGTCACGAGAGGACCTGTTGGCGGTCGCCGATCTGTGCTTGTGCTACCAGCGCTGGCTGCTCGTCGACGAGATCCACAGTCCACTCGTGATGGGTGGGGCTGAGCACGTGCCGGTACTGTCGCTCGACCACGAGGTCACGGGGCGCTCGTTCGCGTTCGTCTCTGCCTCGAAGGGTTGGAACATACCGGGCCTGAAGTGCGCCGGCGTCGTCGCGGGTTCGGATGCCGGCTCCGAGCTCTTGCGACGGAGGTGGGAGGCGCTTTTGCCCAGCCACCTTGGTGTGCTCGCTACGACAGCGGCGTTCGACCGATCGTCGAGCTGGCTGGATGCCGTCTTGTTCCAGCTCGACGAGAACCGTCTCCTGCTGTCGCGCCTTTTGGCCGAGCACCTTCCGTCACTTGGATACGTCGCACCGGAGGCGGGCTACCTCGCCTGGCTCGACTGTCGCGATGCCGGGCTCGGGCCAGATCCCGCGGAGCTGTTTCTGAAGAGTGGTCGCGTCGCTCTCAGCTCGGGACCCGCCTTCGGCGAGCAGGGCCAGGGCTATGCGCGACTCAACATCGGCACCTCGCCTGCGCTCGTCGAAGAGGCCGTCTCGCGTATGGCAGTGGCTCTCAGGCGCGACCGAGCCTGACCACCGTCGCCGGCTTGGCGTCGAAGATGGCCGCGGCACTACCGCAGTTGACCGAGAGAGCCAGGCAGCCATCGCTGTCGATCAAGACGATCGGGTGGGCGACCGGCACGTCGGAGAAAGTCTTTCCGTAGGTTGCGCGTACGCCGGCCATGCCCGCCGAGGAGAGCTCGAGGATGTCGCCAGTCCCGAGCCCGAGAGCCGCGGCTGTCTCCTGGCTCCCGCTCAGCTGGACGTTGCCGAAACGATCGACCTGCACCACCTCGAGCTCGGCGGTACCGTTCGCGGCGACGGCACACCTGGGTCGGTCCAGCCGGAAGAGGGTGTCGGGGTCGATCGGCGTCCCGATGTCGACAAGCTCGACTCCCACCGCGAGGTGGGCAGCCACAGGCACGAAGATGTCTCGTCCGTCGAAGGTGCGCGATCGTCTCTTGAGCCAGAACTCTGGCCGGTCGAGCTCGACAACGCTCAGCTCGTCACCGCCGCAGGCATCTGCAGCCCAGGGGAGCAGCCCGTTATCGGGTCCGACGAAGCTGTGCGATCCGGCCGTCATGGCGACTGCCCGCCGGCGGCCGCCGACGCCGGGGTCGACGACGCCGACGTGGACCCCGGCCGGAGCAATCGCCATGAACCTCTCGAGGCGAAGCGCTCCGAGGCGAACGTCCTGGGGAGGTAGGCCATGGTCCAGGTCGATCACGCGCACCGATGGAGCGATCGTGTAGGCCACGGCGTGCAGGACCCCGACGAAACCCGCCTCGTACCCGTAGTCCGTCGTCAACGTAAGGCACCCATACCTGGGCGCGACGGCCCCGTCCAGCGGCTCGTCTGCGCGCGGCGCGCTCACCGGCTCACTGCAGCTTTCGTTCGAGCCGCGCCGCCCCCGGGGTTTGTCACGGTGCGAGGTCGGCGAAATTGGGAAGTGCGGCGTCCTTCTCCGAGATCAGGGTGCGGTCAGCTTTGTCTACCGGTATCGGCCAGGCGATCGCGAGCTCGGGGTCGAGAGGGTTGACGGCGACGCCCGGCATCCCGGGTACCCACTCGGCGTCGAAGCAGTAGAGGTAGAGGCAGCCCTCGCTCAGCGCCTGGAACCCATTGCACACGCCGGATGGCACGATCACCTGCCTGCCCGGCTCGAGCGCGAGCGTGAGCAGCGTTCCCCGGGAAGCCGAGTTGGTTCTCACGTCCAGATAGGCGCCGAAGCCGCGGCCCGCAGCGACGCCGACGAGCTTCGTCATGGCCTCGCCATGGAGTCCTCGGATCGCACCCAGGCGGGAGCTGGTGAGGTTGACCTGGAGCGGCGCGGCGAGGGCGCTCTCTCCTATCGATGCAAAGACGCTCTCGCGGTACATCTCGCAGACGGCACCGCGCTCGTCGACAACCTGTTTGGTCTGGACGACGCGTAATCCGCCGATCGACGTCGGATGTGTCTCGAAAGCAGTGACTGTGGCCGGCATGACTCGATCATGCCCGTTACTGGTGACCGAGTGCACGGTGGCGCGTCGCACCCAGATAGTCGCGCTGGGTCTTCAGCACATTCCCAGCTTGCTCACAGCAATATGCGGCACAATGTTGAGGTTGGTTGCTACACGACGTCGCAGGCCTGGCGCGGGCGGGTGAGAGTGCCCGGCGTCAGTGGGAAGGAGCAGCGCGAGAGATGAGAGGTTCGGTCAAGATCGGGCGAGTCGCGGGCGTGCCGATCAAGCTTCACTGGAGTTTCTCCTTGCTCGTGCTGCTCGTAGTGCTCGCGAACCCGCACGGAACGTGGTCGACGATCTGGCCCATGGTCGTCTGGATCGTGGTCCTGTTCGCTTCGGTCACGATCCACGAGCTCGCCCACTGTATGGTGGCGCGGCGCCGAGGCCTCACAGTCAACGACATCGTCTTGCTCCCGATCGGAGGTGTGTCGGAGATCAACGGCCTCCCGGCTGCGCCGGCGATCGAGCGGGACATCGCCATCGCCGGACCGGCGGCGAGCTTCGCCCTGGCAATTCTCTTAGGCGTGGCGGCGCTGATAGCGGGCGATCGGATCTGGCCCCCCGCGCTCCTGTCTGGCCCGCTGCTTGTCGACCTCGCTTGGATGAACCTCGTTCTTTGCGGCTTCAACCTGCTCCCAGCGCTCCCGATGGACGGCGGCCGCGTACTGCGCGCGGTCCTCGCCGGCCGCGGAGACCCACTTAGGGCAACTCGGATCGCGTCGGGTGTGGCAGTCGTACTCGGCGCCGCGATGGTCGTGGTCGGTTTCAGATACGACATCTGGCTCGTCTTCATCGGTGCTTTCGTCGTCGTCGGAGCCAACAGCGAGAGGCGGGTAGCGAGAGTGCAGGCGTCGTTCAACGGCCTGCGGGTGGGTGACGTGATGGCCCACGATCCGACGACGGTCCTCTCGAGTGTCACAGCGCAGCAATTGCTCCCGTGGCTGCAGGCCTACCCTGGCCGCGCAGTGCCAATTGTCGAGAACGGCAGGTACTTGGGTCTCGCAGCCGTGGAGGATCTGATCGCCCATCCAGTCGCCACCGTCGGTGAGGCGTGCGACAAGACGGCGCCGGTGCTCGATGCCTCCCAGCCGATATTCCCAGCCGCGCTGGAGGCGTTCTCGCAGTTTCCCCGCAACCAATTGGCGGCTATGAGCGGTGGCTATGTCGTGGGGGTCATCTACCGCTGGACAGTGCAGGCAGTCGCGCGCCAGAGTCGTGGACCGGTCGCGGCAACTCAGCCCGGAGGCTAGCGAGTCGGCTGGGGGCCATTGCGATGAAAAGATTCAGCAGTTTCGACGGTGTCGAGATCGCCTACGACGTCCTCGGCGAAGGCGATCCGGTCGTCATGATGCACGGCTTCGCTTCTGACTCTCGTACGAACTGGCTGCGGCCCGGGGTCGCGCGCGCGGTCATCGAGTCCGGCAGGCAGGCGGTGCTCGTCGACGCGCGGGGCCACGGCGAGTCGGCGAAGCCGCGCGACGTGGCCTCCTATTCGCGCGGGGCGATGGTGCGCGACGTTGTCTGCCTCCTCGATTTGCTCGGCCTCGGTCCGGTCCACACCGTTGGGTACTCGATGGGCTCGTTCACTGCAGTGCGCCTGGCAGCAGCCGAGCCTCGTCTCGAGTCTGTCGTGCTTGGTGGGATCGGTCTCGCGCAAATCCTCGACGGCCACCTCGACGGCGCACAGCAGATCGCCGAGGGCCTCGAGGCCGAAAGCGTCGAGTCGATCAGCGACTCCAGAGCGCTTGCGTTCCGCCGCTTCTCCGACGCGACAGGATCAGATCGGCTCGCCCTGGCTGCCGTGCAGCGAGCCGGCGACCTGTTGCCGGCAGTAGATGATCTGGCGAAGATCGCGGTGCCGTCGATCGTGATCAACGGGGTATCGGACTCGCTCGCGGGCTCCCCCCAGGATCTCGCGGAGGCGATCGCGGGCGCGCGCTGGCAGTCGGTTCCAGGTGACCATCTCTCTGCCGTCGTGAACCCCGAGTTCCGCCAAGCTGTCGTCAGCTTTCTCGACGGTCTTCCGGCCAGTGCGAAGAGCCAGGGCACAGCTTGCTAGGCGCCAGCTGCAAGAGCCGAGCTGCCGGCGGCCGGGATTCGAGCCGCACCGCTCCAGTACGGCGGACTGCGCGTTGGGGGGCTACCAGGTGTCGCGAGTTCTCGGCATGA
>CAZAMA010000015.1:0-34501 GCA_964485645.1 uncultured Acidimicrobiaceae bacterium | reverse complement strand
GGCCACCTCCACTATCTCCGGCGACCAGAACTGGGTCTGCACGATCTCGCCTCCATCGATCTCGAGATAGCCGGTCCAGTCGGTTCTCGGCGTCTTTCCGGTGGCCCATTCGACCCGTATGGGAACTGCTATCTCGCCGGCAGCGACCGCAAGCTCCGGCTCGAGGCTGTGGGCGACGACTCCGTTGCAGATGACGTCGAGACGGGCGATGTCTCGGTAGGCGCGTGCTTCGATCGCAAGGTTCGCCGACGTCGCGGGGGCTGCCTCGCCGCCCATGAAGCAGCCGTTGAGGCGAAAGTCGACCGCGATGTCGCGAGTGGTGGCGGCGATCGTACGGCGGGCTCCCAAGGCGGCAAAGACGCTCTCGCGCGAGAGCTCCTCGGCGTAGGCTCCGACGTAGCTAGCTCCGTTGCCGTGGTCCGACGAGGCGATCAGCCCGAAACGATGCCCGGCCCGCAGGCCATCGGCGACGAAGGTCCCGGTCAGCGTGCCATCTGAGTACTGGCGGAAGCAGCCGTCGTCTTCGTAGTTGCCGCGGCACGCCTGGAAGACCTCGACGAGCCGCATGAGGTCGTCACCTTGATAGGACCAGTCGAACGGCACCATGGCCGAACCGGGGTGGTGCGGGATCGTAAGGCTCGCCTGACCGGCAGCGCGCAGGTGCGCCCAGAGCTGCTCAGGCGTCCTCGTCTCCTCCGAAGTCGAGGAGTAGATGGGAGCGCCGCGCCTCGTCGACTCGAAGATGACGTTCTGGTGCCCGGTAGCAGCCGTCCACTCGAACCCGTAGAAGGGAACGAAACGGCCGTCCACACACAGGGTGTCCGCGAGCTTCTGGATGGACCACCACTGGTAGGGCGAGGTGTTCTCGGCATGATCGGTGACCGCCCAGAAGTCGTACTCGCAAATGTCGAACGAGTACCGGTAGAAGTCGTCGAGCTCGGGCTCATCGCCGGCAGTGCACCGACTGATGAGGGAGTGACGGTGCAGGTCTCCCCAGTAGAGCGAATAGCTCCGGTCGCCGTCGTCGGCGGTGTAGCGCTGCGAGTCGACCGTCTTGCGGGCCCTTGCCCAGGGGCGTGCATCCGCCAGAGGCACGAAACCCGGCCCCGGCCCTCCTCCGCCCCTCGATCCCGGCCCTGAAGCCTCGGTCTCGGGCACCGGCGGGAGCTGGGGCGCGTCGGCCGGCCGGTCGCACGGCGAGGCGACCTCGGCAATGCGTACCCGGCCGCCGCTGTGGAGCGAGTGCCATACGACCTCCCCGTAGTGCTCCCGGAGCCGCATGCATTCCTCGCCGCCGAATCCCTCGGTCCAGGAGAGCTCGCGCTCGCGCCGGCCGTCCTCCTGCCATGAGACGACAACGCCGTCACGGTGGGCTGCGATCGCCGGTTCCTCCAAAGGGCCATCGGGGCTGTCGAAAGTCGTAAAGCAGCCCCAGCCGGACCGTGAGTGAAACTCCACGACCGTGTCCCAGAAGTACAGCATCAGAGGGAGCCGCCGAAGGCAGCGGTAGGCGACGGCCATCGAGCCGTCGGCTGCTCTCACGAGCCGGGGGAGTCCCGCGGGCGACACGAGTGCGCCTGTGCCGACGGTGCCTGTGGGCTCCGCTTTGGCACCGACCTCGTCCAGTCGAACGACGACCACCTCGGCTCGGACGTCGGGTGCCAGGTCGCCTGGCACAGCTATGCCGTCGGGACGGGTGCCCGTCTGCCGCGGTAGCTCGAGCTCCTCGAGAGACCGGAGCCTCGTGGGTCCAGAGCCGGCATGGCCGCCGAGGGCGACCGCGTCGTAGGCGCACCACAACGATCCGTCAGCGCCGCGAGCGAGGCTCGGATGAAGCGAGTACGCGCCTTGTACTTCGATCGTCTGGCGCAGTGACGGCCTGCCAGGGCTTTTGTGCAGAAGGGCCGTCTCATAGCCCTGCGCGCCGTAGGTCGTCCAGGCGTACAGGCTGTCACCGTCGTCGCCGGCGACGATCGCCGGATCCCAGACGTTTCGCTCGCTGTCGCTGCTCAGGAGCTCGGCGTCGCGAAAGCCACGGCCACTCGAGCGAGAGCTGTAGATGCCAAAGCGCCCGCCCCGGTAGCCCTGCCAGCAGCACTCGATGCTGCCATCTTGGTGGCGGGCGACCTCCTGGTTGAACGAAGGGTGCGGCGTCGTGCTCAGGGGTGCCGCCGCGGTCCAGCCGTTAGCCGAGAGCCTCGAGTAGAAGACTCCGACACCGCGGCCGCGTCTTTGCCCGAAGAAGACCCATGGGACTCCGTCGCCGTCGAAGACGACGGACGGCCTGAGACAGTCGCCAGGCTCGCCCGAGACGACCTGGGGCTCGGTGACAGGTTGTCCGGAGCCGTCGAGGGTGAGCGCCAGCACCCTTTCACCGACGTGCTCCTCCCACTCGATCCAGGCCGCGACCATCGAGCCGTCGGCGCCGAGCGCGACGGCCGGCCGGGCCGACGGAAGGCTCGTCGGCAGGGCGGAGCTCGCAAGCAACCGGAAGCCGGGCAGCGGTGGCGTCGAAGCCAGCGCCGCCTCGGCCCCCTCGAGCACATCTTCGACGGCCCCGCCTCCTTCGTCGACCCAGGTGTAACGCGCCGGATCTGGGTCGAGAGCGGCGAGCACCCTCGAGATGTCGGCACCGCTCTGTGACGCGGCGATAAGACGGCGGTTGAACGACTCGACGAGCACGAGGAGCCTCCGGTCTCGCTCGGAGTAGGTGTCGAGGCGGTGGTCTTCGCCGTTGCAGAGGTGGATCATCGATGCCCCTTCGAGGTGACCTTGAGACGAAAAGCGCTTAGCGCGAAACGATTTCGTGCCGACAAGGCGCCAGCCCGTCCTCTTCATTCGAGCGACGGATCCTGTCGCCTATCGCTTATCTGCGCGGGTGCCTTGTGTCGTAGCAGTTGTGTTACTACGATACCCAGGGTCATGTGACGAAAGCGTGTCGAAGTATGCCGACGACACGATGACGGAAGGGGATCTGGGGATGGGACAACACAACGACAGCGAGCCGAGCGAGGCCGGGACGCACTCGCGCCGTGACTTTTTGAAGGGCACGGTCGGGGGAGCAGCGGCGCTTGGGATGGGCGGGCTCCTGGCCCCCCATGGCACGGCCGGGCTGGAACCGACGGCGAGGTCGACCGCGGCGCGTGCCTCGGCACGGCCGTCTGTGGCCAAGCCGAAGCGGGGGGGAAGACTGCGCCTTGCCAGCACGGGCGGTGGCTCGTCGGACACCCTTGACGGCAACAACGCCGTGGAGAACCTCGACTTTGCCCGCGCCCCACAGCTCTACGACTGCTTGATGGAAGTCGACGCGAACGCAACGCCCCAGCTGGCGCTGGCCGAAGAGGTGACGCCGAACGCGAATGCGACCGAGTGGACGATCCGGGTGCGTAAGGGCGTCGAGTTCCACAACGGCAAGGAGCTCAACATCGATGACGTGCTCTTCACGTTCAACCGCATCCTGACGAACAAGTTCTCCGCGGCCTCGGGGCTGGCTTTTATGAACCTCCCGGCGGCAAAGAAGCTCGACGCCTACACGGTGCGGATCCCGATGCATGCCGGGTACTCGATCATGCCCTCCACGCTGATGGGCGAGGGCGAGATGAGCATCGTGCCGGTCGGCTACGACCCGAAGAAGCCGGTCGGCACCGGCGCGTTCAAGTACCAGTCCTTCACGCCCGGCCAGCAAAGTGTCTTCAGCCGCAACGCCAACTACTGGCGAAGCGGCGAGCCGTACTTCGACGAGGTCGTGATCACCAACTTCTCCGACGAGACCTCGCAGGTGAACGCTCTGCTCTCGGGGGCGGCCGACGTGGTCGACCAGCTCTCGATCGCGAGCGTGGCGCCCATCAAGTCCGGCGGAAAGACCATCGAGATCTGGGGAGGGCCAGGCTGGGTGCCATTTACGATGCGCCTCGACCAGGCCCCCTTCAACGACGTGCGCGTCCGCCAAGCCATGAGGCTCCTTGTCGACCGGCCCCAGATGCGCCTTCTCGCCTTCGGCGGTTACGGGCTCATAGGCAACGATGTCTTCGGCGCGCTCCAGCCCGACTACGACACGGCTCTTCCTCAGCACCACCAGGACATCGCCCAGGCGAAGTTCCTCTTGAAGCAGGCCGGCCACGAGAACCTCACGACGACGCTTGTCACCGCTCCGATCAAGTCCGGCGCGGTGCAGATGGCGGAAATCCTCAAGCAGCAGGCGAGCGCCGCCGGGGTCACGATCAACCTGGACTCGATCACGAGCGGGAGCTTCTTCGGGCCGAACTACCTGAAGTGGACCTTCGCACAGGACTGGTGGAGCGGCTACCCGTACCTCCGCCAGGCGGGCTACTCGATGATCCCAGGCGCGCCCTGGGACGAGACGCACTGGGACACGAGCCCATATGGCGCGAGGTACCTGAGCATCTACAAAGAAGCTCTTGCCACGGTCGACATCGCGAAGCAGAACGAGCTAGTCCACGAGTTGATGACGATGGACTGGACCGAGGGCGGCTACATCATCCCGGTGTTCACCCCGGTCATCGCGGGCCAGTCGAACGCCGTGAGCGGTGCCGGACCGCAAAAGACTGCCAACCCCTGGATCAACTACCACTTCAGGAGCCTCTGGTTCGCCTGATCCTTCGCGCAGGCGGGGCGCCTCAGATCCTCTGGGGTGCCCCGCCTGCGCTCGTCTCGCCGCTCACCTCGCCTAATGCCGTAGCGAGCGAGGCCATCATCTCCCTCGGGCCAATCGTGATCCGCAGGTGGCCCTCGAGGCCGAACTCCGATCCGGGCCGGACGAGAAAGCCGCGGCGGACCAGGCCTTCGTACCACGAGAGGTCGTCGCCACCAGGCTCGGCGAGAATGAAGTTCGCCTTGGACGGACAGCTCGGGATTCCGAGCGCCGCCAGCTCGGCTGCGAGGAACTCGCGCGCCTTGATCACCTCGAGGCGGCGGGCCTCCACGGCGCCCGAATTCGCAAGGCAGGCCCTCCCGGCAGCCAGGGCGAGCCGGTTCACGTTGAAGGGTTCCTGGATCGCGTCGTAGCAGGGCACGAGGTCGCGATGGACTATCGCGTAGCCAAGGCGGAGCCCAGCGATCCCGAAGAGCTTGGAGAAGGTCCGCAGCACGACCAAAGGTCGCCCTGCGGCTATCTCCTCAACCCGGCGGGGCCGCTCGGCGGGCGCCATGTAGTCGGCGTATGCCTCGTCGACGACAGCCAGGCAGCCGGGGGGCAGGTTCTCGAGGAAGTTGCTCCACTCTGCTGGCGAGAGGGTGTCGCCGGTGGGATTGTTGGGATCGCACACAAAGACGAGCTTGGCCCCCTTTGCCGCCGCGGCCATCTGCCCGAGGTCCAGCCTGTACCCGCGCGTCGGCACGGTGATCATCTCGGCGCCCGCCGCCGCGCAAGCCTGCCGGTAGAGGCCGTAGGTAGGTGATGGTAGAACCACCTTGTCGCCAGGGTTCACAAAGACGGCGACCGTCGCGAGGACGAGAGCCTGGATCCCGTGTGCCGGAAGGACCATCTCCGCGTCGGTGCCGGCCCAGGCGGCGACGAGAGAGCGAAAAGAGCTGTAAGCCTGCTCGGGATAGAGAGAAGCATTGGCAAGCTCGGCGACAACGGCATCGCGAACGCCGGGTAAGAGGCCGAACAGGTCCTCGTTCCAGTTGAGCTTCACGAGGCGTTCGACTCCGTAGCGGCCCTCGAGGTCGGCCACCCCTGGGCCTGGGTCATAAGGGGTTACTGACTCAAGTGCAGGCCGAACGAGCGCGCGAAGACCATTGGTGCTTTCACCGGGCATCCGAGCAAACTAGCTGTCTTCTCCGTAGCCCGGCAAGACAGCTACCATCAATGCTCGTAGCAGCGACCTAGCCGGGAGCCGGCACCGGCAGTGGAGAGGGAGACGGTGATGGACGGCGACGTCGACTCGGTACTCGGTCCGCTACGGGCCGGAGATCTCGGCGTGACGCTCGTGCACGAGCACCTCCTTGTGGACACGCGGACGCCTGTGCACAAGGAGGCGAGTCATACCGCAGAGCCCCTGGCTCTTCACAACCACTACCTCGCGCGGCGCAACGACGACCACCCCCATGCCCTCGTGCTCGACTCGGTGAGCGAGGCGATTGACGAGCTTGGTCACTTCGCGGCCCATGGCGGCGGCACGCTCGTCGAGGTGACGCCGCGCTGCCTTGGCCGCAACCCGGCCGGTCTCGTCGAGATCGCGCGGGACACCGGCGTGAACATCGTGATGGGAGGCGGGTTCTACGATCACCACTACCACGGTGACCTTGTTCACGACCGGAGCATCGAGGAGCTGACCGAGCTTATCGTCCGTGACTGTCTTGAGGGCGTACCAACTTCGCTGGCAGGAGGAGCACCGGTCAAGGCCGGCGTCATCGGGGAGATGGGTCTCAGCTGGCCGGCGTTCGCCTGCGAGCACAAGGCGCTCGTCGCAGCCGCTCGGTCGCAGGCGGCAACCGGCAAGACTCTCGTCATCCACCCCGGCCGTGACCGTGACGGCCCCTCTTGGGCGCTCGACGAAGCGGAGCGCGCCGGTGCCGATCCAGGCCGCGTCGTGCTCTGCCATCTTGACCGCACAATCGATGATCCCCACGCGCTGGCCGCCCTTGCGCGTCGCGGAGCCTTTCTCTCGCTCGACCTGTTCGGCAGCGAGTCGAGCTTCTATCCCTACTCCGACTTCGCGATGCCGAACGATGCCGGGCGATTACGGCTCATCCGGGCCGTTGGCGATCTTGGCTGGCTGGACCGAGTCTTGATATCCCACGACATCTACTCCAAAGCGCACCTGCTTCGCTATGGGGGCGAGGGCTACGCCCATATCTTGCGCGACGTCGTGCCGGTGATGGCGCGATTCGGCATAGACGACTCGTCGAGCCGGAAGATACTTGTCGAGAATCCCGTCCGGGCGCTCACCGGGCAGCCGTACCCGGCTTGATCCCGAAATAAGCCCGGCACTCCTCCGCGTCGGCCGGACGCCGGCCGACGAGATCACAGAGCCGAGCGGCCTGATCGACGAGCTCGGCGTTGGAACGCGCCAGCACGCCGCGCCGAAGGTAGACGTTGTCCTCGTAGCCGACGCGGATCCCAGGTGCACCCATCGAGAGGGCGCCCATCAGCATCCTCGTCTGGTGGCGACCGACGGCTGTGAGCGTCCATGGCGATCCGCCGGGGAGGTGGGTGACCATGGAGGAAAGGGCGCCCGCCGTTGCCGGCGCGCCTCCCGAGACACCGAAGACCAAGTTGAACGGCGTCCCGACCGCAAGCACACCCTGGTCGATCAGGTCTGCCCCGGCTGCGACGTGCCCGATATCGAAGGCCTCCACCTCGAGCGCCTTGCCCAAGGAGCGAGCAACCTCTATGACGCGTGCGGTGTCAGAGCCACTTGTCACGAATGGCACTCCGGCGAAATTGACGGAACCTGTCTCGACTCCAACGGCGTCCGCAGAGGCGTAGGCCCCCGCGAGGCGTTCCTCGAAGGACATGCCCGTCGCGCCACCTGTCGAGACGCAGCAAAGCATCCCCGATCTCGCGTGGATCGAGGACACGACCTCCTCGAAGCGCCGCAGTTCGGCACTCGGCCGGCCGTGGTCGTCGCGGACGTGGACATGCACCACGCCCGCCCCGGCCGATCCTGCCCTCACGGCTTCATCGGCGATCTCCGCCGGAAGGTACGGGACGCTTGGATTGTCCTGGCGTGTCGGCTCGCTTCCAGTCGGCGCCACGGTGATGACCACCGCATCTGTCGGAAGCGTATTGCCGCTCGTAGGTTCGGCGGATCTGCTGTGCACCCGGTGTCCTTGATCCTCGGCGTCTTCGGTCGTAGTCATCGTGGCACAGCCAACCGTTCCGCTTCGATGACAGCCGCTATCGTCGTCTCGGTGGAACTCGGACACGACGGCTGTCACGCGCGCGCAAGTGGTGCATTAGCTGCAACTGGCGAAGCTCTGGGCATCTGGCGCTCCCTCGAGCCCGTCGGAGCGTTCCCCCATATAGCCGGCATATTGGATGCCGAGACAGCCGCCAACGACTACGAAGCAGAGATAGAGGTCGAGCGGCTGAACATAGACGCGACCAGCTACCGACAGCTCAGGCAGAGCTGCGGCGCGGATCCCGGCGCCATGGCCGCTGCGATCCAAGCGATCGTGAGCGAGCGCGGCAAGATGCAGAACCCGGCGACCGGCTCGGGCGGGGTGCTGGTCGGGCGACTCACGCGGCTGGGCGCTCTCTCCTGGCTCGACGAGCAGCTCGTCGGACAAAGGGTTGTGCCGCTTGCCTCGCTCATCGCCACGCCCCTGCGCTTGGAGTCGGTCGGCCCGGTCGAACCTGACAATCCCCAGGTGCCTGTGGCCGGGCGGGCGATCGTGACCGGTCGGATGTCGTGTGCGGCGGTGCCGGACGATCTTCCCCTTCGAGCGGTCCTCGCTGCCCTCGACGTCTACCCGGCGGCATCCCACACAAGGATGCTCGCCCGGCACGGCGCGCATGTCGTCGTCATCGGGTGCGGCCACGCCGGGTTGTCGGCTGTCGTGGCGGCAAGAGAAAAGGTCGGGGCCAACGGTCTCGTCACCGTGATCGACACGAACGAGGCGGCGCTCGAGCTGGCCCGTGGAATCGACCCCGACGTGACCGCGATCGCCGGTGACGCCAGGGACGCCGTCGCGCTAGCAGAGCAGTTTGCGCTTCGTTCGCTCCGCCCGGCTGACCTGACGCTTCTTTGCACCACGGTCGAGGGCTGTGAAGGGACGGCGATCCTGCTCACCGCCGGAGACGGCACCGTGCTGTTCTTCTCGACCGCGACTTCCTTCTCCGCTGCGGCTCTCGGCGCCGACTCGATGAGCTCGCTCGCCAGCCTCTGTATCCCGAATGGCTACACACAGGACAGGGGCAGCTACCTGCTCGGGCTCTTGCGCCACAATCCGCGGCTCCTGCGGGCTTTCTCCCGCTGAAAGACAGAGGTCGCCGCCTGCAACAGGCGGCTCGTCTCCTCTGTGACAGCGCTCGCGGCCAGGACAGAACCGCCGTCAGGGCGGCGCGGGCAGCGCCAGTGCCGGAGGCGGCTGGCCCTCTCCCCATGCGTCGGTGCCACCGTCGACGAGGATTGTCGCACCGGTCATGTAGCTTGCGCCGGGCGAGACGAGAAATGCGATCACGGTGGCCACCTCCTCGGGCGTCCCGAGCCGCCCCAGGGGAACAGCGCGCTCCCAGGCGGCCACCTCCTCGGCCCCGTAGCCCGCGAGTGCCTCTGTGTCGATGTTGCCCGGCGCCACGCACAGTGCCCTTATGCCGTAGCGGCTCCAATCACAGGCGAGACCCCCCGCGAGGTTCTCGAGCGCGGCCCGGGCCGCGGAGGCATGAACCAGTCGGTGGATGCCGCGGCGTGGACTGAAGCCGATGAACACCACCACGCCGGCACGCCGCGGGATCATCGAACGAGTGGCGGCCTCCCTCGTCAGATCCCAGGCGGCCTCGACGCTGAGACGGTGCACCGCACGCCAGCCGTTCACCGAGATGTCCTCGGCTTGCGCCGCGAACTGTCCCCCGGCATTGTTGACCACGACATCGATGCCACCGAACAGCTCGAGAGCCACGTCGACCACGCGAGCCACCCCGTCGTGCTCACGGATATCCGCCGTTACCGCCGCGGCCTCACCGCCGAGCCCTGATACGAGGCGGACCGTCTCGTCGAGGAGCTCGCGGCGTCGTCCGCAGACGACCACGGACGCGCCGGTGCGGGCGAGCTCGAGAGCAGTCGCGCGCCCGATGCCCGTTCCACCTCCTGAGACGACGGCGACAGAGCCGGAGTTGGCGTCGTGCGAGAGCGGTGATCGGTGCATCGGCCTACGCTATAAGGAGATCGGGTATTCGACGGCGGGCTTGCTCCCTCGTGACAGGAGGAGATGACGATGGACTTGGGCCTGGCGGGTCGTCGGCTGATCGTAACGGGGGCCTCCCGCGGACTCGGATTCGCGGTCGCAAGAGAGCTCGTCGGTGAAGGTGCGCGGGTGCTCCTTGCATCTCGGTCCGACGCGGCGATCACCTTCGCGGCGAGACAGCTCGGAGAACTGGCAGCTGGGATCGTGTGTGACGTGACAGATGACGACGCGCCCGCGAACCTCCTCGAGCGGGCGAGAGAGCTGATGGGCGGCCTCGACGGCGCGTTCGTGAGCCACGGCGGACCCCCGGCGTCGACGGCCACCGCTCTTGGCGACGCGGAGCTGCAAGTTGCCATCGACACCTCGCTGCGCGCCCCGATCCGCCTTGCCCGCGAGATCGGGAACGCGCTCGGTCCCGGCGGCTCCCTGGCTGTGCTCGTGTCGAGCAGTGCGCGCGAGCCGATCCCCGGCCTTGTCACCTCCAACCTCGCGCGGCCGGGAGTGTGGGGGTACGTGAAGACCCTGGCCGACGAGCTCGGACCCAAGGGAGTGCGAGCGAATTGCGTGATTCCTGGCTCTTTTCTCACGGACCGGGTCGTCGATCTGATGGAGCGTCGGGCCGAGGCAACGGGGCGCCGCGTCGAAGAAGTCAGGGCGGAGGCCGAAGGTGACATACCGATGCGTCGCATCGGCGATCCGGCCGAGCTCGGCAGGGTGGTTGCCTTCCTCCTGTCGCCAGCGGCGTCGTATGTGACGGGAAGTGCCTGGGCGATCGACGGAGGCGCGATGCGCAGCCTGTAGCGGTCCTTCAGCGGCTGAAGTCCACCCAAGTCGTCTTCAGCTGGGTGTAGCCGTCGATGGCATGAAGAGACTTGTCGCGTCCGAAGCCAGACTGCTTGAATCCCCCGAAAGGTAGGGCAACGTCGGTCGCGTCGTAGGTGTTCACCCATACCGTCCCGGCCCGAAGACGCGAGGCCATCCGGTGGGCGGTGGAGATATCCCGAGTCCATACAGCCGCCGCGAGCCCGTACATGGTGTCGTTGGCCACCGCCAGGGCCTCGTCGGGCCCGTCGACGTCCAGCACGGCCAGAACGGGTCCGAAGACCTCTTCTCTCGCGATCTGCATCGCAGGGGTGACGCCGTCGACGACCGTCGGTGGCATGTAGTTTCCGCCGGTCGCCTGCCGCACCGCGCTCCCACCGACGAGCACCTCGGCCCCAGCAGCACTTGCGCCGTCGATGTAGGAGAGGATGCGACCCTGCTGGAAAGCGTCGATCACGGCCCCAACCTCGGTAGCAGGATCGAGGGGGTCACCGACCACGAGCGCGCGCGCAACGGTGACCACGCGCGCGACGACCTCGTCCTTGACGGAACGATCGACGAGCAGACGGGAGCCGGCCGAACAGCTCTCTCCCTGGTTGTAGAAGATGCCCCAAGCCACAGCGTCGGCCGCCAGCTGTAGGTCCGGGGCGTCTGCGAGCACGATGTGGGGGCTCTTGCCGCCGCACTCGAGGCTGACCATCTTCATGTTGGACTGGCCGGCATAGGAGAGGAAAAGCCGCCCCACCTCCGTCGAGCCAGTGAAGGCAAGCTTGTCCACGTCTGGGTGCAGCCCGAGAAGGCGGCCCGTCGTCGGCCCGTCTCCTGGCACGACGTTGAGCACGCCGTCGGGCAGGCCCGCCTGGGCGGCGAGCTCGGCCAGGCGGATCGCGGTGAGAGGAGACTGCTCGGCCGGCTTGAGGACGACGGAGTTGCCGGTCACAAGGGCCGGTCCGAGCTTCCATGAGGTGATCAGCATCGGGTAGTTCCAGGGAACGACGCAGCCAACGACGCCGACCGGCTCGCGAGTCACGGTCGCGAGAACCTCGGCCCCCATCGGAGCGACCTCGCCCATCAGCTTGTCGGCCGCCTCCGCGAAGTACTCGATGCACGTCGCGGCTCCACGGACGTCAACTTTGACTGACTCGGTTATCGGCTTTCCCACATCCAGGGTCTCGAGCACCGCGAGCTCGGCGGCGTTCTCCCGGATCAGGCGGGCAAAGTCAAGCAGCACCTTCTTGCGGTGCCGAGGATGGACCCGTGACCAGCGGCCGTCCTCGAATGCGGCTCTCGCCGCGGCGACGGCGCGATTGACGTCGATCTCGTCGCAGAAGGCGACCTTGGCGAGCACGGCGCCGTCGCGGGGGGATCGGTCCTCGAAGGTAGCGCCTGAGCCGGCGGCTACGTGCGACCCGTCCACGAAGGCTTCGCAGGGCATGGTCGTGCGCTCAGCTGTCTGCAGCCAGCCGGCATAGGTGTTGGGCAGGTCAAGATCCATGTTGCTCATGGGAGCTCACTTCCGGTGGTAGCAGGCGCGATGACTTCTAGCGGGCGGAGCATAACTGCACCCCGTGAATGGCGGGCGACGAGGACCGCCGCCGCGAGCACGGCCAGGCATGAAAGCTCAGCGAGCCCGAACACCGACGGCGCGCTCAGGCGCTCGGCGACGGCACCGGCCACCAGGGGTATGACGACTGCCGTCACGGCCCACACGCCGTTGAGCAGCCCCATGACGACGCCGAAGCCCGCGCCGGTACGGGCCGCTCCCGCGGCGCCGAGGGGGTAGCTGACGGTCCACACGACCGAGCGGGCCGCAGCCGTCGCGCAGAGCATCCCGATGACGGCGACCGGAGCCGCACTGAGCGCAGCAGGCGAGATGGCAAGCGCCACCGCGAGCATGCCGGCAAAGGCGATGCTCTGCCGTACCGCGCGGCGGCCGGTTAAGGCCGTGATCACGCTCCCTATCACATAGAGGACGCCGGCCGCCGAGAAGGCGAGCCCGATGGCCCCGGCAGATCTACCGGCTGCGTGCAGCTCCTCGGGAGCAAGGAGGTACGCGACCCCGGTGGACATACCTGCGACCACTATCGCCGCGGTCGCCGAGATCGTGCTGCGATCGGCGGCGATCACGCGGAGGTTGTGTCCAAAAGTCACACGCGGCATCCGCGACGCGGCCGGCAGTCGCATGAAGCCGAGCGCGGCGGTGATGGCGACAATCACGACCGTCGCGCCGAAGTACGGCACGCGCAGCCCGAAGTACTCGGCGAGAGCGCCGAAGATCGCAGGTCCGAGGATCCCGCCGATCCCCGAGCTCGCGACCGAGCCGCCCAAGCTCGCCTCCCCGGGCGCACCTTCGGCCAACCACGACAGCCCTGCCGTCCAGGTGACGCCGTAGCCCACACCGAATATCAGCCGCGCCAATATGAGAACCGAGAACGTCGGGGCGAGAGCCTGAATGAGGGCCGCGACTGCCATGAGCTCGCCCGCCCATAACGTCACTCGCCGGGCTCCGAGTCGGTCTGAAAGCGCACCGGCAGGAAGCGACACCGCCAGCGTCGCTATGCCCGTGGCCGCGAGGAGGAGGCCCTGTTCGAAGCTGGAGAGCCCGAAGCGGTGAGCATAGGCCGGCAGCATCGGCACGACGGCCACCTGCATGCAGCTGGCCACGAGGAGGAACGCGTACAGGAGCAGCCTTAGCGTCCGCACTTTGCTCGAACGTTCCACACCTCCCACCCTCTGCCTCCTGCCCGCAAACTTACCATGAATTGATTATGGTTTAAGGCGGAAAAGTTGCGTAGGTGCGATCGATTCAGCTCATCGTAAGGCGCGTCAGTGCAGGCAGGCGGTACCTACAGACAGGGCTGCAACTCAAGTTCGACGAGGAAGCGAATACTCCTCGTACTCTCCCATCTCGAGATGGAGGCGGTCACCCGTGTAGGGGTGGCGAGCGACAGCTTCATCGTCGAGCTCGACGCCGAGACCCGGCTCCTCTGGCGGAAGGAGAAAGCCCTCCTGCCACACGAGCGGCCTCTGCAGGATCTCCGCCGGAAAGCCACCCATCTGCTCGATGCTCTCCTGGATGAGGAAGTTCGGGGTGCTCACGCCTAGGTGGATGTTCGCCGCCGCTTCGACCGGGCCCGCGTAGAGGTGCGGGGCGATGTCTACGTAGAAGGTCTCGGCGGCATGGGCGATCTTCTTGGCCTCGAGCAGGCCGCCAACTCTGCCGACCGCCATCTGGAGGATGGCAGCAGCACGACATTCGAGGACTCTCGCGAACTCGTACTTCGTCGCGAGGCGCTCGCCGGTAGCTATCGGTATGGAGGTGCCTCGGGCCACGAGGGCCATCTGCTCTGGCATCTCAGGCGGAGTCGGCTCCTCGAGCCAGAGAGGGTCGAACTCCTCGATCGCGCGAGCGAGGCGGATCGCGCTCGAGGGAGTCATCTGACCGTGGGTGCCGACCAACAGGTCGGCGGAGGTGCCGACGGCTTCGCGGACGATCCGCACGTACTCACGCACCTCGTTTACTGTGCGGGTGCCGAGCTGTCGCGGGTCGAGGGCTGAGTAGCTCACGACCGGGTCGAACTTCAGGGCCGTGAAGCCCTGGCCCACATAGTCCGCCGCTCGCTCGGCGCCGAGGCGTGGATCGACGTAGACCGACTCGTCCGCGCCGGCGGCGGGGTAGATGTAGGTGTAGGACCGTACCGCATCGCGGACCTTGCCCCCGAGCAGCCGGTACAGGGGTTGGCCGACCTCCTTGCCGATTATGTCCCAACAGGCTGTCTCGAGCCCACTCAAGATGGCGACCACAGAGGTGTCGGGTCGTTGGGTGAAGCCGCGCGAGTAGGCCACGCGCCAGAGTCGCTCGATGTCGAACGGGTCGGCACCGACGAGGGAGCGTTCGGCGACGTCGGCCACCATCCGAACTATCGCCGGCGGGCGAAACGGCGGTGCGTAGATCTCTCCGAGCCCGGTGATGCCGCTATCGGTGGTCGCTCTGACGAAGATCCAGAAGCTGCCTCCGTAGTGTGGTGGTGGTGTCCCGACTACGACAGTCTCGACGTCGACGATACGCAATGAACCTGTGCCTTTCTATCTTCTGAGCAGCTTCATGAGCCGTTCCCACTTGGGAGCGCGGCGATCTCTGGCGGGGCGCCCTGCGCGAAGTGCGCAAGGCCGTCATCGGTGATGACCTCGTAGTCGCTCGCGTCCGCAATGAAGATCCGTGCGACGACGCGAAGGCCGCTTGGAGGGTCGAGCGTCCCGGCCGCGATCGAGATCGTGTCGCGCTCGGGAGCCTTCCAGAACAAGCTCGAGCCGCACTGGGCACAAAAGCCGCGACTTGGAAGCTGCTCGCGAGACGGCTTCTTGTACCAGGACAGCAGGCCAGAATCGGAGATGAGGACGTCCTTGGCATAGGCCGCGGTCGTCGCGCAGGCATAGCCGTGCCAGCGGCGGCAGTCGGCACAGTGGCAGATCAGGATGGGGCGCAGCGGTCCGTGGACCTCGTAGCTCACAGCGCCGCAGAGGCAGCGGCCGCGCGCGCGGACTTGATCGCCGGGGTCGTACGTCCTCGAGGTCACCTCGCGACGTGCTATCTCTCTCCGAAGACAACCACGGGTCGCAGCTGCTCGCCGCGCCGCGCCGAGTCGATCGCCTCGTTGATGTGAGCAAGCTCGAAGCGTTCGGAGATGAGCTCGTCCAACTTGAGGCGGCCCGACTCGTAGAGCCCGACGAGCGTTGCGATGTCCTCTTGCGGCCGGGAATTGCCCATCTTGCTCCCGAGGATACGCAAGCTGCCATCTGCGATGGAGACCGGGTCGAGCGATATGATCGCGCCAGTAGGCGGCATGCCGACGATTACGAGGGTCCCGCCTCGCCTCAGCATGGCCGCACCCTCCTCGACGAGGCTCGCGACGCCGGCGGCGACAAAGACGTAGTCGGCGCCATGGCCGCCTGTCGCCTCTCTCACGGCCTCGCCGGCGTCGCCGCTCGACGCGTCGAAGCCGTGGGTGGCGCCGAATGCTCTCGCGACGGCGAGCTTCGCCTCGACGATGTCGACCGCGATGACCTGCTCGGCACCGGCAAGGACGGCTCCTTGGACGCAGTTGAGCCCGACTCCCCCGGTACCGATCACGACGACGCTGCCGCCGGGCTCGACTTGTGCGGTGTTGACGACGGCGCCGTAACCGGTGAGGACTCCGCATGCGAGCAGGCTGGCAGAGTCGAGGGGGATGTCCGGCGCTACGACCGCAACCTGGGAGAAGTGGACGGTGACGAGCTCGGCGAAGGCGCCTACTCGCATTCCTTGGTGAACCGGCAGGCCATCGAGTGTGCTCAGCACCTCGTCTTGGCCCCCAGCCGGCAGGCCCTCGCACAGGGTCGGTCTTCCCTGCGCGCACCGTTGACATCTGCCGCACGCCCGGATCAAGGTGACCACTACATGGTCTCCGACGGAGATGCCCGAGACCATGGCGCCCACCTCTTCCACGACGCCGGCGGCCTCGTGCCCGTACACCGAAGGTAGCGTTCCACCCCAGGCTCCGCCCATGTAGGCGATGTCGCTATGGCAGATGGCGCAGGCCGCGAGGCGCACCATGAGCTCCTCGTCCTCAGGCGGTCTGATCAGTAGCTGCTCGATCGCAAGGGGCGCGCCGAACGAGTGGCATACGGCCGCTTCGGTGGCGCGCGCGCGCCCGTCGCCGTGCGCGGATTCCGGAGTGGGTGTCATACCGGCCGGAAGAAGGAGTTGAACGGGGCGCGAGCCGCATCGAGGAACTCGTCGACGCCAGGCAGACCGGCCTTGGCATTTCGCAGTGCCTGGACCGTGGCCGCCGTGTTGTTCTCGAAGATGGCGCCGGCGTCATCGGCAGCTGGATTGACCCATACGGCCGCGATGAGGACGAGATCGTGAACTTCGTCGCGCGCTATGACGCCCTCCTCCAGCGCGAGCCCCACACCGCGCGCCACGCCTGCTTGGGCTGGCCCCCAGGTCAGGTTCGCGTGGGTGTCGTCGGCGATGGCGGCCTTGTTGACAAACAAAGTCGGGGGTTGCGCGGCCACGCCTGGCCGGGCCGCGACCAGAAAGCTTGCGTGCCCGGCTCGCGGGGTGGCCAGGCCCGTTGCCCATGAGATCCCGACCGGCCCGTCACGGCTACCGAGCACCGTATTGACGTGGGCCGCGTTCGGCCCGGTCCCAGCGCGCGACTCACCGACGAGCATCCGGTTCACCTCCATGTGTGGATCTCTCCTGCTAAGGCTCGCGTACCCTCAGCCAACCTCGAGGACGATCTTTCCGAGCTTGCCCGAGGTGAACCTGGCGTACGCGTCCTCGGCCTGCGCCAAGGGGAAACTAGCTGCGACGGGTACTCGGAGCTTCCCAGCGGCCACTAGCGGTAACACGTGTCGTTCGACCAACCGCGCCGCGGCGGCCTTCTCCTCGAGGGGCCGCGCACGCAAGGTCGAGGCCCGGAGCATCGCGCGCTTGCTCATGAGCTGTCGCAGGTCGACCGTCGCGCTCGAGCCGGCCGCGGTGCCGATCACGACTATGCGCCCGCAGATCGCGAGGGCGCCCAGGTCCGCCTCGAGGTTCGGCCCGCCGACGAGCTCGAGCACGACGTCGTAGGGACCGGAGTCCGTCGCCTCGGCAGGGTTCACGACCTTGGCACCGAAGGCGGCCACGGCGTCGTGGTGCTCGGGACGACGCACGCTTGCGACGACACTTGCTCCTATCTGCACCCCGAGTTGGACCGCCGCAAGGCCGACACCTCCGGCGGCTCCGGTGACAAGGAGGCGCTCCCCGGCACCGAGCCCGCACTGGGTGAAGAGCGCGTCGTAGGCCGTCGTGAAGACCTCGGGAAATCCCCCGGCCTCCAAGGGCGAGAGCGAGGGTGGGACCGGCATGGCAACTCTCTCGTGCACGACGCAGAGCTCGGCTTGGCCACCGCCGGCCGCGATGCTCATCACCTTGTCGCCCGGCTTGAACCGGAGCACCTGGCTGCCGACTTCGAGGATCGTGCCGGCAAGCTCGAGACCTGCCACGTCTGGCGGAGCGCCCGGCGGGGGCGGGTACCGCCCGGCGCGCTGGGAGATGTCTGCACCGTTGATGCCGGCAGCTTCGACTTTGACGAGCAGCTCCTGCTCGGCGGGAACCGGATCGGGACGGTCCTTTATCGAAAGCTCTCCGTCCGCGAACACCACAGCACGCATCTTGTCGTCTCTCTCTCACAGGACTGGGCCGGCTGATGCCGGGCCAGCTTCTCCTTGCCACACAGTAACCGTGCCCACCCAAGGTCGCAGATCGAGGACCGGTCGGGCCGGCGTCGATCCCGCCAGGCGGCGTCGATCCCCTCCGCCATGCTTCGACCCCAGCGAGGTTAGTAAGCGAGCCGCTTGCCTGGGCGACATGCGGTCCACCTCCAGTGGACGTTGTTTCCTAGACCTACTATGATGCCTCACCCGATGCAGCCGCGCGAGAATGGCCCAAGATCAACGAGACCTTTTGGTCGGCGACCCCAAGGAGCTCTGTCGAGGTACTCGGCGCTCAACCTCGTGCGCCACGGCCTCACCCATGAGGATTGGCCACGGGTGTGGCGCAGCTTTGATCTCGAGAAGAGCTACGACGTCGTCATCATCGGCGCCGGTGTCCACGGTCTCGCCACGGCTTACTACCTCGCCGCCAACCACGGCATCTCCAAAGTGGCAGTCGTCGACAAGGGGTACGTCGGCGGCGGCGGCTCGGGTCGCAATACCGCGATCCTACGGTCGAACTACCTCACCCCCGAAGGGGTGAGGTTCTACGACCGGTCCGTGCAGCTCTATCGAACGCTTGCCGCCGATCTCAACTTCAACGTCATGTTCGCGCCCCGGGGCCACTTGACGCTCGCGCACAACGACTCGTCGCTGCGGACGATGCGGTGGCGGGCGGAGGTGAACAAGCTGCAGGGAGTCGACTCGGAGGTGATCACTCCCGAGGAGATAAAGCGGCTCGTCCCGTTCATGGACGTCTCGGACGACACTCGCTACCCGATCATCGGAGCGTTGTACCACCCACCCGGCGGCATCATCCGCCATGACGCCGTCAACTGGGGCTACGCCAGGGCCGGTGACCGTCTCGGGGTGCAGATTCACCAGAACACAGAGGTGACCGGTATCAGGACGGAGAAAGGAAGGGTTACCGGCGTCTCGACGAGCAAGGGCGACATCGGCGCACCGGTCGTCCTCAACTGCACGGCGGGGTGGGCGAGCCTCGTGAGCGCCATGGCCGGGGTGAAGCTGCCGATCATCACCCACCCGCTGCAGGCAGCGGTCACCGAGCCGGTGAAGATGTTCCTCGATGCCGTGGTCGTCTCCGGCAGCCTGCACGTATATGTGAGCCAGACCGACCGGGGCGAGCTCGTCTTCGGTGCCAGCACCGACCCGTATGCCTCGTATTCGATGCGAGGCTCGCTCGAGTTCACCGAGGAGCTTGCCAGCCACGTCCTCGAGCTGATGCCTTCCATATCGAAGATGCGAGTGCTACGCCAGTGGGCTGGTCTGTGCGATATCACCCCAGACTTCTCGCCGATCATGGGGATAACCGAAGTCGAGGGCTTCCTCGTCGACGTCGGCTGGGGGACCTACGGATTCAAAGCTGGTCCGGCCGCTGCGGAGGCGATGGCCGAGCTCGTCGCGACAGGAAGGACTCCGCAATTGATCGCCGCTTTCGATCTGGCCCGTTTCGCCGAGGGTCGCCTTGCAAGCGAGCGTGGCGCTGCAGCGGTGGGCCACTGAGATGATCCGCGTTCCCTGCCCCAACTGTGGGCCTCGCAACTCGAGTGAGTTCTCCTACTTCGGCGAGCTCGGGACGCGACCGGCCCCGGGTGCTGTCGACCCGGCGCTTTGGCGTCACTATCTCTACGACAAGAGCAATCCCGCCGGATGGACAGTCGAGAAGTGGTACCACGCCTCGGGCTGCCGGAAGTTCTTCGTCGTCGAACGCAACACCCTTACGAACGATGTCAAGTCGAGCCGACCTTTCGGTGTCGAGAGCTCCAGCGAGGAGTCGTCATGATCAGCTCGCGTCGCCGGCCGACCGCCATGATCTCGCGCCTCGGTCGCCAGGAGGGCGAGGTCATCGATCGCGCCAAGCGGCTCAACTTCACCTTCAACGGGGTGGAGCACCGTGGTTTCGACGGGGACACGATCGTCTCGGCGCTCTTGGCCGAAGGCGAGAGAATCTTCTCCCGCAGCTTCAAGTACCACAGGCCCCGAAGCGTGCTGAGCGCGACCTTCCACGACCCAGGATGCATCGTCCAGGTCGGCGACGAGCCCAACGTGCGCGCCGCCCACCGCCGCCTGCGCGAGGGCATGGCCGTCGAGGCCCAGACAGGCTGGCCCTCGCTTCGCTACGACGTGGGCACTGCCAACCAGCTCGTAGGCCGCTTCATCGGTGCGGGTTTTTACTACAAGACGTTTATCAAGCCTCAGCGCCTCTGGCCCACCTATGAGAAGGTCCTCCAACGCTTCGCGGCCGGTGGCCGGGTGCAGGCCTCGTCGCCGCACGGGACCTATGACAAGCGCTACGTCCATCCGGACGTCGTTGTGGCCGGGGGAGGGCCCGCCGGCATGGCCGCTGCGCTCGGAGCAGCAGACGCCGGGGCGAACGTGATCCTGGTCGAGGAGGAGTACGAGCTCGGGGGTCACCTCCGCTTCGGCGGGCCCGAGGATCTCGTGGCCTTGCGGGCGATGCGCGACGAGGTCGAAGCCCACCGTGGCATCGAGGTCATGACCAACTCGGTCGTCACCGGCCGGTACGACGACAACTGGGTAGCCGTGCTCCAGCGCGAGCTGCCGCAGGTGGCAGAGCGTCTCGTGAAGGCCCGCGCGAAGACCCTCGTCGTCGCGACCGGGCTGATCGAGCGGCCCTATGTCTTCGAGGGCAACGACCTCCCGGGCGTGATGCTCTCGACCGCGGCACGAAGGCTCGTCAACCTCTATGCCGTGAAGCCCGGCCAGCAGGCGGTGGTATTCGCCGCCAACGAGTCGGGCCTCGCCGCGGCGGCAGACCTTGATCGAGTTGGCGTCGAGGTCTTGCAGGTGGTCGATGCGGGCTCGGGAGGCGAGCTCGTGAGGGCACTGGGCCGTGGGCAGGTCGAGCAGGTCGAGCTCGGAGACGGGTCGGTCGTCGACTGCGACCTGCTCGTGACCGCGGTCGGGTGGACCGCGCCCACGCTGCTCGTCAACATGGCAGGGGACAGGCCGCGATACGACGAGCGGGCGGCCCGCTTCGTTCCAGGCAACGCCCTGCCCGACGCAGTGCTCGCAACGGGGGGCATCGTCGGTGACGGGCCCCTCCAGGCGCTCGTCGCCCACGGGCGCGCGACGGGGACCGCCGCGGCGCACAGGGCGCTCGGGCACGCGGGCTCGGTCGACATTCCCCGACTCGAGCCGGCACCGCACCCCACCCTGTTCCGGGCGCGAACTCACGGGATCGTCGACTACTCCGAGGATGTCTACTCAAAGGATCTCGTCGCGGCCGCACGGGAGGGCTACGACTCTGTCGAGCTGCTCAAGCGTTACACGACCGCGACGATGGGGCCCTCGCAGGGCAAGCTCGAGACGATCAACACCGTCGCGGTCCTTGCCGAAGCGACTGGGCGTTCGATCGAGGAGACCGGGACGACTGTCTGGAGGCCGCCGTATGTCCCGATCAGCCTCGGTGCGCTGGCAGGTCGCATCCTCGAGCCGGTGCGGTACTCTCCGATGCAACCCTGGCACGACAGCCACGGTGCCAAGCCCATCGTGGCTGGTCAGTGGATCCGCCCGGAACACTATGGAGACGCCGCGGCAGAGGTGCGCAACGTGCGGGAGAACGTCGGGATAATCGACGTCTCGCCCCTCGGCAAGCTCGACCTGCGCGGCCCCGACGTTTCCAAGCTGCTCAACTTTGTGTACGTCAACAAGTGGTCGAAGCTGGAGGTCGGTTCTGTCCGTTATGGAGTGATGTGCGGAGAGGACGGCGTCGTCGTCGATGACGGCGTGACCGGCCGCCTCGGAGCGGACCGGTACTTCATGTCCACTACGAGCTCGGGCGCCCAGGCGGTGCACGAGTGGGTGGAGAACTGGCTGCAGACCTCGTTTCCTTCCTGGCAGGTGCACGTCACCTCGATGGTGTCGGCCTATGCCAGCATCAACATTGCCGGTCCGCGCTCTCGTGAGCTGCTGGGCAGGCTTGTCTCCGACGTGGATCTCTCGCCGGAGGCGTTTTCGTACATGCAGGTGCGGACAGGGACGGTTGCCGGTGTGCCTGACTGCCACATGTGGCGCATCGGCTTTACCGGGGAGCTCAGCTTCGAGATCCACGTTCCGGCCGGTTACGGCCTTTATGTCTGGGAACGGCTCATGTCGGACGGGGAAGACCTAGGAGTGGGACCCTTCGGCCTCGAAGCGCAGCGGGTGATGCGCCTCGAGAAGGGCCACTTCATCGTTGGCCAGGACACCGACGGAGTGACCCAGGCCCTGAGCGCCGGGCTCGACTGGCTCGTAAAGCTCGACAAGGAGGACTTCGCCGGCAAACCGGAGCTTGTGTGGCAGCACGAGCGAGGTGACGGCATGAGACTCGTCGGCCTGCAGCCGAGCGATTCGCACCTCGTGCCCGAGGAGGCAAGTCAGATAGTGAGCTCGAGCGGTGCCATCGAGGGCAGGATCACCTCCAGCCGCTTCTCGCCGACGATCGGCCGCTCGATCTGCCTCGCTCTCGTGTCAGCCAGGCTCGCCGTCGCCGGGACCACCGTCACAGTCAAGTTGCCCGACGGCCGCCATGTGGAGGCGACGGTCATGGAGCATCATGCCCACTTCGACCCCGAGGGGGATCGCCTGCGTGGATAGCAACCAGGAGACACCGATGGTCGCGCGATCGCCGATCAGAGCCCGCGGGCCGGTTGGACACGAGCACGGCTGGGAGGTATCGACCACGGCCGGTAAGGGCGACCTGCAGCTTTGCGACCTGAGCCCGTACGCGAAGGTGCTCGTTCGGGCCGGGGCGCGATCGAAAGCGGCCGCAATTCTCCGCTGCGCGCTCGGGCGGGCGAGGCGTGTCGAAGACGGCACCCTCGTGGCCGGCACGGGGCCCGGCGAGTGGCTGCTCGTCGCTGGGGCCGGCAGGTGGCCCCTTCTCGCCGACGAGGCTGGCGGTGGGAATTCCGGCGAGCTCACGACGGTCGTCGACGTGACTCACGGGGGATTCCTCATTCGCCTGAGCGGCGCGGACTCGAGGCGCGTGCTGGAGAAGGTATGTGCGATCGATCTCTCCGACGCCGTCACCCCCGACGGTGCGGTGTTCCGAAGCTCCGTGGCTCGGATAGTCTGCGACGTCATCCGAGACGACGACGGCGATGCCTGCTCCTATCTTCTCCATGGCGACCGGTCCGCCGGCCAGTACCTGTTCGATGCTGTTCTCGATGCCGGTTCGGAATTCTCGATCGGCATCTCCGGCTACAGAGAGAAGGAAGCCTGAGACATGACGATGCCCTCTGACCTCGAGATTGCCCGTAGCGCGTCCCTTAGGCCGATCTCCGAAATTGCCTCGGCGATGGGTATCCCGGAGAACCTGCTCGAGCATTACGGCGCGAGCGTGGCCAAGGTCAAGCTTGAGGCGATCGCGGAGCTCGCCGACCGTCCGAGGGCCAAGTACGTGGTGGTGACCGCCATCACGCCGACTCCACTGGGCGAGGGCAAGACGACGACGACCGTCGGGCTCGGCCAGGCCATGGCCCACGTCGGCAAGCGAGCGACGATCTCCATACGCCAGCCCTCGATGGGCCCGACTTTCGGCATAAAGGGCGGCGCGGCCGGTGGCGGCTACAGCCAGGCTGTCCCGATGGAAGCCCTGAACCTCCACCTGACCGGGGACATGCACGCGGTCACCGCGGCGCACAACATGCTCTCGGCGATGGTCGACAACCACCTGCATCAGGGCAACTCGCTCGGTCTCGACCTCAACAACATCACCTGGCGCCGCGTCCTCGACATCAACGAGCGCGCGCTTCGCAGCATCGTCATCGGCCTCGGATCGAAGGACGACGGCGTCACGCGCCAGACGGGCTTCGACATCACGGCAGCGTCGGAAGCCATGGCTATCCTCGGCCTTTCCACCTCCTTGCATGACCTGCGTGCTCGTCTCGGGCGGATCGTCGTCGGCTACACGAAAGACGGCAGGGCCGTCACCGCCGAGGAGTTGAAGGGCGCCGGCTCGATGACGGTCATCATGCGGGAGGCGATCAAGCCCAACCTCCTCCAGACGATCGAGAACACGCCGGTCTTCGTGCACACGGGACCATTTGGCAACATAGCGACAGGTAACTCCTCTGTGGTCGCCGACCTGATCGGCATCCACACCGGTGACTTCCTCGTGACCGAGGCCGGATTCGGCGCCGACATGGGCGCCGAGCGGTTCTTCAACATCAAGTGCCGGACATCGGGCCTCACCCCTGATGCCGCGGTGATCGTCGCGACCGTACGCGCGCTCAAGGCACACTCGGGCAAGCACCGCGTGGTGGCCGGCCGGGCTCTGCCCCCAGCCCTGCTGGAGGAGAACCCTGACGAGGTTCGCGTGGGCGGCGCCAACCTGGCCAAGCACATCGAGAACGTGAAGATGCAAGGTGTCACACCGGTGGTGGCGATCAACGCCTTTCCCACCGACCATGCCTCCGAGCACGCGGCGATCAAGGAGCTCGCGGCCGAGCTGGGTGTGAGAGCCGCGGTCTCCAACCACTTCACCGAGGGAGGAAAGGGGGCGACCGAGCTGGCAGAGGCCGTCATAGAGGCGGCCAGCAAGCCGAGCGAGTTTCGCTTCCTCTACCCGCTCGAGGCGCCGCTCAGGGAGAAGATCGAGACGATCGCGACGCGGGTCTACGGGGCCGATGGAGTCGACTACTCAGCCCAGGCGAACTCGCAGCTCAACCTCTTCGAGCAGAACGGCTTCGGCAACCTCCCGCTGTGCATGGCAAAGACCCAATACTCGCTCTCCTCGGACGCCAAGCTCCTCGGTGCCCCGACGGGCTGGAGGCTCGCGGTGCGCGAGGTCAGGGCGTCCGTCGGAGCCGGGTTCGTCTACCCGATATGTGGCGACATTCGTACGATGCCGGGGCTCGGCTCGAGCCCGGCCGCCGAGAGGATCGACATCGACGAGAACGGCGAGATCGTGGGGCTGTCTTGATTACAGCGGCACACGACCAAGCCGACCTCTAGATGCCACGAGCAGATCTATCGATCGCCGGCAGGGTCGTGCTCGGTGGCGGCGAGCCGCGGCGTGGCCGGGTCCTCATATCCGACGGGCGGATCGTCGAGGTTCTGTCGGGCGAGCCGACGGGCGAGGAAGCGACCCGTAGCATCGACGTCGGGGAAGCTTACGTGCTGCCGGGAGCAATCGACTGCCATGTGCACTCCGGCAGCCATCCTGGCGAGGGGATCGCTGCACTCACGCGATCCGCGGCCGCCGGAGGCGTGACGACGGTGGTCGACATGCCTTATGACGCCGAGGCGCCCGTGGTCGATCCGGAGGTATTTGCCGCCAAGAGCGACCGCGTCGCGCGCGAGGCGGTCATAGACGTAGCTCTGCTTGGCACCGTGCGTCCCGGGACAGGATCCGAGGACGTGGCCCCGCTCGTGGCAGCCGGCGCGGTGGGTTTCAAGCTCTCTCTCTTTTGCACCGACGCGAGACGCTTCCCGCGCATCCACGACGGCCAGTTCATCGAGGTGCTCGAGGCCATACGCGAGTCGGGCTCAGTCGCCTGCGTACATGCCGAGAACGAGGAGATCATCAAGCCGCTGATAGAGCGGGCTCGCCGCCTGCCCGGCGGCTCGCCGCTCGCGCACTGCTTGTCGCGGCCGCCGGTCAGCGAGACCCAGGCCGTGCTCACGGCGCTCGAGTACGCGCGCTCGACTGGCGCGAAGCTTCATTTGTGTCACCTGAGCCTGCCTCGTTCGGTCGAGCTGGCAGCGCGCTTTCGATCCGACGGTACGGATGTGAGCGTGGAGACCTGCCCCCACTACCTGTGGTTCTGCGAGGACGACATGGAGCGCCTCGGCGGCCGGCTCAAGATCAACCCGCCGGTGCGATCGCGGCCGAGCATGGAGGGGCTCTGGGACCAGATAGCCGCCGGATCGATCGACGTCGTCGCGTCAGATCACGCGCCCTGGCCGCTTGGTGACAAGACCCACCCCGACATCTTCGACAACCACTCCGGCGCGCCGGGAGTTGAGACCCTGCTTCCCCTTTTTGCGACCGGCCTTTTCGCACGGGGCGGTACCCCGGGCGATCTCGCGCGACTCGTCTCGGCGATGCCCGCGCAGCGGTTCGGCCTTTCTGGCAAGGGCTCGCTCGAGATCGGGATGGACGGGGACATCGTGGCCTTCGACTCCACGTCGAGCTATGCCATAGACGAGCAGGATCTGCATTCCAATGCGCTGTGGAGCCCGTACGACAAGATGACGACGGCTGGTCGTGTCGTGCTCACGGTCTCGCGCGGCGAGGTCGTCTGGGACGGGGCCACGGTACTCGGCTCGCCGGGGCGCGGCCGCCTTGTCAAGCCGGCCCACGGAGGGACAGCCGGTGGCTGAGCCGTCGGTGGCCGCCCAGGCGCGCATCCGCGCAGGTCGCGGCCCCGAGCTTCGGTGCCGGGGCTGGCGCCAGGAGGGGCTGCTGAGGATGCTCGAGAATGTGCTCGAGATCGGCGAGCGGCCCGAGGACCTCGTCGTCTACGCGGCTCGCGGCAGGGCGGCCCGCAACTGGGAGTCGTTTCATGGGATAGTGCGGTCGCTTCGCGCCCGTGCGGACGGCGAGACGCTCGTCGTCCAGTCGGGCAAGCCGATCGGCGTCTTTCGGACCTCCGCCGGCGCTCCACTCGTGGTGATGGCGTGCGGGAACATCGTCGGTCACTACGCCACCCAGGAGTACTTCGACGACCTGGAGAGCCGGGGCCTCATCATGTGGGGCGGCCTCACCGCCGGCGACTGGCAGTACATCGGCTTCCAAGGGGTGCTCGAAGGTGTCTACGAGCTTCTCTGCGCAGTCGCAGCCGAGCACTTCGAGGGCTCGCTCGCGGGCAGGTTGGTGCTGAGCGCCGGGCTGGGCGGGATGGGGTCGGCCCAGCCGCTCGGGATCACGATGGCGGGCGGGCGGGGCCTTGTCGTCGAGGTCGACGAGGCCAAGTGCGCACGGGCGCTCGCGCGAGGTCACGTCGCGTTCGTGGCGAGCAACCTCGACGAAGCCTTGGACGCTCTCGGTCATGGCGCCTCACCGGTGGGGCGCTCGGAGGCCACCGGCGTCGTCGCTCTTGTCGGAAACGCCGCGGCTGTCTACGCGGAGCTGGCCGAGCGAGCCGTCGTACCCGACGTTGTCACCGACCTCACCGCAGCTCACGACCCGCTCTTCGGCTACTGCCCGCTCGGCGTCTCGCTCGCGCAGTGGTCAGCGCAGCGCGTCCGTGATCCTCTCGAGACGGCACGTCGGGCGCGCGAGTCCATGGCCGTCGAAGTCGAGGCGATGCTGGCCCTGAAAACAGCCGGCGCGGTGGTGTTCGAGAACGGGAACAACTTGAGGGTGCAGGCCAAAGCGGCGGGGGCACATAGAGCCTTCGAGATCGACGGCTTCGCCGAGCGGTACCTGCGGCCGTTGTTCTGCAGGGGGATAGGCCCGTTCCGCTGGGTCGCGCTGAGCGGTGAGGCAGCCGATCTCGCCGAGTTGGACAGCCTCGCGGAAAGGACGGCAACGCGCCCGGAGGTCGGTTCCTGGCTCGGGCTTGCCCGCCGGCACGTCGGCGCCCAGGGTCTGCCTGCTCGAAGCTGCTGGCTCGGTCACGGCGAGCGCTCGCGCTTTGCCCTTGCGGCAAATGATCTCGTCGCACAAGGGCGCGTCGCCGGCCCTGTCGCGTTCACCCGCGACCATTTCGATTCGGGAGGAATGACGCACCCGCACATCGGGACCGAGCAGATGGCCGACGGGAGCAGCGCAATCTCGGACTGGCCGATCCTTGACGCACTCCTTGTATGTGCCTCAGGTGCCGATCTCGTCGCGGTGCACGCGGGTGGTGCCGGCTATGCCGGCTACATGCAAAGTGCCGGAGTCACGATCATCGCTGACGGAACCGAGTCCGCGGCCCGGCGCCTGCGGTCCGGCCTCGACGCCGATAGCGGTCTCGGTATCCTGCGTTACGCGGACGCTGGGTACGAGCGGGCGCAAAGGGAGGCTTCCAGCTTCGGGCTCGGGCTCGGAGGCGACAAGGAGGTGCTGGGGTGAGAGAGCTGACCGGAGATGACGCCCTCGACGCAGTCTGGGGGGGATCGGTCCTCGCCTGCGGCGGCGGTGGGTGGGTCGAGCACGGGATGATGATGGGCGAGCTCGCGACAAGTGTGGGCCGCCCCGTTCTCTGCACACCAGACGAGCTCGACGACACCGAGACGGTCGTGACCGTCACCGCCATCGGAGCGCCGGCGTCTCCCAATTGGGAGATAAGACCCCTCGACTACGTAAGAGCGCTCCAGCTCGTGATCGGGGAGCTCGAGAGCTCGGTGAGCGCAGTCATGACCGCCCAGAACGGCTCTTCGACGACGTTGAACGGTTGGATCCAGTCCGCGATCCTCGGGGTCAAGGTCCTCGATGCCGCCGGAGACGTCAGAGCCCACCCAACCGGCAAGCTCGGCGCCCTCGGTCTCACCACGACTCTTGGCTACCAGACCGTACAGGCCGTCGCCGGCGGCAACCGTCAGCTCTGCGGGGGGATGGAAGTCGTCGTAAAAGGGCAGGTGATCCCGACTTCCGACGTGCTCCGCGACGTCTGCGTCCGTGCCGGAGGGTTCATCGCGGCGGCACGCCACCCCATCGAGGTGGGCTACGTCAAGCAGCATGCGGCACTCGGGGCCATCAGTTATGCACTAGCCCTCGGCTCGGCCATGCGCAATGCCTCGCCGGGAGCCGAGGCGGTGATCGAGGCTGCAACCGCTGCAACCGGCGGGAGAGTCGTGGCGCGAGGAGCCGTCAGCTCCGTCGAGCCCCTGCGCACCGCCGGGGGTTTCGATCATGGAGCCTTCCGAATCGAGGGTTGCGTGGTGCGATTCCTCAATGAGTACATGACGGTCGAGAGCGACGGGCTCCGTCTTGCGACCTATCCAGACGTCATCGCGACCCTCTCGATCGACACTGGGCGCCCGGTCTCGATTGCCGAGATGCGCGAGGGGCGCGAGGTGGCCCTGTTCGTCGTCGACCAGGGCTTGCTCCCGCTCTCTTCGAGCACGCGTGACGAGATGGCCCTGAGGGAGGTCGAGCAGATCATGGGGGTCGAGCTCGTCAGCTACGGGCGGCAAGCCGGAGCGACGATTTGAGTCGTGCCGGTGGGCTCGCGCCCGACCTCGGGCGGGTCGGTGACGACCTCGAGGTGATCTCGACCTACCGGGATCCCGACCTTCCCGGCTGGACGCGACGGGTCTTCTCACCCTTCGACATGGCGGCGCGCGCCTGGGTAGGAAAGAAGATGGCAGTTGCCGGACTGACAGTCGAGACCGACGCAGGCGGCAACCTCATCGGAAGGCTCAGGGGCACCGAGGGACGGCGAGCCGCTCTCGTCACGGGATCGCACACCGACACGGTGCACGGAGGCGGCCGCTTCGACGGCATCGTCGGCGTTCTCGGAGCGATCGAAGTCGTCCGCATGCTGACCGAGTCGGGTCACGCGCTCCGTCACGACCTCGTCGTCGTTGACTTTCTCGGCGAGGAGCCGAACGACTTCGGTCTCAGCTGCGTCGGGAGTCGTGCGATCGTTGGTGCTCTCGGGCCGGAGCACCTGGATCTCGTCGACCCCGGCGGGCACTGTTTGCGCGACTTGCTGGCGGCGGCCGGCGGCGATCCCGCGCGCCTCGAAGGAGCTCGCTGGCCACTTGGTGCGCTGCGCTGCTTCGTCGAGCTCCACATCGAACAGGGTCCCCGCCTCGAGAGGGCCGGTGCCTCAATCGGAGTTGTGAGCGGGATCGTCGGAATCCACAGGCTGCTGTCGGCTTTCGAGGGCAGGCCGGACCATGCCGGCACGACCCCGATGGGCGAGCGCCGGGACGCGCTGCTCGGAGCGGCCGAGGCGGCTCTTCGCATCGAGGACCTCGCTAGGGGGGGCGTCGCGACGGCGGGGCGCCTCGACGTGCGTCCCGGTGCCCACAACGTCGTTCCGGCCGAGGCGGATCTGTGGGCTGAGGTGCGCAGCGACGACGCAAGCTGGCTCGCCAGCTTCGGGCGCGACATCGAGCGCTCCGTCGCCGAGATCGGGAGCCGGCGATCCCTCTCGACGTCGCTCAGCTGGGTCTCACGTGAGGATCCGGTCCTTGCGACGAACTGGGTCTGCGACGCCGTCGCACGCGCTGCGGTCGCATGTGGCTTCGACCCGGTCGTTCTCCCAAGTGGAGCAGGCCATGCTGCTGCCCACATGGCGCGGCTCGGTCCGATGGGGATGATCTTCGTTCCCTCGCGCGAGGGGCGGAGCCACTGTCCCGAGGAGTGGACAGACCTGGCCCAGGTCGGACACGGCATCTCCGTGCTGGCCGAGACGCTCCTTGCCTGCGACACTCTCGACGAAGCCGGCACCGACGAGGCCACCGACAACGCTGCACGGTCGTGGAGGCAGGCGGGCGCCAGGAGCCGCCAAAGCGGGGAACCGGGGACGGACGGGTGAGCCGGCGGGTCGTCGAGCTGACCGGGGAAAGCCTCACCGTCGAAGACGTCGTCGCGGTCGCGCGCGACCATGCGCGGGTGACGATCTCTGGCGAAGCCCTGAAACGAGTGCGCCTCGCCCGCGACGTCGTCGAGGCGGTGCTCGCAAGCGGCCAGAGCGTCTACGGGCTGAACACGGGCCTCGGCTCGTTCTACCGTTACCGGATCCCCTCCGACCAGCTCGGCCGTTTCTCCTTTGCGACCGTGGCCGATCAGACGTCTTCCTACGGCCGCCCGCTACCTGTGGACGTGGTGCGCGCCATGATGGTGACGCGAGCCAACGGCATGGCCAAGGCAGGCGTCGGCGTTCGCCGTGAGCTCGTCGAGATGATCGTCGCGCTTCTCAACCGCGACGTCCACCCAGTCGTCCGCGAGGTCGGCTCTGTCGGCCAGGGGGACCTGTCGGAGATGTCCGACATCGGCAAGGTCCTCATCGGTGTCGGACGTGCCGAAGTGGCAGGCAAGGTGATGAGCGGCCGGGACGCGCTCGCGGCTGTCGGTCTCGAACCGATAGAGCTCGCGCCGAAAGAGGCGCTCGCGTTGATCAGTGCGAACGGGGTCACCCTGGGGCGGGGGTCGCTCGTCCTCTACGACGTCGCGGACCTTGCCGACTGGCTCGAGGTGGCGGCGGCGATGTCGCTCGAGGGCTTCGCGGGGAACCTGTCGATCATCCATCCCGGAGTTGCGCGCCTGCAGCCCCAGATCGGTCCGAACGCCGCGGCCGAGCGCCTCCGGGAGCTCCTCGAGGGCTCGTACCTCTGGGAGCCCGGCGCGGCCAGAAACCTGCAGGATCCGCTGTCGTTTCGGTGCGTGCCGCGAACCCACGGAGCTGTCTACGACGCCCTCTCCTATGCGCGCTCCACCCTCGAGGCGGAGCTGAACTCCGCGAGCGACAACCCGCTCGTCCTCGTCGACGAGGGCGTCATCGTCTCGGTCGGCAACTTCGACGTCGCCGCGATCGCGATGGCTCTCGACCTTGTGCGCATCGCGATCGCAAACGCCCTGAAGGTCGCCAACGAGCGGGTGCAAAAGCTCCTGTGGAATCACTTCAGCGGTCTGCCGAGCGAGCTCGCGATAGAGCAGGGCTCGACCAACGGGCTGAAACCTATGGGGCGGTGGTGCGCGGCGCTCGCGGCCGAGGCTCGCTCGCTCGCGAATCCCGTCGCCCTCGACTACGCGGGCCAGGTGGCCGAGGGTATGGAGGACCACGCGAGCATGGCTCCACTTGCCGTGCGGCGGACCTTCGAGCTCGTGGCTCTTGCCCACCGCCTGATCGCCCACGAGCTGATCGTCGCTGCGCAGGCGATCGATATGCGCGGCTGCCGTCCTCTCGGGCGCGGCACCTCCCTTGCCTATGAGAACGTGCGCGACAACGTGCCGATGCTAAAGGACGTCGCAAACTGGGATCCAGATGTTCAGGGCCTTGTTCAGTCCATCGCGAGCGGTGAGCTCGGCACGCGTGTGGCGAGCGCGGCAGGTGGCAGGCAGGAGCTCTCCGAGCACCAGGGGCCCGGCCTACTCAAGGAGTCGTTGCTGAGCGAGCTCGACGACCTCCCGACGCCGGTGCGCGAGCAAGAGCCCGCGGCAGGCGGGGACCGCGAGGACGCTGCCAGCGGCAAGGAGCGTCCCGACCCACCCCCCCGGGTCGGCCCTGTGAGGTCGTAGCTGCAGCGATGACTCTCACGGTCAACCGCCGCAGCGACCTCACTCTCGAGCACTTTCGCCGCGTGAGCACACTTGGGGAGACAGTCGTGGTCGGCCCGCAGGCCCGCGAGGCCATGGCCGCAGCCCGGCTGGCATATTGGGAGCTGGAGCGCTCCGGTGAGAGGGGATCTGGTCCCGAGCGCCCCGACCACTTGGGCAACGGCGCGATGGTGTCTCTCGGAGACAGCTTTGGACAGCCGGAGCTCTCCGAGCAGGTGGTGCGCGGTATCGTCTTCGCTCGGCTGGCAGACCTCCTCGACGGTCATGGGCTCTGCCGGCCCGAGGTGGCTGACATGCTCGTGGCCCTGCTTGGCGCTGAAATGCCGAAGGTGCCTCTTGGCGGGGCGGTCTCGGCCGGCGAGAGAGTGGTGCTCGGCCGAATCGTCGGGGCGATCGGCCCGAGCCGGCTCGAGCCTGGCGAGGCGGCGGCGCTCCTGGACGGCGCTCCGTGCTCTGCAGCTCTCGCCAGTGACGCGGCCCTAAGGGCCACGCAGCGCACCGCCCTTGCCGAGGCGGTCTTCTCCCTCTCGGTTGAGGCCATGAACGCGCCCGTTGATGCGTACCATCCAGCTCTCGGGGCGATGTGGGGCGACAAGTACACCAAAGGCGCGATCGACTCGCTCAACTACTGGCTGGCAGGTGCGCTCGGGCCCCGCCGCGCGTTCCAGGCGCCGGTCAGCTATCGAATCCTGCCCCTCGTGCTCGGCCAGGCGCGGCGCGCGGCGGCTGAGATGGAGCAGGTGGCCAGGACCGCGCTCGGAGCGGTGACGCTCGACGTCGTGTACCTGCCGCCGTCGCGAGGTCATCCACTCGGTCTCGTGCTCGAGGGTGGCGGCTCGTACCAACCTGTGTACCCCGCAATGAGCACGCTGTCTGCCGTCTCGGCCGACCTGTGCACGCTCGCCGACCGGCACACCACCAAGCTCCACCGTTCCGAAGTGTCCTTGCTTCCCGACCGTCTCGACGCAGAAGGAGAAGGCCGCGACGCGTCGACGGCGCTGTTGGGCTTCGTGCAGATCTCCCTCGGGGAGCGAGCCCGCCATGGTGCGGCCCGCACCGTGCTGCCGGCTTCGGAGGGCGGCGCCTACGACGGGTCCGACGACGTCGCGCTGCCGTCGCTCCTCGCCTATGAGCGGGAGCGGCTTGTCTCCTCACAGCTGGAGGCAAGTCTCGCCGTCCTTGCCGTCGTCGCGAGCCAGGCGCTGGAGGTCACCGGCCGGAAGATCGCACCAAGGCTTGGTCCCCTGCTCGGCCTCGTCCGCGCCCACGTCCCTGTCACGCGGTCGCAGGAGCCTCCGCGGCAGCGAGGTGACGAGCTGTCCATTCTGACCGGTCGCCTTTCCTCCATGATCGGCAGTGGGGAAATGGTTGCCTTTCTCGGGCACGAAGAAACAGGGCTCTCCGGCAGCCGGGCAGCGCCATGACAGTGGTGGTCGACAGCTGCGCCGATGTCAACCTCGAGACACTGCGGCGCGTCGCACTCGAAGGGGAGAGAGTGCGGCTGTCGGACCGGGCGGCGGCCCATATCGCGGCCGTGCACACGCGGTTCCAGGACCACGTGGAAACCCATGCCGATGGTTTCATATACATGGTCACAGCCGGTGCCGGCCCTGACGCGAAGAGCCACTACAGCCTCGAGCAGGCGCGCGAGCGCCGCCACCGCCGCCAGCCGTTCCTCGGCCTGTCCTTTGGGGGCGAGAACCTCCCGCAGTACGTCTCGCGCGCCACCATCTTCGCCGGCATCTCCATGCTCGTGTCGGGGCACAGCGCGACTCACCCCGCCCGTGCCCAGGCGATGGTCGAGATGCTCGACGGAGAGCTTCCCCGGCTCCCGACGCGAGGACTGGTCGCCGCGGGCGAGCTCATGTCGAACTTCGTGCTGCAGAGCCGGTCTTCGGTGACGATCGCCGATGAGGGCTTCTCGGCGGGGACCGGGAACGGCTCGCCGGCGTCAAGTGCCATGGCCGGACTGGCCGCACTATTCGCGCGCCGGCGGCTCGAGTTGTCAGAGGTGGTGTTTGCCCTCTCGATAGAGGCCCTCCGGGCGCCGCTCTCGGCTTACCACCCGGCGCTGAAGGAGCTCTGGAAGGATCCTTTCGCCGCGCTGGCTCTGGATCGGCTGGGCGAGCTCCTCGACGGCGCGACCCTCGCTCGCCGTAACGCCGCTGCGCCTGCAAGCTACCGGGTTCTCCCGCGCCTCCTCGGCCAGGCTCGCCGTTCGCTCGCGACGCTCGAGGAGGTCGCGTCCGTGGCTCTCTCGCAAGGGGTGTCGAACCCGGCCTTCATCTTCGCCCCGCTCCCCGAGGCGGGGGTGCGCGTGCAAGCGAGGCGCGACGGACCGGTCGGACTGGAGACAACCGTCTCCAACGGGTCGTA
>CAZAMA010000014.1:13499-34811 GCA_964485645.1 uncultured Acidimicrobiaceae bacterium | reverse complement strand
CACAAATATCGATCTTGACGACGAGGCATGCGCCACGGTCATGCGTCGGTACCAGCTCTCCAGCAAGCGAGAGGCGGTCAACTTCGCGCTGCGGATCGTCGCTGCAGAAGCCCTCGACCGCGACCACGCCCGCGCTCTGCGCGGGTCGGGCTGGGCCGGCGACCTCGATGAGCTGCGCGCCAGTCGCGTCGGATGATCCTTGTCGACACCTCGGCGTGGGTGGAGCTCCTGCGTAACACCGGCAGCCCGACATGTGTCCGGGTCGACGAGCTACTTGCCGACGAGATCGCGACCTGCCACCCGGTTCGCATGGAGGTGCTCGCCGGTGCCCGCGACGAACGCCATCTTCGAGAGCTTCGCGGCCTGCTCGCACGCGCCTCTGTCCTCCAGGCGATGCCGACCGACTACGAGGACGCGGCGGCGCTCTACCGTATCTGTCGACGCCGCGGTGAGCCTGTCCGCAAGCTGATCGACTGCCTGATCGCCGCTCATGCCCTCCGGGCGCACCTCCCGCTGCTCCACGACGACGCCGACTTCGACGTGCTCGCTCGTCACGCCGGACTCGTGGTCGACAGCGCCTGACGATGATCGGGAGCGAGTGCATTTGCAAGCACCCCGACAGAGCGCAAGTCGCCCACCTTGCCGAGCTACTGGAAAGGCCGCCCGACCAGGGTCTCGCGGCGAAGCTCGCGGTTGTGAGAAGGCTGCCTCCAGATGCCTGGCCAGGTCCCTAGTGCAACCCCGACGCCGTGAAGCTAGGCCTGGTGTCGGCGACCGCCTGACAGTGACCGTCCGCGATGGCGACTTTGCCGCCGGCCCCCGGCTTCCGCTCGTCAGCGACCCCTCTTCGCCGAGGGCCAGATGTCCTCGAGCTCGCGCCCTGCGGTCTCGGGCAGCAACAGGAGTAGGAGCGTCCCCGCGAGCGCGGGAAGAAACGTCGCGACTGCGGCCGTGCCGAACCGGTTCCCGATATCAGCGATCGCTCCGAAGGCGAGCAGGCCGGCGGTGGCCCCGAGCACGCTCGCACCGACCTGCCAGCCTGCGACCGAGGCTCGGATCGACGTCGGGAAGAGCTCGTTGACGAAAGCGCCGGCCGCCGGAGCGAGCGTCGCCGCCGCCAGCACCCCCAGCACGTAGCCCATTAGAACCGCAGTCGCCGAGCCGGAGTAAGTGAGTATGCCGAGCCCCGCCATGCTGGCCAGCGCAAGGGCTATCGTTGGACGGCGCCCGATGCGATCAGCCAGGAAACGCCCCAACAGGAGCCCGCAAAGCCCCGTGACCCCGGCGGCAGCCACCATCGCCGAGGTCTCCGCCCCGCGCATGTGGACGACGTTCTCGGCATAGAGGTACACGAAGCTGTCGGCGGGCCCGGTGATGATCGAGAGCCCAAAGGTGATGATCGAGACCGTGAGCAGCCTTTTTCTGAACTCGGGCGCCACCGCGCTCAGCACCGGGACCGAGTAGGTTCCGGCGACGGCGCGACGGGCGAAGCGGTCCGGCTCCTCCACCCGGCGGGCGATCGCCGGCATGAGCACGAGTGGGATCGCTGCCAGTCCCACAAGGCCACGAAACCCAAGCTGTCCGCCCACGAGCCCGTGAATGAACGCTATGAGCCCGGTGCCGATCCCATAACCGGCCGCGATGAGGGCGATCGCCTTGGTCCGTTCCAGCGAGCTCGTCTCCTCGGCCGCAGCTACCCCCGCGAGCGCGTTCGTAGCACTCAACATCGGCCGGCCGAGAGCAAAGACGATCACTAACCACCAGTACCCAGGGCTGAGCGCAGAGCCCACCGTGATCATGAGTCCAAGGACACAAGACGCGATCAGCGTCCGGCGCCGACCGAAGCGGTCCGCCACTCCTGCGAGCGGGAGGCTGCCCAGAGAGGCCAGGCGGATGATCGCGAGGCCGACACCTAGCTCGGTACCGGAAAGACCGGCCTGGTCGGCAAGCGACGCCCCAGAGGTCACGTGACCGAAGGTCCGGGCGACGTTGCCAAGTGCCGCGACGGCCCCGAACTGCCCGAAACCCGCCGACATCGCCAGCAACGCCAGCGCGACCACCTGCGGGTCGCGCCAGTGGTGCAGGTGGGGTCCTGCCTGCTCGTCCGCTCGCGACGCTCCAGGAACGGACAGCTTCTCATCCATCGCTACGAGCTTCCCACTTACAGGCGCCTCGGGGTGATCCGGGTATGCACCGGGGCCAGCACCTACATTGAACCGGTGGACAGAAGGCGCGTAGGTATCGACCTTGTCGTGGCCGCCGCGGCCGTCACGGCCTACGGGATCGGGTTTCATTTCGGCGGGGAGATGCACGCGTCGGCGGCACTTGGGCAGAAGGTCAGCCAGGTGGAGAGCTCCAATCACCTCCACCGGCTCTTGGCGTACATCCTCGCGGGTGCCTGGCTCCTCCTTGCCACCTACGCAGTACGCCAGATCGCCAACCAGCTCGCGAGAGCGATCAGCCTTGCAGACAAGGCGACCGCGGCATCGATTCGACTGATCCTCACGCTCATCGGCCTCGTCGTCGTGCTGCTGATGGCGCTCGCTATCCTGCGTATCGGGGTGTCGCAGCTCCTCCTCGGCGGGACCATCACCGGCATCATCCTGGGCATCGCCGCGCAACAGAGCCTTGGCAACGTGTTCGCGGGCATAGTGCTGCTCTTGGCGCGTCCCTTTCGCGCCGGGGACTTCGTCCGTGTCCGCACGGGCTCCCTGGGCGGGCCGCTCGAGGGCCACATCGTGTCGGTCGGCCTCATCTATGTGGTCTTCAGCACCGAGGAGGGCATGACTCTTGTGCCCAACCTCACCTTGCTGGCCGCGGGAATCGTTCGATCACCGCGACCCTCCTCAGCGCAAGCACCGCCGACCGCGCCGGTGATCCCGACACCGCCGCGTCCGACCCAGCCCCCGACGACCCAGCCCGCGACGACCCAGCCCCCGACAACCCAGCCCTCGGCTGTGGAGCCCGGCAGTGGCGCAGCCCCTGGCGGGACCTTGCCTGTCCCCGAGAGCTCCTAGGACGTTGCGCGGCGCGAGCCGTGACCTGCGGTTAGCCTGGGCCTCGCACGCTGACGCCGGGTTCGAAAATGAGCCGGTGGGAGCGGAAAAGGGACAGGCAGATGAGGTTGAGCTATGGGTGAGGCTCTCTGGTGGTTCGCCATCGCTGCGGTGTTTCTCGTGGCAGAGTTCGGGCACCGTGCGTTCTACGCTCTCTTCGTAGCTCTTGGAGCCGTCGTCGCGGCCGTGCTGGCGCTTGCCGGCGTGGGAGTCATCGTGCAGATTCCCGCCTTCGTCGCCGCAGCTGTGCTCGGGCTGCTGCTCTTGCGCCCGGCCGTGGCGAAGGCGATGTCTGCTGGGCAGTACCGGCTGGTCTCGGGAATCAAGGGACACGTCGGCCACGAGGCAATCGTGGCCGAGACGGTCGGCGGTCCCGCTCACCCAGGACGAATCCGTATCAACGGCGAGCTCTGGAAGGCCGTCTCCCAGGACCGTACGCCCATAGCCCCCAACACTGTCGTGATGATCCTCGATCTCGAGAACACGACGTTCGTAGTCCAGGACCTGCCGGCACTCGGTCTGGCTCCCCTCGAGCTGCCCGAAGACCTATAAGGAGAGTGCAATGATTCTCGCCACCTCGGGCACCGAGATCGTCCTTCTCGTCGTTCTCGTCGTCATCGCAATTCTCGTGCTCTCGACTCTTTACCGCTCGGTGAGGTTGATCCAGCAGGGCACGGTAGGCGTCCAGAAGCGCCTGGGTCAGTACCATTCGGTTCGCAACCCGGGCCTCACGTTTCTCGTGCCCTTCGTCGATCAGATTCAGACCGTCGACGTCCGCGAGATACCACGCACCGGCGACCAGCAAGACGTCATCACGAAGGACAACGTGAGCGTCCTCGTGTCAGCCACGATCTTCAGCCAGGTCGTGGATCCCAAAGCTGCGCTCTTCGCAGTCAGCAGCTATGACGTGGCGATCTTCCAGCTGGCGCGCACCGCGCTGCGAGCGGTCTTCGGTGGGCTCACTCTGGACGAGGCGCTGACAGAGCGGGAGCGGATCAACGCCGAGCTGCAGGGCCACATGGAGCCGGTGACAGACAAGTGGGGAGTTCGGATCAACCGCATCGAGATCGTCGACATAGTCCCGCCGACCAACGTCTTGCAGGCGATGAGCCTCCAAAAGGAGGCTGAGCAGCAGAAGAGAGCCCTGATCCTAAAGGCCGAGGGTGAGCGGCAGGCGGCCATCAACGAGGCAGAGGGCAAGAAGCAGGCGGCCATTCTCGCGGCCGAGGGCCAGAAGCAGGCACAGGTGCGCCAGGCGGAGGGCGAGAGGGAGGCGGTGCGCCTCCGTGCGGAGGGCCGCAAAGCCGCTCTCATACAGGAAGCAGAGGGGCGGGCGGAGGCAGTGCGGCAGGTGTACACGGCGATCCTCGCGTCTAACCCTACGCCAGAGCTCCTCGCGATCCTCCAGCTCGACACCTTGTCAAGGCTGGTCGAGAGCGACAACGCGAAGATCGTCGTTCCCTATGAGTCCGCGGGCTTGATGGGCGCTTCTCAGATGCTGAAGAGCGTGCTCGATGCTGCGGGTTCTGCTGCATCGGGGGCGGTTGGCCCGGGTACCACGACCCCTGGGCCCTCGGGAACATCCGGCACGGGAGGCTCCAGGCGCTGACCGTGCCGAGCTCGTCGGCAAGAGGGACATCGCTGTCCAGCCATCAGGACTCTGTCTTACGCGGGGCTACCCCTCGAGCAGCCCGAGGGCATCACGGGCAACGGGATGGATTTGCTCGCCTCTGGCAACTCCTTGCTGCAAGTCGCTCAGCATGCGCGGCGACCAGAAGGACTTCAAGTGCTGTGCAACCTCCCCCGCTGCCTGGTCAGCCGGGTGGTGAGAGAAGTTCCGGGCGATCTGATCGAGCATCCTCACGAGGTCGGGAACCGGGGAACGCACCTGTCCGTCACCTCGATCGAAGGACGCGCCGGCCGAGGACGCCTTCGCGTGCCCGAGCGATCCTCGTACCGCTTCGGGCCCCTCGGGCGGTGGCGTCGGCTCAGTCATCTCGGGCACGCGGTCTCACACACCGACTCGTGTGCCTGACGCGATCGTTGCATCAGGACGAGGCGTCGTCCCGTCACCGCCAGAGCCTGCATCGGAGTCGACGGTGCCATGCCCGTTCCCGGTGCCGTTGCCGGCCGGAGCCAGACCGGCCCGCGCTGCCTTGGAGCCGGGTACAGCCCCGACCTTGGCGCGAACCTGGACCGCAGTCACCTTGTACTCGGGGCAGTTGGTCGCCCAGTCAGAGTGCTCAGTGGTCACGACGTTTGCTCCCGAGACCGGGTGGTGGAACGTCGTGTAGACGACACCCACCGGCATCCGCTCGGACAACCTCGCCCTGAGCTGGGTGGAGCCGACACGGCTGTCCAACTCGACCAGTCCCCCGTCGAGGATGCCCCGCTCGGACGCGTCAAACGGGTGGATGTCGAGAAGATCCTCGGGATGCCACACGGCATTCGCCGTCCTACGTGTCTGCGCCCCGACGTTGTACTGGGTGAGGATACGACCGGTAGTGAGAATCAACGGGAAACGCCTCGTCGTGCGTTCGTCTGTAGGGATGAAGGGGGTTTCGACGAAGCGACCTTGGCCGCGCACGAAGGAGCCGACATGCATGACTGGCGTACCGAGCGGTGCCGCGTCGTTGCACGGCCACTGCACGCTTCCGACCGAGTCCAAGAGAGAGAACGACACTCCGGAGAAGGTCGGCGTCAACGAGGCAATCTCGTCCATGATCTCTGCCGAGCTCGCATAGGACATCGGGTACCCCAGTCGCGTCGCCAACTCGCAGGCGACCTCCCACTCCTGCTTGCCGCATCTAGGTGCCATGACGGGGCGCACCCGGTTGATGCGGCGCTCGGCGTTGACGAACGTCCCGTCCTTCTCGAGAAACGAAGTGCCGGGGAGGAACACGTGTGCGAAGGCCGCCGTCTCGTTCAGGAACAGGTCCTGCACGATCAGGAGGTCGAGCGCTTCGAGCGCCGCCTTGACGTGCTTTGTGTTGGGGTCGGACTGGGCGATGTCCTCCCCTTGCACGAACATGGCACGGAACTCCCCCGCGAGCGCCGCGTCGAACATGTTCGGTATGCGCAGACCCGGCGACGAGACGAGCGGCTTGCCCCACAGGGCCTCGAACGAGGCCCGCACGGCATCGTCGGAGACATGGCGGTAGCCAGGAAGCTCGTGCGGGAAGGATCCCATGTCGCAGGAGCCCTGGACGTTGTTCTGGCCCCGGAGGGGGTTGACGCCGACACCCTCCCGGCCGATGTTGCCGGTCGCCATCGCCAGGTTGGCCATCCCCATCACCGTTGTCGAGCCCTGGCTGTGCTCTGTCACACCGAGGCCGTAGTAGATGGCACCGTTGCCCGCGGATCCATACAGCCGGGCCGCCGCGCGCAGCTCCTCGGCTGGAACGCCTGTGATCTCAGCTGTCGCCTCCGGGCTGTTCTCCGGGCGCGAGACAAAAGCGGACCAGACGGCATAGTCCTCGGCGTCGCATCGGGATGTGACGAAGTCGGTGTCCACGAGACCCTCTGTCACGATGACATGAGCCAAGGCGTTCATGACCGCGACGTTGGTCCCCGGTCGAAGCTGCAGGTGGTGGGCGGCCTTGATGTGAGGCGAGCGAACCAGGTCGATCCGCCTCGGGTCGACGACGATCAGCTGGGCTCCCGCGCGGAGCCGCCGCTTCATACGCGAGGCAAAGACGGGATGAGCCTCGGTCGGGTTGGCCCCGATCACCACGATCACATCGGCTTTCTCGACGGACCTGAAGTCCTGGGTGCCGGCAGACGTGCCGAACGTCTGCTTCAACCCGAAACCCGTGGGAGAGTGGCACACGCGCGCGCAGGTGTCGGTGTTGTTGTTGCCGAAGCCGGCACGGATCATCTTCTGAACGACATATACCTCTTCGTTGGTACAGCGGGAGGAAGTGATTCCGCCGATCGAATCTCTTCCGTAACGCGCCTGAATCGCCTTCAGCCGATCAGCGGCAAACGAGAGCGCCTCGTCGTAGCTCACCTCTCGCCACTCGTCGGTGATCTTCTCCCTAAGCATCGGTGACACGATACGGTCCTTGTGCGTGGCATAGCCCCAGGCAAAGCGACCCTTCACGCACGAATGACCGCTGTTGGCACCGCCATCTTTGTACGGGACCATGCGGACGACTTCGTCGCCGCGCAGCTCGGCCTTGAAGCTGCAGCCCACTCCGCAGTACGCGCACGTCGTGAGCACCGTCCGGCGAGGGACTCCGAGGGAGATCACGGACTTCTCCTCGAGAGTCGCGGTAGGGCAGGCCTGGACGCAGGCCCCGCACGAGACGCATTCGGACTGCAGGAAGTTGCCGGCGGGGCCTGGCGCCACCTTGGACTCGAAGCCTCTACCCTCGATCGTGAGAGCCAGCGTCCCTTGCACCTCGTCGCAGGCCCGCACACAGCGAGAGCAGACAATGCACTTGGACGGGTCAAAGGTGAAATAGGGGTTCGACTCGTCCTTCTCGGCGCCTAGGTGATTGTCACCGGCGTAGCCGTAACGGACGTCGCGCAGGCCCACTGCACCCGCCATGTCCTGCAGCTCGCAGTCTCCATTTGCTGCGCACGTCAGGCAGTCGAGCGGGTGGTCCGAGATGTAGAGCTCCATCACGCCTCGGCGCAGCCGCTCGAGGCGGGGTGTCTGAGTGGCTACTCGCATGCCCTTTGCCGCCGGAGTGGTGCAAGAAGCCGGCGTGCCCTTCCGTCCCTCGATCTCGACAAGGCAAAGCCGGCATGAGCCGAATGGCTGGAGCGAGTCAGTCGCGCACAGCTTGGGCACCTCGACGCCGCAAAGTGCGGCCGCCCTCATGACCGAGGTCCCCGCCGGAACCGTCACGTTCTGGCCGTCGATCTCGAGGCTCACGGCCGGAGCGCTCGTCGCGGAACCTGCCGGAGCTGGAGTCCCGAGATCGTGCTCTCTCAACAGAGTCATGGCAGCTCTCCCTGCCGGGTCGACGACCCAGCCGTCACGATGGCAAGGCTCTCGCGCTCGCCATCTCCTCCTAGAAAGTCTTGAGAAAAGTGCCGGAGCGCGCTGCGCACGGGTTGCGGAGTGAGCCCGCCCATCGCGCACAGTGATCCCTCGACCATCAGCTCACAGAGATCCTCGAGAACCTCCAGGTTCTCGTCGCGGTTCGTCCCCGCGATGATCCGATCAATTACTTCGACCCCTCGCACAGCCCCGATACGACAGGGCGTGCACTTACCGCACGACTCTTCGGCACAAAACTCCATGGCGAAGCGGGCTTGTCTCGCCATGTCCACGGTGTCGTCGAAGACGACGACCCCGCCGTGGCCAAGCATCGCCCCCTCGGACGCGAGCGCCTCGTAGTCCGTAGGCAGGTCGAGGCGGTCAGCCGGCAGGTAAGAGCCGAGCGGACCGCCTATCTGGACAGCCCGGATCGGACGCCCGCTCGCGCTCCCGCCCCCGAAGCCGTAGATCAGCTCGCGCAGGGTGATCCCGAACGGGGCTTCGACGATCCCGGCGCGCCGGACGTTGCCGGCGAGCTGGAAGACCTGGGTTCCCCTCGAGCGCCCCGTCCCACGGTGCTCGTAAGCCTCGGCGCCCTGCGACAGGACAGAGGGCACCGCCGCCAGGGACAGCACGTTGTTGACAACCGTCGGGCAACCGAAGAGGCCTTCGACGGCGGGAAGCGGGGGCTTCGCGCGCGCTACCGCCCGCTTACCCTCGAGGCTCTCGAGCATCGATGTCTCCTCGCCGCAGATGTAGGCGCCGGCGCCGACGCGCACATGAACGGAGAACCCGTTCTCGACTCCTATCCAGCCCTGCTCCTCGGCGATCGCGACAGCGGCTCGCATCGTCGCTACCGCCGCCGGGTACTCCGAGCGGATGTACATGTAGCCCTCCGCCGCGCCCACGGCACGAGCCGCAATCGCCATGCCTTCGATCACCGAGAACGGATCACCCTCCATGAGCATGCGGTCCGCATAGGTGCCCGAGTCACCCTCGTCCGCGTTGCAGCAGACAAACTTCAGCTCGCCTGGGCTGTCGAGCACGGTCTGCCACTTGACTCCCGTCGGAAAACCCGCTCCGCCTCTTCCCCGCAGCCCGGATCGGACGACCTCGGCAACGATCTCCTTCGGCTCCATCGCCGTGGCCCGGCGCAGTCCCTGGAGTCCCCCGTGCGCCTCGTACTCTCGAGGTGACAGTGGATCGATGACACCCACGCGGGCAAACGTCACACGGTCCTGCCGCGCCAGGTAGTCGATCTCCACCGTCGGCCCGAGGTAGGTGGAACACTTGTCCGCCTCCCCCGCCAGCACTCTCGAGACCAGCTCGGCGACGTCGGAGGTTCGGACCGGTCCGAACGCGATGCGCTCGCCGGTCGTGTCCACCTCGACGAGGGGCTCGAGCCAGAGCAGGCCGCGCGATCCCGGCCGTACGACATCCGGCTTGCCGGCAGCTGCGCCTTGACCTGCCGCGTGGGACGAGAGCTGCCGCGCGAGCTCGGCGGCCACTTCCTCGGAGCCGACCGAGCGCGCAGCTGAGTCGCAAGAGACGTAGAAAGCCGTCATGCCAAGTCGTCCATCAGCTCGTCGAAGCGGCGTGGATCCACCCTGCCGAATACCTCACCGTCGATCATCACCGCCGGCGAGAGCCCGCAGTTGCCCAGACAGAAGACTTGCTCGAGCGTCAGAGCACCGTCGGCCGTCGTCCCGCCGACGGCAACCCCCAACCGTGACTTCGCATGGGATATGAGCGGCTCAGCCCCCATCGACTGGCACGCCTCCGCGCGGCAGACACGCACGATCGACGCACCTGCCGGGGCTCGTCTAAAGTCCCGGTAGAAGCTCAGAACGCCCAGGACCTCGGCCTCGGAGACGTTGAGCTGCTCGGCCACGACGGTGATGGAACCTCCGTCTATGTGTCCGAAGGCGTCCTGGAGGTCGTGGAGCACGGGCAGAAGCGCCCCCCGCTCGCGGTCATGAGCCGCGACGAGTTCTCGCACCCGCTCCTTCGACCATGGCTCGATCTCTCTTCGCGTCGGTATCACAGAGCGGAGAGACTACCCTCCCGGCGGCGAAAGCGGTGAACCCGCGGCGCCGGCTCGGCCAGCTGCGGCGTCGCACATGGGCGACTCGACGCGGGACGGACCGGCCAGGAGGCCGGTCCGGTGCCCATTTCGATGATCCGGCATGGACTTTGCCATCCGTGCTTCAGGCGGAGTGCCGCCGCCTCGCCTAGAGGCGGCACTGCTGCCAACAGCTTCGAACGTGCCGACCACCCGGTTGTTTGCGGTCATACTCCGCAGGGGATGGGCAGTTCCAGGAATGGAACGGCTCCGGCCAGTATGGCGGTCAGGCGTCCGACTATCGGCTGCCCGGGCTTGTCAGCCCGGGCACCGTCTGCCCGGCGGCTCGAGCTCCTCGGAACAGTCCAACGCTCTCACGCTGATCCTCCTTCCGTCTACCGGTACATCACGGGAAGTTCCACCCGCTCCCTCTATCGTCCACCCCGCGGGACGCTGCGTCAAGGGCGTGAGCGACATTTTTCCTGCGGCGTCTCAGCCACCCACCCTGTCGCGTCTTGCATGAGCGACCGCCCAAGCGGGCTACCAGGCCCGAGCGCCGGCCACCGCACACCTCTCCCGGCAGTTCCGCTGGCTCACCCGAGCCTGGCAAGGGCGAGGGACGCCGCCAAGAGAACCGTCGACCAGGACAGGAGGCGAAGCGCCCTCTCAACAGGTTCGAGCAACAGGTTTCGATCCAACGGACGCGTTCCTCCGTCGGAAAGATAGACGGTTCCCTCCACGTCGGCGACACGCCTTCGGGCCCAGCGCGCCTGCGTGCTGAGCACCCGCTGGGCTCGAGACAGAGCGAACGCGCCCGTGCCGGCGACAAGGGCAACGACGGAGAGCCGCTCGGCCTGCGCGACGTATGCGGTGAGAAGTGGGAAGACCCCCCACGAAAGCGCAAAGGCGCTGTCGTTGTGTATGAGCCCTCCGAACCACTCGGCGTTGTAGGCCACGACGAGAAGCGGCCCGACAACTATGAACGGCACGATCGGCCATCCAATCTGCGAGGCCCCGACGCCCCCGAGAGCGACTGCGACTACAAGCGCGCCGGCCGATACCGTCACGAGGACACCGGAGGGAATCTCGGTGCGAAGTGGGCGTCCGTGCAGCTCATCGAGGGCGTGAGCAGCCACCCCGACAGCCAGGAAGAAGGCGAGCAGGGTCGCGAGGAGTCGGCCGAGATGAAGCCGTGGCGCAAGCGAGGCGCCGATCACCACATAGGCCAGGTGCCAGGCGGTGTAAGGGGGGTGCACCACCGTCCACCAGTCCCGTAGGCCCCCATGGTTGCTCGACGCATAGAATGCGGGACGCACCGTCACTTCCTGGACCTCGGGGGCTGTCGCTTTGCTGCCGGCGGCATCCCAGCCTTGTGGCGTCCCTCCGGCGCTAGCGGGCGGCTCGGACGCGGCGACGTTCTGCGAGCGCCTACCAGCGCCCGGCAGGCGTCGCGCCGACCTCACGACGATCGCCGGCCCCAGGTGACGAGCCCGCCTCCGAGGCTCATGACATGCTGTCCCACCTCGTCGATCCCGGCATCCCGCCAGGCCTTCACCGTCCAGTCGACGGGGTACTTGCGGTAGTGCTCGGAGATGCTCGGACCAAGGAACCGTCCCACTTCCCACCACTTCGGACCGCCGGTCAGATATCCGGCGACCGGGAGCAGGAGCCTTGTGTAGAGCACCCACAAAAGGTGCCAGCCAGCTGCGGGCGGTACGAAGAATTCGAGGCTCGCGACGGTGCCGCCTGGTCGCACGACCCGTGCCAGCTCCGCCAGAGTCGACGCAGGATCGTCGACATAGCGCAGTAGGTAGGTGACCGTCAACGCGTCAAAACAGGCATCGGGGAAGGGCAGCTGCTCGCCGCGCCCGAGGACGAGAGCGATGCGCTCCGACTGACCGGCCAGCGCGACGTTCTCGGCACCGCGCCACAGCATCTCGCGGGTCAAGTCCAACCCGACGACATGCGCGTCACAGCGCGCAGCAAGCTGCAGCGCGACCCCGGCAGTTCCCGAGGCAACGTCGAGGACACGGCCTGGTGACGCGACGAGCGCGTGGTCGACCATTGCCCGGCGCCACCGGCGGTTCTGGCCCATGGACAACACCTCTGCCAGCTCGTCGTACCGGCGTGGCAGTCCCGCGAAGAGAGCGCGCGCGAAGCGATTCTGCCTCGATCGGTCCATCGCCTGAGTCACGGGGGCGTAGATTCCGATCGCGAGAGCGCAGAACGAAGAAAGTCGACCTGCAGCAGGAGCAGGTTCTCCGCCACCACCTCCTGGGGTGTCATGTGCGTCACGCCCGACAGCGGCAGCACGCAGTGCTGGCGACCAGCAGCCAACAAGGCAGACGAGAGCTGCAAGGTATTGGCGGCGGCGACGTTGTCGTCCGCGAGTCCATGTATCAGCAAAAGGGGACGCCGGAGTCCCGCTGCGCTACCGATGAGGGAGTTCTCGTCGTAGACGGAGGCCGAAACCCGAGGGTCGCCAAGATAGCGCTCGGTGTAATGCGTGTCGTAGAGCCGCCACTCTGTCACGGGCGCGCCGGCGACCGCGGCGTGGAAGACCTCAGGCCGCCGGAGCACTGCGAGTGCCGCGAGGTAGCCGCCGAACGACCATCCGCGGATCGCCACCCGTGAGAGGTCGAGGTCGTCGAAGGCCTCAGCCACCGAGTGGAGCGCTGTCACCTGGTCTTCGAGCACGATGCTGGCCATCCTGCCAAAAACGGCGCGATCCCAGTCAGGGCCCCGACCCGGCGTGCCCCTTCCGTCGGCCACCACTACGCAATAGCCCTGGTTGGCGAACCACTGCGAGACGAGGAAGTTCCGTGAAGCCGCCATCACCATCTGGGCATGGGGTCCGCCGTAGGGGTCAAGAAGTACGGGGAGCCGCTTCGATCCGGGCTCGTGACCTTCGGGGAATAGCACGGCCGTGCGGATCTGTCGCTCGCCCAATCGTCGCAGCAACGGCCTCGGTGTGATCACTGGAGTCTCGCCCAGGGAGGCGATCTGCGCGACGCGCTCCCCTTGCCGGTACACGCCGACGGCGACCCCGGCACTGTCCAGGCGTGCCTGCGCCAGCACAGTCGTCCCCCCGCCGCACCAGCCCGTCGTCACGGACCGCCCGTCGTCCGCGCCCAGTCTTTGCAGGCCACCCGCAGGCGACCATGACCAGACTCCGACCTCGGTCGGTTCGGTAGAGGCAGCTACGAGCACGGTGTCGCCGTCGACTCCGAGGACATGGCGAACCTGCAGGTCCGGAGGCGTCACGGCGCCATCTCCGAGGAGGAGGCGCTTGGCGCCATCAAGGTCGGCAGTCCACACGATGGTGCCATCGCCAAGCTGAGCCGGCACGCCGGCCACGATGTCCACCCACAACGGATCCCGATCCTCCCGCACGATCGAGCAGGCGCCGGTGCTCGGATCCACGGACATGAGGCGGAGCCGACTCTGGTCCCGGCTCTGGACCGCGACCAGCAGGCCGCTCTTGGACCAGCACACGGCGGTCAGGTACTCGAAGGTCCCGCGGTCCCACACGACGTCGGTCCTACTTTCACCTGGGCCAAGGTTCACTATCTGGAGGGTGACCTCGGCGTTCGTGCCGCCCGCGGCTGGATAGGCAAGCTCGACTGGCGCGCTGGTCGGGTCAGCGGGGTCGGCGATGTAGCGACGGCTCACCTGGGTCGTGTCTACCCGAGCCACGAGCAGCTGCCGGCTGTCTGGCGACCACCAGTAGCCGTCCAGCCGGTCCATCTCCTCGGCGGCTACGAATTCTGCGAGCCCATAGGTCACCTGGTCCGAGATAGAGGCGCCATTGCAGGCCGTCTCCGGTCCGGCAACCGCGCGATCGCCCGAGCCGGTCGCGCCGATGACACGGAGAGCGCCGCCACTCACATAGGCGACTTCTTCGCCGGAGGGAGACAGCCGGGGATCCACTGCCGGGGTGCTGACAGCCAGCTCTGCCACTGCTGCGGACACGACATCGACGAGGAAGACGCGGCCGGACAGGTCGAAGACGGCCCGTCGCGCGGTACTGTCGGCGTGGAAGCGCACGATGCCGCTCGACGACTCCCGAGCGCGCTCCCGGCGCGCTTTTTCCGCCGGGGCAAGCTGTTCGAGCCCGCTTGCCAGGACGGCCTGGGGATCGACGACGAGGCGCTCGAGAGCCGTCGCGACATCCAACTCGTAAAGGCAGCTCAGGGGATCAGAGCCTGACTTGGAGCGCAGGAAGAGGACCCGCGCACCGTCCGGGGAGATTACGAAGCCTCGGGGCACGCCGAGGCTGAAGCGCCGCGTACGGGCATACTGGCGAGGAAAGCTGATCTCGGTCACCGTCGAATCCTGTCCCCCACCTCCGACTGCTGTCACGGCTTTGATCGGCGTCTTCGCCCAGAGCCAGCTGAGCACTAAGAACCAGGCAAGGTTAGGCTGGTTGTACTATGACTAGCCACACCGATCTCCCGGCTCACTCGATTGAGGGTAGCGGCCTCGGCCCGTCAGAGGCGTCCGAGCCCGACGAGGACAGCGAGATCGACTTCGACGACGAGACTGACGACGATCAACTCCTCCTCGACGTGGTCGAGGCAGAGGAGGCCGGCGTTCGACTCGACGATCCCGAGTCGGGCGACGACGACGTCTTTTTGTGATCGCGCCTCGCGGGCACCGACAGCGGCGGCGGCGAAGCGGTCGATGTCGAGGGCGCCGACGACGCTTGCGGTGACGGGTCGGTCCTAAGGGCGTGCTTGGCCAGCCGCAGGTGGTAGAGAAGCAGGAGCTGGACGACGGCGAGCGGCTCGCTGCGAAGTCCTGGCCCTATCACCCCCAGTGAGTCAGGTACGTCGTCTTCTATGCCGAGGCCCCGCCAGATTGCCTCTTCCACTCGAGCTGTGACGTCACGCGACGCATACGCGTGGACGTGGAGAGCGTCGACAGGCTTGCCGTCGACGTCACGGGCAAGCTTCAGATGGATTGCTTCCCGCGTGTCCTCGGTGAGGATCGCGCCGAGGTCGGGGTGGGGCGCCGTCGGGCGAAGGAGAATGGTCGCCGAGAGGATCCCGCCGGCTACTGCGCGTTCTTCGATCGGAGCGAAACGGACGACAATGTCGGCCCACTGGCGTTGCGGACGAATGTAGGCAGCCGACTCCGGCTCGCGTCGCAGCAGATCCTCGGCCACCTGCTCGGGGGCATACCCGCGTTCGCGGACGTCACGCTCGATCTTCCAGTGGCGGCGGATGTCCTCAGGGGGATCCACGTACACGCTCAGGTCGAAACACGCCCTCGCGAGGCGGTTGTGCAGCGGGAGCAGGCCCTCGACGATCACGTACTCCTCCGGCTCGAACAGCACGGGCCGTAACAGCATCCCAGTGCGGTGCTCGTAGACCGGCTTCAGCACCGGCTCTCCCATCGCCAGGAGTTGGAGGTGCTGCTCCATTATCCCGACGTAGTTGCATGCCGGGCTGAGGGGCGTGAACGGGAGAGATTTGCGCTCCTGCCTGTCAAATCGGTGGTAGTCGTCCACACAGAGCGAGTTGATACCCTCCCCCGCCATCGCTGCGACGAGCCCGCGGGTGATGGTCGTCTTTCCCGCCGCGCTGTCACCCGCGATCGCAAGCATCACGGGACGGTCGTCGCCTTGACCGGCCTGACGGATAACGACCCGCTTGTAGGTCACCGCGGCCTCGCTCTCTTGCTCGAGCCGGGAGTGCCCCGGGTCGGCTCGAGGGCTGACAGCGATGGCGACATCACGACAGCCTAGATAGGGAGATATCCGACTTCCTCCCCCGCGAGAGGGAGTCAAAGTGGGAAAGGCCCGGTACGGGTGAGCCGGCGTCCCCCCACAGAGGGAGGGAGCATTCCGTACTCTTCTAGCCGTGGACCCGATCTCGATCCTCGTCGTCGACGACCATCAGATGGTTCTCGACGGGCTCTCCGCCATGCTCCGTCCCTTTGCGGACAAGGCGATCGTCGTGGCAACGACGACGGATCCGACCAAGGCCCGCTCCCTTGTCGCGGAGTTGCGCCCTGATGTCGTTCTCGTGGACGTGCGCATGAAGGCGATGAGCGGGCTCGAGCTCTGCGAGCAGCTGCGACGGGACGACCCGGAGGTAAAGATCGTCCTGCTCACGGTCTATGACGACGAGCAGTACCTCTTCCAGGGCTTGCGTGCGGGCGCTTCCGGCTATCTCACCAAGCAGGTTGTTGCCGAGGATCTCGTGGCCCACCTGCGCCGTGTCCTCGACGGAGAGGTGGTAGTCGACCCGTCGCTGGCCGGCAGGGTAGCTCTCTCGGCGGCTCGGCTCGACCGCGGAGAGTTCTGGCCCGGCGCCCACCTTGGCCTCAGCCAGCGTGAAAGTGAGGTGCTCGAGCTGATGGTTCACGGCAACTCGAACCGAGCCGTGGCAGCACGCCTCATGCTCGGCGAGGAGACGATCAAGACCCACGTACGCTCCATCTTCCGCAAGCTCGAGGTGAGCGACCGCACCCAGGCGGTGGCCCTCGCCCTGCGGGAGGGAATCTTCCTGTGAGCGAGCCGTCGGATCCAAAGACCGCACCCGCGTCCCAGATCCGGGCGAGCGGCGACGACGCGGCCTGGTCAGGCATCCTCCGCCAGATCATCGACCTGAGCGCCGAGGAGCACAATCTGCGCGTCATGCTGCGACGCGTAGCCGAGCTCGTGGTCGAGGCCACTGCGGCCGACGCCTGCTTCGTCCACGTGGTCGAGCACGACTCCGCCGAAGTCGTGCTCATGGGCGCGACCCCCGCCGAGTTCGAGCCAGTCGTGGGCAGCGTTCGCCTGCCAATTGGCGAGGGCGTAGCAGGCTGGGTCGCGCAGCGGGGGCGTCCCGCACTCGTGGAGGACAAGTGGAACGATCCCCGCTACCGCTACATCCCTGCACTGCGCGGCGAGGAGTTCAGCTCCCTCGTCTCGGTACCCCTGGTCGGGCCCCATGGCATCGTCGGCGCGCTGAACGTGCACGCGCGCCGTCCGGGGCACTTCGACCTCGCGGACGTGGAGGCTCTGAGCCGCGTCGCCAACCTCCTCGCGGGCATCGTGGAGAACGGTGTCCTCTACGACCGGCTGGTCAATCGCGAAGCCGAGCTGGAACGCTTCGCTGCGAGAACGATCGAGCTGCAGGAACTTGACCGGCGTCGCATTGCTGCCGATATCCACGACGGGATCAGCCAACGTCTCGTCAGCGCGTGGTACCACCTGACAGCCGCGCAGTCCGCGCCCGGCGAGACGACCTCACGCGCCGAGATGGAGGCGGTCGGCCGCCTCCTCTCCGACGCGCTCGAGGAGGCGAGACGTGCGATCGTCGGCCTGCATCCCGCGGTGCTCGACGATCTCGGGCTCGCGGCGGCGATCACGAGCGTGGCGGCCAGCCTCGGCACCGACCTCGCGATTGACCTCGATCTAGCGGACCTGCACCTGGCAAGTCACGTCGAAGCCTCTCTGTTCCGGATAGTGCAGGAGGCACTGCAGAACGTGGTGAAGCATGCCGCTGCGTCACGCGTCGCAATCTCGCTTGCGGCCAGCCCCGAGGGTGTGAGGTTGGTGGTCAGCGACGACGGTCGGGGTTTCGATACGGACTCGGCACGCGCCTCCACCTCCTACGGGTTGAGCGGCATCCACGAGAGAGCGAGGGTGCTCGGGGCCAGCTTCGACCTGAGCTCGCGCCGCGGGGACGGCACGACGGTCGTGATCTGCTTGCCGCCGGCCGCCGGGCCCAGCCGCCTCAGTCCTGACCACCATCAGGCGCCGGAAGGATCCCGGTGACGGGGTCAAACACGCGGCTTCGAAGTATGTCGTCGGCTTCGATAGCCATGAGAGCGGCCTTGTCGAGATGCCGCGCCCCAGAGGACACGAGGCGATCGGCCTGCCGGAAACGGGCTCGTTCGAGCGCATTGCGGATGCTGCGCGCATTCGCGAAGCGGGGTTGGCCCATCCGCCTCACGATGTAAGCAGACATCGCAGCTCGGGCTTCTTCTGACAGCCTATATCCCTGCTCCGACACCATCAACTGCGCTATCGCCAGCAACTCGTCCGCGCTGTAGTCGGGGAAGTCGATATGGTGCGCTATCCGCGAGCTCATACCAGGATTTGACTGAAAGAACGCGTCCATCCTGTCCCTGTAGCCGGCCAGGATGACGACGAGGTCATCACGATCGTTCTCCATCACCTGCAGGAGAATCTCGATGGTCTCCTGCCCGTAATCTCGCTCGTTCTCCTGCCTATAGAGGTAGTACGCCTCGTCGATGAAGAGCACGCCCCCCATGGCGCGCTTCAGTATCTCTCGCGTCTTCGGAGCTGTGTGGCCTATGTACTGCCCCACAAGATCATCTCTCGTGACAGATATAAGTCCATTACGCCGTAGATAGCCAAGGCGGTACAGGACCTCCGCCATCCGCAACGCGACCGTCGTCTTACCCGTGCCTGGGCTGCCCGTGAAGCACATATGGAGGGAGGGACGGGCCGAGCCAAGGCGGTAACGGGCGCGAAGGCGGTCAATCAGCAGCAGGGCCGAGATCTCCCGGATCCGGGTCTTCACAGGCACGAGGCCCACGAGCTCGGAGTCGAGGCGGGCGAGAACACCGTCGACGTCCGAGGACGAGAGCTCGGCTTCCAGGTCGACATAGTCGTCATCGCCGAGCGGCGCGGCGTCGCGCTCGACAAAGGCGGCTCCCGACTGGGGAGACGTGGCGCGAGGCTCGCTCTGGGGCCCCTGCTCGGTCTCTGGAGGTGCCATCGAGAAACCCAGCGGCTGGCGCCGATCTCGCTCCACTTTGCTCACCCTGGGCCGTAACGCCCGCCCGGCGGAGCCTGCGTCGCGTAGGCGGACAGCGTGTAACGGACCGTTCTGTCGGGCCCCTCCTGCCGGTCGAGGCGAAAGCCAGGTTCCGCGGGCGGACGGTGCACGATGAAGTCGAGCGCGGTCGTCTGGCGACCAAGTGTCGGGTCGTACGCGCAGACGCGGACGTAATGGCTGGGAAAGGCCTCGCGGCACCGTCTCACCTCGTGGAGAGCTGCGCCGGCGTCATCTAGCTCGAACATGGGAAGGCCCCACATCTCCCAGTAGGTGTTGCGCGGATGCGGATCGTCGGTGAGCTCCACGGATATGGCCCACCTCCTCCTGATGGCGTAGTCGAGCTGGGCGCGGATCTCTTCGTCTGTGAGATCGGGCAGGTAGGAGAACGCTCCCTGAGTGACTCTCATCGCACCTTTACTCTCCTGTCGTAGTCAGTCCGGGCTCGGGCTTACTTGGGCGATCTGAGCGGCTCAAGCGGTGGGGGTAGCCAGAACGTCTGGGGTGTCGGTCGACTCGTAGTCGAACGACACGTCTCCCCAGGTGTCGAGGGCCATCTGCAGCTCCGGGCTGCGCCTGGCGGCGAGGCGCAGGATCTCGTCGCCTTCTCGCAGGAAGTCCTTCCCCTCGTTGCGCGCCTTGACCATCGCCTCCACGGCAACTCGGTTCGCGCTGGCTCCGGCGGCGATTCCCATCGGATGGCCGATCGTGCCTCCGCCGAACTGCATGATCACGTCCTCGCCGAGGTAGTGCAGCAACTGGTGAACCTGCCCGGCATGGATGCCACCGGAGGCCACCGGCATTACGCCGGGCATTGATGCCCAGTCCTGATCGAAGTAGATCCCGTGCAGCGGGTTGGCTGCCACGTGCTCCAGGCGAAGCGTGTCGTAGTAACCCGCGACGATGTTCGGATCGCCCTCCAGCTTGCCTACGACGGTCCCGGCGTGCAGATGGTCCACTCCGAGCAGGCGGCACCACTTGGCCACCACCCGGAAGTTGACGCCGTGGTTCTTCTGGCGGGCAAAGGTCGCGTAACCAGCCCGGTGGAGGTGCAGGAGGACGCCGTTCGCCCGGGCCCACTTCGACATCGACGTCATCGCCGAATAGCCGACCGTGAGGTCCATCATGATGATGACGCTGCCGAGCGACTTCGCGAACTCGGCGCGCTCGTACATGTCCTCCATGGATGCCGCGGTGACGTTGAGGTAGTGGCCTTTCACCTCCCCGGTGGCCGCCTGGGCTCGCTGCACGCCCTCCATGCTGTAGAGATACCTGTCTCGCCAGCGCATGAACGGCTGGCTGTTGATGTTCTCGTCGTCCTTGGTGAAGTCGAGGCCCCCGCGCAGCGCCTCGTAGACCACCCGGCCGTAGTTGCGGGCCGACAGCCCGAGTTTCGGCTTGGTGGTCGCCCCGAGCAGCGGTCGACCGAACTTGTTGAGGTACTCCCTTTCCATGACGATGCCGTGGGGGGGCCCCTGAAAGGTCTTCACGTAGTGGGTGGGGATGCGGAGATCCTCGAGACGAAGCGCCCTGATCGCCTTGAAGCCGAAGACGTTGCCGATTATCGAGGAGGTGAGGTTGGCGATGGAGCCCTCCTCGAACAGGTCGAGCTCGTATGCGATGAGCGCGATGTACTGGCCATCTGCCCCCGGCACGGGGTCGACCCTGTAGCACTTGGCCTGGTAGTGGTCGTAGGCGGTCAGTCTGTCGGTCCACACCACCGTCCAGGTGGCAGTCGAGGACTCTCCGGCCACGGCCGCTCCCGCTTCTTCGGGCGGCACGCCGGGCTGTGGTGTGATCCGAAAGGCAGCTATCACGTCGGTGCTCTTCGGCTCGTAGTCGGGCTGCCAGTACCCCATCTGCGCGTAGGGGATGACACCAGCCCCCCAACGCCCCGCGTCCCCTTCGGGCGACGACACCATCGCAGTCATTCCCTTCGTGTGAGAACAGCCCCTATATCAACCATCATGGGCCCAGACTCCTCAGTTGTCTATTAAGACTCTCGCGCTAACTCATGCTGTAATATTTATGTATGACGCCTAACCAGCTGCGGAGCTTCGTGGCCGTCGCCGAGACCGGGTCGGTGCAGGAGGCCGCCCGGTGCCTGTTCGTCACCCAACCGGCAGTCTCGGCGATAGTCGCGTCTCTCCAGCGGGAGCTGGGCGTCCGCCTCGTCGAGCGAGAAGGGAGGGGCTTGCGTCTCACGGCGGCCGGAACCGTGCTCGCGTCCTACGGCCGCAGGGTGCTCGGCCTGCTCGAGGAGGCGGCCGTCGCAACCGTGGCCAGCGCGGATCCTGAGCACGGTCGCCTGCGACTCGTCGCCGTCACCACCGCGGGCGAGCACCTCGTTCCCGGGGTGCTGGCGTCGTTTCGGGAAGGTCATCCCGCGGTGGAGATCGTTCTCGA
>CAZAMA010000014.1:0-13489 GCA_964485645.1 uncultured Acidimicrobiaceae bacterium | reverse complement strand
AACCGCGACAGGCTCTGGAGCCTGCTGAGCACCGGAGAGGTCGACCTTGCCATCGGCGGCCGCCCGCCGCCCGGTACCGATCTCGTCAGTCTCGCCGAGTCTCCCAACGACTTGGTCGTCGTGAGCGCGCCCAGCTCCGGGGCTCAGAAGCTGCCCGGCACTGTGACCCTGGCCGAGCTGACCACCAGGCCCTGGCTCGTACGAGAGCTCGGCTCCGGTACGCGTGCCACCGCAGAGGAACTGTTCGAGCAGCTCGGGATCGCCCCGACACGGCTCACCTTGGGCTCGAATGGAGCGCTACGTGAGTCCGCGATAGTCGGCCTTGGCATCGCGCTCATCTCCAGAGCCGCAGTCGCGCGTCAACTTGCAGAGGGCACGCTCGAGGAGTGGAGCGTCGGTCCTCTGCCCCTGAGTCGGCCGTGGAACCTCGTAGCCCGAAGCGGCCGAGCGCTCCCGGCCACGGCCGCTCTCTTCGTGGCTCACCTGCTCGACACGAACATGTTCCGCACCGTCGATCCTTCGGCCGCCGCCTCGCCGCGCGACCTTCGGCGCGCCGCGCGCGCCCGCGACCCGGGGTCGTCCGCCGAGACGGCGGACCCGGGGTCGCCGGTCCCGGGCGCGCACCGGCGGAGCCCGACGGCAGCAATCAGACAGGCAAGTGCGAGCACCGAAGCCGCCATGACGAGCGCCAGATCGAGACCGGATTCGAAAGCCCCGTAAGCTGAGGTGACGACCTTGTCGACGATCACCTGGAGAGAGCCCCCACCGTGATAGGCGGTGGCCTGCTGGTGGACCGAGCCCGACTCGACTGCGCCGATCACGACGGACTGGAACTGCTTAGGGATCCCAATTGCGCTGAGCCTGTGCGCGAGGCTCACGGTCAGCTGGCCGTTCACCACTGAGCCGAGAACTGCGACACCCGCGACGGCGCCGAGCTCGCGACTCGTGTTCGTCATGGAAGCCGCCATGCCGGAGTGTTCGGCAGGAATTACCGATAAGGCGGTCGAGGTCGCCGGGACCATGGCAATACCAAAGCCGGCTCCTGCCAACGGCAGCGTCCACCCAAGCGTAGAGAAGCCAGTATGCGGCGACATGTATATCTCCGTGGCGATAACGCCGGCTGCGGCGAGAGCACAGCCCGTGACCATGGGGAGTCGGGGCCCGACAGCCGCCACCCAGCGCCCCGTGAGCAGGGACGCCGCCACCATCGCCGCCGCCATCGGGACGAAGTCGACGGCGGTCGAGTACGGCGAAGCACCTACTACCTCTTGCAAGTAGAGCGCCACGAAGAAGAAGATCGAGAAAATCCCGAAATACGTGGCGAACGCGACGAGGTTGGAAGCTGTGAAAGGCGCTTTGCGGAAATAGGACAGATTGAGCACGGGATTGGCGGCCCGGCGCTCGAGGGCGACAAACGCGACGACAGCCGCTATCGACCCGGCGAAGAGCAGGTCGATCCACCACGTCAGGTAGCCGTGGGTCTCGCCGAGAATCACGGCGAAGGTGACAGCTCCGATCGAGACCGCGCCGAGCGCGAAACCACCAAGGTCAAGTCCACGGCCGACGGGATCCGAGGTCTCGGGCAGGACGAAAGCCGCGCCGACGAACGCGACGAGGCCGAAGGCCAGGTTGAACCAGAAGATCGCCCGCCAGGACCAGACACCCACGAGAACGCCGCCGATCACCGGGCCGAGCGCCAGGGCCAGGCCGGCTACCGCGGTCCAGATCCCGAGCGCCCGGGCCCTCGCGCTCGCGTCGGCATAAAGGTGGCGGATCATCGAGAGCGTGCCGGGCTCTGATGCGGCTGCGCCCACCCCCATGACGACACGTCCGGCTATGAGCACGTTGGCATCAGGTGCCAGGGCAGCGAGCATCGAGCCGGCGCAGAACACGGCCACACCCGAGAGCATGACCTTCTTCCGTCCGAACAGATCGCCGAGGGTGCCGGCGGTGAGCATGAAGCTCGCGAATACGAGCGCGTAGCCGTTCACTACCCATTGCAGCTCGCTCACGCCTATATGGAGACCGGACTGAACCTCTGCAAGGACGACACTCACGACGGTGTTGTCGAGAAAGGTGAGGAACAACACCAGGCAGAGCGTGGCGAGCCCGAGATGGCGCTTCACTTCGTACTCATCGCTTGGACACGTCCGAGACTCCTTGAGTCGGCTCCTCACAGCCTAGGAACTGCGTCAGGCTCACCCGCCCGTCGCAGGACTGCCCCGAGAATTCACGTAATCCAGGTCGCCCCGTGCCCTGCCGTTCAGGCGGCGTTCATCTCCTACCTCTACTTTGCCATTGACACCCCAGATAGAGGAGGAACACCAACACATGAGCTTCTCCAGGTCCAACCATCGCACCGTCGGACGGCGTCGGGCTCCCGCAGGCGCCGGCCCCAGGCGCTGGCGTAGGGCCGTGTTCGTAGGGGCGGCAGCCTCCGGGCTGCTCGTCCAGCTCGGCGCGCCGGCTCTCGCCTCGGCATCGACTCCCCACACGAACCCAACCGTGAAGCTTGCTGCCTCGGCGCCGCGCAGCGCCACGGTGAACATCTCAGAGAGCGGGAGCACCCTGCTGTACCCGCTGTTCCAGCTGTGGTCGACCGCCTATCACAACCATGATCGCAGCGTGACGATCACCCCTGAAGGAACCGGGTCTGGAACCGGCATCTCGGAGGCGGCGGCCGGCACGGTCGACATCGGCGCGTCTGATGCCTACCTGTCCAAGTCGGACGTGACCGAGCACCCAGGCCTCAAGAACATCGCCCTCGCGATCTCGGCCCAGCAGGTCAACTACAACGTCAAGGGCATCCCTGCCTCCACTCACCTGAAGCTCGACGGCCAGGTGCTCTCCGGCATCTACCGGGGCGTGATCACCGAGTGGAACGCCCCACAGCTGCGGGCACTCAACCCGGGAGTCAAGCTACCGGCCGAGAAGATCGTCGCCCTGCACCGCACCGACAGCAGCGGGGACACCTTCTTGTTCAGCTCGTACCTCTCCGACCAGGACCCCTCGGTATGGGGCAAGAAGATCGGCTTCGGTACGAGCATCGCCTTCCCTGCGATCCCCAACGCGCTCGGGGAAGAGGGTAACGGCGGAATGGTGACGGGATGTGAAGCCACTCCGGGCTGTGTCGCCTATATCGGGATCAGCTACCTCGCGAAGACCCAAGCCGGCCACCTCGGCCAGGCACTTGTCAAGAACCGCTCCGGCAGGTTCCTACCGCCCGTGGCGAGCACCATCGTCGCGGAGGCTGCCGCGCTGGAGAAGAAGACGCCTGCTTCCGAGACGCTCTCGATGATCGACGACTCCGCCCCCGACGGCTATCCGATCATCAATTACGAGTACGGGATCCTCCCCGCACACGAGAGCAGCCCCGCTGTGGCACAGGCGGTGAAGACCTTCCTGGACTGGGCCGTCAGCCGTTCTGGCGGTGCGAGCACCAGCTTTCTGAGCAAGGTCAACTTCCAGCCCCTGCCTCCGGCGGTAACGGTGCTGTCCGAGCGCCAGATCGCCCAGGTGGGCGGCTGAGGAGGAGCCGGCTGGCTGACTGGGGCGAGACGACAGGGCAGAACGCGGTGGCCCAGCGGTGATCTTCGACGATGACGCCTCGCAGCCGCCGGCCCCGGCGGCCGACTCGCCCCCCGACAGTCCCCTTGCAGAGCCTGCGCCGGCCCTCACCGAGGGCCGGCGCAGGAGCGGGAGCGGGCCGCGTCGTTTTCGCGCCCGAGTGGGTTCGGGAACGGCAATCTTCGGGGACGCAACGCCGCTCAAGTTTGTGACCGGAGCTGCGGCGCTGCTTCCTCTCGCCACTCTCGTCGCCATTCTCGCGGTCCTCGCCAACGACGCGTGGCCCGCCGTCAAGTACAACGGAATCGGCTTTCTCACCCGGACCGCCTGGCAACCCGGCAGCACCTACGGCAACTCCGTCACCACTAACGGGGTGCTCCACCCGGCCGGTGTCAGCTACGGCGCCCTCCCGCTGATACTCGGGACGCTCGAGAGCGCGGCAATCGCCATCCTCTTCGCCGTGCCGCTGTCGATCGGTGCGGCGCTCGCGATCGTCGAGAAGCTGCCAGGGCGCGCATCCGGCGCGGCCGGGCTCTTCCTGGAGCTGCTCGCCGGCATCCCGAGCGTCGTGTTCGGCTTCTGGGGAAGTCTCACGTTCGGCCCCTTCCTCGCGCTGCACGTGAGCCCTTTCCTCGCGCGCAACATGCCGGACCTGCCCGGTTTTGACTTTCTCCGCGGTAACACCGGTGTCGGCGAGGGCCTGCTCACCTCCGGTCTGGTCCTCGGCGTGATGATCGTGCCGATCGTGGCTGCCACCACCCGAGACCTGCTCCGCCAGGTGCCACGCCTCCCGAAGGAGGGCGCGTGGGCACTTGGGATGAGCGACTGGGAGGTTGCGAGGAAAGTCAGCATTCCCTGGGTCCGCGCAGGCATCATCGGAGCCTCGGTGCTCGGCCTCGCGAGAGCCCTCGGCGAGACGATGGCCGTTGCCATGGTCTCCGGCGCCGTGCTCGGCACCGTTCCGTCCAACCTCTACCTGCCGATGGGGACGATTGCGGCCACGATCGTGAGCCAGCTGGACGGAGCGCTGTCGGACGGAACGGGCTTTGCTGTCCACACGCTCGCCGAGCTCGCACTCGTGCTTGCCGTGATCACCCTCGTCACCAACATCGGGGCACGCCTTTTGGTCCGTAGAGTCGCGACCACCACCCTTCCAGTGGGCAGGGGCATCTGAGCGTGACCGATCCCGCGGGCATAAGCCGTCTCGGAGACGGCGATCGGGTCCCCGGCAGCGAGAGCGGGCCGGCCCTCGACCTCTACGGCCGGCCCTCTCTTCGCCGGCGCGTCACCAACAAGCTCGGGTGGGTCGCCTGTGGCGCGGCTGTGGTCGTGATCGCAGCTCCCCTCGTGTCGGTCCTCTGGGGCGTTCTCGGTCGAGCGGTTCCCGTCTGGCGCTGGAGTGTCATCACCGAGCCGGGTACCGGTCAGGGTGGCGGCCTGGAAAACGAGATCCTCGGGACCCTGCTGCTCATGGCAGGAGTTGCTGTCTGTGCAGGCACGGTTGGCATATGCGCCGGGGTCTACCTCGCCGAGTACGCGCGGGGTCGGTCAGGCAGTCTGCTCCGCGGCGGCTCCGAGGTGCTCGCGGGCATCCCCTCCATCGTCCTTGGCTACGTGGGCTACGTCGCCCTGACAGCTGGCCTCCACTGGCAGTTCTCCCTCGCCGCGGCGTTGATCGCGCTCTCTGCTCTCACCGTTCCCTACATTGCCAAGTCGACCGAGGCGTCGCTGCGGCAAGTCCCCACCACATACCGGGAGGGCGCCGAGGCGCTCGGGATGTCCCCCTTGCATGCCATGAGGCGAGTAACCCTGAAAGCGGCCCTGCCCGGCATCACGACCGGGCTACTTGTCGCTCTGGCCATCTCGATCGGAGAGACTGCTCCTCTCCTGTACACAGCAGGCTTCACAGACCAGCTGCCCAGCTTGGCTCTCACCCACGCACCCGTCGGGTATCTGACCTACGCGGTCTGGACCTTCTACAACTACCCGGCAAACGCCTTTCAGGATCTCTCCTATGACGCAGCCCTCATACTCATAGTGCTCGTCCTCATACTGATCCTCGCCGCCCGGTTGGTCGTAGCGCTGACGCAACGTCATAGCGAGAGGAACTGACCGTTGCTCTTAGCCGAGTGCCAGGATCCAACCCGGCAGAGCGTAGGCCTCGGCCGGCGGTGCTGTCTCAGCCCATCCGTCCGCTCACATAGCGAGCGGTCTCGGGGTCACTCGGGCGATCGAACAGCTGGGCGGTCTCGCTGAACTCGACCAGCCTGCCCTGGTAGAAGAACACTGTATGGTCCGAGATCCGGCGTGCCTGGGCGAGGTTGTGCGTGACGATGATTATCGTGAGTGCGGGCACCAAGCTTCGAATCATGGCTTCGATGCTCTCGGTCGTCACCGGATCGAGAGATGACGTCGGCTCGTCGAGAAGAAGGATCTCCGGGCCGATGGCGAGAGCACGAGCCAGGCACAGCAGCTGCTGCTGGCCGCCGGACAGGTTGAACGGCGACGAGTTGAGCCGGTCGGCCACCGCATCCCATAGCCCGACCTCGCGAAGCCGTGTTTCGACGATGTCCTTGTGGTGGCTCTTGCTCGCGATCTTGTGGGCGCGGATCCCAGAGAGAACGTTGCCGGCGATCGACATCGGGAACGGATTGGGCCGCTGGAACACCATACCGACGCGCCGGCGCAACGCCATCATCTGCACGCCGGCTCCGTAGATGTCGGATCCACCAAGAAGGATCGTGCCGCGGTGCCAGTGCTTTGACACCTTGTCGTTCATGCGGTTCAAGGACCGCAGAAACGTAGTCTTACCCGACCCTGTCGGGCCTATCAGCGCGGTTATCTCGCCTTCGGGGATAGCGAGGTTGAGCCCGGAGAGTACAGTGGACGTGCCGAAGCCGAGCGAGAGATCTCTCACATGCATCGCGGCCTGAGCTTTCCTGGTTCTCACGGTGGGATCCTGGCTGCCTATGGCGACGTCGGGTCCGAGAGTGCTCATGGGCACTCGCTCTCGACCCAAATCGGTCTCGATCTCACAATGAGGGCACTGTACCGGCCGCAGTTGAACAGACTGTGAACTCAGCTTGACGAATGACTGACGATCCGCGACCGGGACAGTTCCAGAATCCGCGGCCACAGCCTTTGGGCGACCCGGCAGCCCCCCCGTCAGCTGGCCGGTGATCCCATCTCCGCCCTGAGCGCCGCCGAGAAGGCGTCCACGTCCTGTTCCGTCATGTCGAAGGCCGTCATCCAGCGAAGCTCTCCTGTCACCTCGCTCCAGGTGTAGAAGCTGAACTCGCCCCGCAACCGCTCGGCCACTCCCGGATCGACGATCGCGAACACGGCGTTGGCCTCTACGGGCTGGGTGATCGTGACCCCGGGTATGTCACGCACCGCGCGCGCGAGCCGCGCTGCCAGCTCGTTCGATCGCCGGGCATTGGCCAGCCAGAGGTCGCCGGCCAGGAGCGCCTCGAACTGCACCGCGACGAAGCGCATCTTCGACGCGAGCTGCATGCTCGCCTTGCGGATGTAGCCAATTCCGGACACTGCGCCGGGATTGAGCACGACGACGGCATCGGCCAGCATGAGCCCGTTCTTCGTGCCGCCGAAGGAGACGACGTCCACCCCGAGATCGCTCGTCAACGCCGCGAGCCCGACGCCGAGGAACGCCGCCGCGTTGCAGATCCGGGCGCCGTCCAGGTGGACCGACAGCCCCTCGCTGTGAGCCTTCTCGCAGACAGCCGCCAGCTCGTCGAGGGAGTAGCAGGTGCCCAGCTCGGTCGACTGCGTGACCGACACCACCCGCGGCTGTGCTCGATGCTGATCCCCGATTCCCTGCAGTCGCATAGCTATCAGCTCGGGCGTCAGCTTTCCGGAGGTGGTGGGCACGCTCAGCAGCTTCAGACCGGCGACCTTCTCCGGGGCACCACACTCGTCTTGGTTGATGTGAGCGGTCTCGGCGCAGATGACAGCCTCCCAGCGACTGGTCATCGCCTGCAGGGACACGACGTTGGCACCCGTGCCGTTGAAGACCGGGTAGACGTCGCACCGTGGGCCGAAATGGGCGCCGAACACCTCTCTCAGGCTGGCCGAGTACTCGTCGCCTCCGTAGCTGGCCTGATGACCGCCGTTGGCAGCTTCGAGCGCTGCCAGCACCAAGGGATGCACGCCGGCGTAATTGTCACTCGCAAAGCCGCGCCGGTGAGGATCGTGCCGCCTCGTGACGGCCTTGGTCTGCTCGCTGCTCACGTCTCGATAGTGCCAGCTGCCACGAGATCACGGCCAGTCGCGACCGGCTTCCGTGGCGTCCGCACGAGGCTGAGCGCCGCAACGACCGCGGCGACGAGGAGCAGCGCGCTCACGACGAACGCGGTCGTGTATCCATGCACCAGGCTGAGCGCGACGGCCGAGACGGAGCGGCCGTGGACGACGATATAGGACGCTGTCGCCGAGGCTGCGACGGTGTTCAGCAGGGCAGTCCCGAGCGAGCCCCCGACCTGTTGGGTGGCATTGACCATGGCGCTCGCGACCCCTGCGTCCTCGGGCGAGACGCCGATCAGGGCGATGCTGTTGAGAGGGACGAACGCCAGGCCCATGCCGAGGCTGACGACGAGCTCGGCCGGCAGGACGTGGGCGAGGTAGCTCGTGTCGACGCCGATTCGGGTGAACCATGCCAAGCCGACCGCAGCCATGAGCAGACCGCCCCCGATGACGGTTCGCGCGCCGAGGCGGGGAAGCAGGCCGCTTGCGAGGGAGGCTCCGATGATGATGCCGGCAGAGAAGGGCAGGAACGCGAAGCCGGTCTTCAATGCAGAGTACCCAAGGGTTCCCTGCAGGTAGTAGGTCAGGAAGAGGAAAGTTCCGAACAGGGCTATTCCGACAAGAAGCGAAGCCAAGAAGGCGCCGCCGCGGTTGTGATCGAGAACCACTCTCAGAGGAAGAAGCGGGTGAGTTGCCCTCATCTCGACGAGGACAAAGCCGACGAGGAGGACGGCTGCGGTGACGAGCAGGCCGAGGGTCGTGACCGAGCTCCAGCCGTCGGATTCCGCCCGGGTGAATCCGTATACGAGAGCCAGAAGACCCCCGGTGACCGTCAAGGCGCCGAGGATGTCGTAACGGCCGCGGTTCTCGCTGCGGCTCTCGCGTATTTGGGAGAAGGCAAAACAGGCGGCCGTGATGGCGATCGGCACGTTGATGAGAAGCGTCCAGCGCCACGAGGCGTACTCGGTGAGGACGCCGCCGAGGATCAGGCCGATCGCTGCGCCCCCGCCCGCGATGGCCCCGTAGACACCGAAGGCCCTGGCTCGCTCGTGCGGTTCGGTGAAGGCTACCGTGAGCAGGGAGAGAGCTGCCGGCGCCATGATGGCAGCAAAGGCCCCCTGCAGGGCTCGAGCACCAAAGAGCAGGGATGCCGTCGGCGCGAGCCCGCCGAGCGCCGAGGCTCCAGCAAAGCCCAGCAGGCTCACGATGAACATCCGCTTACGTCCGACGTAGTCCGCGATCCGGCCCCCGAGCAGCAGGAGACCGCCGAACGCGAGGGTGTAGGCTGTGAGCACCCACTGACGATTCGCCACCGATATCCCGAGCGCGCGCTGCGCAGAGGGCAGCGCGATCGTGACGACCGAGGCGTCGAGGACGATCATCAACTGGGCGACAGCGATGATCGCGAGCGCATGGAACCGCTTTGGATCAGGACTCCTGGCTGCAAGGCTGCCGGACTCGAGTGGTCCGACGACTTCGGACGTTAACGACATGGGGGTTTCTCCTAGGGAAGAGATCCAGCGATCCTTTGTCGACGGTGCGGGCGCCGGCGGCCGTGGACAGCTGCATCAGCTGGCTTTATAATCGGAGCGGTGGTTCCACTTACACTATACGGAACTGATATTCCGTTTGTCAACACGACTCGATGCGCGAGCGCGTCGAGAACGCTCGCTCTCCGATGAGGCTCGAGCAACCCGGCTCCGACACCCCGGCAGCCGTCGGGTCCCGGCGTCCGCGCTCAGACTCGCTCAGGAACCGGCAGCGTGTCCTCGAGGCGGCCGAGCAGGTGCTCGGCAGCGAGGGGCTCTCTGCCCCGATAGATCGGGTCGCCGAAGAAGCCGGTGTCGGCGTGGGGACGATCTACCGCCACTTTCCCACCAAGGAAGCTCTCTTCGAGGCGATACTGCTCAGCCACTTCGAGCACCTGGTCAAAGAGGCGCGGATGCTTGCAGAGACGAAGGATGCGGCTTCGGGCCTCTTCGCCCTCCTCGATCGCCTCCTCACCTACGCTCTCGACAAGCGCGACCTGGCTGACGCGCTCTCTGGAGCCGGAGTCGACATCAAGGCGAGCTCCGGTGGGTTAAGGCGCGAGCTCGAGGACATCGGTGAGGGCCTTCTCGCGCGCGCCCAGCAGCAGGGCACCCTCCGCGCGGACATATCGGCTGCCGACCTGATCTGCCTCGTCGCGGGCACCTGTGGAACGGCCGGGAGCGCTGCCAGCTACGGCGCGTCGCCGGCGAAGATGCTCGACATCATGTGCGCGGGGATGTTGCGGAAGGACTGAGCTCCTAACAGCAACTCCCAGACGGTCCCGATCGCGCATAGCCTGTGAGCACGTCAACCGAAGAGCCAAGGTACGCGGAAGCGCTTGCCTCCATCATGGCGGTGCTCGATGTCGCAGCGCTCGAGGCTCCCGCCCTGCGCGAGCTAGCGTCGCTCAGCCGCCTCGCGATCACCGAGCTCGAACGACTCCGCCAACTCGTAGAGCACATTCCCGCCGTGCTCTACATAGACGAGGTGACCGAGCCTGGGTCCCGACCGTACGCAACCGTCTTCGTCAGCCCTCAGGTCGAGACGGTGCTTGGCATCACCCAGGCCGAGTGGCTCGGGATCGAAGACGTCTGGGAGCAGCATGTGCACCGTGACGACTGGACGAGGATCAGCCTCGAGTACGCCGACTACCTGCATTCGGGCGGCGTGCTCGTGCAGGAGTACAGGATCGTAAGGCCCGACGACGGTCGCACCGTATGGGTGAGAGACGAGTGCTCCACGTCGCTCGACGCGATGAGCGGTCGGCGCATCATCCTCGGAGTGATGATCGACGTCTCCGACCACAAGGTGCTCGAGGAGCAGCTCCGCTCCGCCGAGGCAAATAACCGTGCTCTCATCGAGCAGGTTCCGAGCGTCGCGTGGATCGAGCCTCTTGGCGAGAACTCCGAGCCCGCTTTCGTCAGCTCCGCGGTCGAGCGCGTCTTCGGGGTAGGAAGCGACGAGTGGATCGGCACCAACTGGTGGGAGCGCCACGTCCACCCCGATGACCGCCACCGCGTTCTCGAGGCGAGAACGTTGCTCACCGCAGGCTCGGACACCTTGCACCTCGAGTATCGCATGAGGACCGCGGCGGGCCGGGAGATCTGGGTAGGCGAGATCTCGCGCGTCGTGATGCGCGACGGTAGACCCTGGGTCCGCCAGGGGCTGCTCGACGACGTGACCTCGCGGAAGCAGGTAGAGGCCCAGCTCCGCTTTCGCGCCTCACACGATCCGCTCACCGGCCTTGCCAACCGCCCCCTCTTCGACGAGAGCCTCGAGCTCGCACTTGCAAGGTCGCGGCGCAACAACTCCGAGGTGGCGGTTCTCTTTGTCGATATCGACGGCTTCAAGGGCGTCAACGATGCCTATGGTCACGACGCGGGAGACGAGGTCCTTCGCATCGTGGCACATCGCTTGCTCCAGTGCGCTCGCGAGAGCGACTTGGTCGCACGACGCGGCGGGGACGAGTTTCTCGTGCTCCTTCCCGACATCGAAGCCTCCCCCGCCGGCTCCGACCGAGCCGCATACCGGGGCGTGGCCGTCGCGGACTTCATCGTAAGACGGATACTCGACACCATGGAGGTACCGATAGAGCTGCCTGCGGGACCCGTCGAGGTGTCGCTCAGCATCGGCCAGTGCGTCTACCCGTGGGATGCCACCGACCCGAAGACGATGATGGCCGTTGCGGATGCGACGATGTACCTGGCCAAACAGGACAGGTGAGCTCACTGCCGCCGGGACAGGGTCTCGCTCGAGTCGGCACGACCGCGCGGCGCCAGCTCGGCGTTGACCGAGGCGGTGCCCCGGAGATGAGGCCGAGAACCGTCAAAGCGGTGAGCCGGTGCGTGAGCCAACCCACTCCAACAGGTCCGCTCTCGCCACGACCTCTCGCTTGCCGTCGGGGTCAGCTCGCAGGCCCACCTCGACTCCTCCGCTCGCGAGAGATCGCTTCGACACCGTCAGACGCACCGGGCAACCGATCAACTCTGCGTCGTTGAACTGAACGCCGGGTCGCTCGGCCCGGTCGTCGAACAGGACGTCGATGCCGCCCGCCTCGAGATCGGCGACGATCCCCTCGGCAGCAGCCAGGCCCTCCTCGCCGATCGCGCAAAGGTGGACGAGGAAAGGCGCGACTGCGGCCGGCCACACGAGCCCACGCTCGTCGTGGTGCTCCTCGGCGATGCAGGCGAAGAGCCGGCCGACGCCGATCCCGTAGCACCCCATGACGATCGGCTTCTCTGTGCCGTCCTCGTCGAGGTAGTAAGCCCCGAGTGCGGTCGAGAAGTGAGTGCCCAGCTTGAAGATGTTGCCCACCTCGACGCCTCGAGCGGTACGCAACGGCTCCCCGCAGACGACGCACGGCTGCCCGTCGGTCACGGCGGCAAGGTCGGCCACGTGGTCCGGCTCGTAGTCCCGTCCGACGTTGACGTTGCGAAGATGCAAGCCCGCCTCGTTGGCGCCGGCAACGAGGTTGGGCGACGCGGCCACCACCTCGTCCACGACAACTATGGCTCTGTCGCCGACGCCTACAGGCGAGCCGTAGCCGGCCACACTCCCGATCTCGCCTATCTCCTCGGTGGTCATAGGCCTGAGCTCACTGGCCTTGACCACGCTCGCCAGCTTCGCCTCGTTGAGCTGCATGTCGCCGCGAACCACCGCGATGACGAAGCGATCGTCCGATGTGGCCAGGAACAAGGCCTTTTCCGTCCTTTCCGCCGGGATGCCGAGTTGCTGGCTCAGTTTCTCGATGGTCGTGGCGCCCGGCGTCGCGACTCGCTCGAGCGCCAGCAGTGGCTCCGCGTGCCCGGGCGCCAGCGCAGAACGCGCCACCTGCCTGTTCTGGGCATAGCCACAGGAGTCACAGAGCACGATCGTGTCCTCCCCGAGCGGGTTCAGGTACATGAACTCCTCTGCCTGCGAGCCGCCCATCATCCCGACATCGGCGGCAACGGGCAGCACCGGCAGACCGCACCGCCCGAATATCTGCAGGTAGGCATGGTGCATGGCCTCGTACTGGACGTCCAGGCCAACCGAGTCGCGATCGAGCGAGTAGCCGTCCTTCATGGTGAACTCTCGCGCGCGGATGAGCCCGGCGCGCGGACGTGGATCGTCGCGAAACTTGAGCTGGATGTGGTACACGAGCTTTGGAAGCTGCCGCCAGGACTGGATCTCACTTGCTGCAAGCGAAGCGACGACCTCCTCGTTTGTCATCGCGAGCACGAGCGGCCGGTCGCGGCGGTCACTGAAACGGGCCATCTCGGGGCCGATGGCGTCGTATCTCCCGCTCTTTCGCCAGAGCTCGGCCGGGTGCACGATCGGCATCGAAATCTCGATGCCGCCCGAGGCATCCATCTCTTCGCGCATGATCTGTTCGATCTTGCGCATGACTCTCCACGCGAGCGGGAGATAGGAGTAGATCCCCTGCCCGAGCTGCCTCAGGTATGCCGCCCGCAGGAGCAGTTGGTAGCCGGGCGTCTCCGCACCTGCAGGTGCCTCACGAAGGGTTGCTCCGAAGAGCCTCGACATTCTCATCTGCTCAAAGCTAAAGCGTCGCGCGGCACCCCGGCGCCAGGCCGCTCCTTTTGACACGGCGGGCACCTCTAGGATGGGAGCGAGCCCGATGTTGCCAAGA
>CAZAMA010000013.1:13754-35751 GCA_964485645.1 uncultured Acidimicrobiaceae bacterium | reverse complement strand
CAGGCACGGGCACGGGCACGGGGCGCTCAGATTCATGAACCTGGTTGCGCCGCGGTGACCGGCGGGCTCTTCTGTATCAACCAGTCCTGCGCATTCCAGAAGATGCCCGCCCACGTCGGGCTGAGACCGACCGACCGGATGTTGCTGTCGTACACGACGTCAACCGGTTGCTGGAACAACGGAATCGTCGGTAGGTCGAGCCAGAGCCTGGTCTCTGCCGCGTTCACCAGATTCAGGTCTTGCGACGGATTCAGGTTGGTCATCGCCTCGGTCAGATCGTTCGTCAGCGTTGGATCGTCAAGACCGAACACGTCCCGTGTCACCACGCCGCCGACGGGAGCACCCGGTTCCGAGCCGACCGCCGGGCTTGCCGGTGATGTGCCCGCCTCCAAGGGGGCTACCCGTCCCGCCGACAGGCTCGGCGGGAGCGACGAGCGCGCGGCTGGTAGTACCGAGCCCGTGTACACAGGAAGCTGGTCTACGGGAAACGTCGACAAGAGAAACGGCGCCAGGGCCATCTGGTAGCTACCCGATGGCAGGACCTTCGAGAGCATGGCGGGCGTCGAGGTCCTCTGGAGCGTGACGGCTATCCCGACCGCGTCCAACTCTGCCTGGATCACTGCGGCGGCTCTCTCGACGGAGGCAGCTCCGGTAGGTACCAGGAGCGAGAGGTGAGCCTGCACGCCCGTCGCGACGGACCGGAGAATCCCCTGGGAGTCCGAGACATAGCCAGCCGCGCGGAAAGAGGAAACCGCCGCCGCGAGGTCGTACCCTCCGATCCCAAGGCCGGTGTAGCCGCCGGGGGGTGGGGTGGGGGATCCATTCGAGGATGGGCCGTTTCCAAGGCCGTTGGTCCCCGGTCCGAACTGGGATCCAACGCCGAGTTCGAGCCGACTGCTGTATGGCACCGCCGAGGCATCCTCGAGCCCGACCGAGTCGGCGGCGATCTCGTCCAGGTCAAGCGAATACTGCAGCCCATCTCGGAACGCGACCGAGCCAAGGAGCGGATCTGTGAGATTGAAGCAAAGCTGCCAGAGCGTGGGGAGGTTGGCAGTCACCTTCGTAAGGACCTCGCCTGTGCGCGCCGCACCGGCGACGGCGCCGTCTGCGGCCGGGCCCGCAGTTACCTGCCCGATGCCCACGAGGCCCCTCTCTAGGTCGGCAAGCACGCTGCCGGCTGGCTCTACCCGGAAGATGATGTGCGCAAGTCCAGCCGGCGTGAACCAGTAGTGCGGGTTGCGGGAGAGCACAAGTTGACGCCCCGGTGAGTATGACGAGATCTCGAATGGCCCCCCCGAGACGACCCGGGCCGGGTTGAAACCCGCAAATGCGGCCACCCAGCCGTACCTCTGTCCTATCTGGGCGGGCACGAGATTGGAGAAGAGCGATTCCCACGCCGTATATGGGTGGGAGAATTTCACGTCGATAGTCGACGGGGTGCTGCCAGCGGTGATGCTCGAGATCGCCTCGTAGCCGGCCGCGAGCCCGGCGTCCGGCAGTACCGCTGCCCATCTGAGCTGCTCTCGCCAGTTGTAGACGAAATCGGCGAGGCCGATCGGCGCGCCGTCCGACCACACCGCCTTCGGATTGAGGGTGTAGACGACGGTGAACGGCGACAGGCCCTCGACTTCGGCATCCTCCAAGAAACCCGCCTCTGCGGTCGTCGAGAGCTCCGGATCGGTTACGAACGTCTGCGGCCACACTTGCGCCATCACTTCAGATGTCACCTGATTCGCACCTTGGGGCGATGACGGGTTGAAGTTGGTGGGAAGGCTCGGTACCGCAACGACGACCGTGCCGCCCTTCTCGAACACCGGAGTCGTCGACTGCGAGGTGGTCGTGGAGCTTCCAGCGCGCTCGCTCGAGCAGGCCGCCGTGCTTGCGAGGAGCGCGAGAGCCAGCAGGAGGGCCGGGAGTTGCCCCCCTCTCAACCGCCCCAACGAAGCGACAGCGCGACGGTGATGAAGGCGAACAGGAGGACGAAAACGACCGTGATGCGGTCGAGGTTGCGCTCGGCGACCGTAGATCCCGCGGCAGACGACCCTCCGGCTCCACCGAACATGTCGGAGAGCCCTCCCCCGCGGCCGCTGTGGAGGAGAATCAGTACCACAAGGCCCACGGCCACGATCACATCGATCACCACCAGGGCGTCGGTCAACACTTGAGGCGCTCTCCTCGATCAGTTACTTGCGGGTCGCCGCTTGAAGCCGGCGCTCTCGCTGGGCTCCCGGTGAGGCTAGCACCGGCAGATGGCGCAAATTCCCCGCCCGCAAAGGAGGCATCTGGCTTCCGTGGTCAGGCACCGGCGTGGATGATCGCCGAGAAAGCGTCCGGGTCCAGGCTTGCCCCACCCACGAGCACGCCGTCGACGTTCTCACACGACATGACATCGGCAGCATTTTCAGCGTTGACCGATCCGCCGTACTGCACTCGGACGGCTCGGGCAGCCTCGGCACCGACGAGGCGCTCGACCGTTGCCCTCACGCAGGCAGCCATCTCCTCCGCATCGACGCTGCTCGCCACTTGTCCGGTCCCGATAGCCCAGATCGGCTCGTACGCGATCACCAGTCCACCCACGACGGAGCCCTCTCTCCCACCTAGCGCTGACTCCAGCTGCCTCACGACCTTCGCGGTCGCGTCGCCGGCTTCGCGCTCGGGCAGCGTCTCTCCGACACAGAGGATCGGTGTCATCTCGTGACGCAGTATCGCGTCGAGTTTGGCCCTGACGATCTCGTCGCTCTCTCCGGCGTAGGCCCTTCGCTCGGAGTGCCCTGCGAGCACATAGGCGACACTGAGCTTTGCCAGCATCCCTGCGCTCACCTCACCGGTGAAGGCTCCGCGGTCCTCGAAGTGACACGTCTGCGCGCCGAGGGCCACTGGCACCCCGTCTGATTCCAGGGCCGTCTGGACGGAGCGCAACGACGTCAAGCTCGGGTGCAGCGATACCGCCCGCCCTGGCGGGACCGGCGACGCGCGCAGTGTCGCCGAGAGCTTCTGTACGAACTGGATCGCCTCATAGTGGTTGTGGTGCATCTTCCAGTTGCCACTGACGAGCTTCTCGCGAGACTGGGACACCCGATCCTCACCCGCGTCCGCGCGAGAGCGCCGAGGAGTCCGACTGTGCGGCCCACGACTCCCGCAGCGCCGCTAGTCCCGGGAGATCGCCGTGTTCGAGAAGCTCGAGGGAAGCCCCGCCCCCGGTCGAGATGTGGTCTATGCGATCGGCGTACCCGTAGCGATGCACCGCCGCGACGCTGTCGCCTCCGCCTATCACGCTGTGGCCGGCGCAGTCCGCGACTGCCGCCGCGACCGCTCTCGTACCCTCCGCGAAGCGCCGGTCCTCGAAGACCCCCATCGGCCCGTTCCACAGCACGGTCGCGGCTTCGGTAACGGCTTCACGGAACAGCTCCGAGGTCGCAGGTCCGATGTCGTAACCTGTCCAACCCGCCGGGATCGACCGCCCGACGATCTTGATCTGGTCTCGTCCGGTGAGCTCGCCCCCCGACTCGAGCGCGTCGCGCGCCGGCCCCGACAGGTCGTCCTTCTCGAGCTCGACCCCGGGCGCGGCAGCGACGAAGTCAACGGGCAGGAGGATGTTCTCGCTCCGCCGCACGAGGTCCAAGCACGCCTCGAGCTTGGACTGCTCGACTAGAGACGCACCAGCTGAGTCCCCGAGGGCAGCGATGAAGGTGAATGCCATGGCTCCGCCGATAAGGACACGATCAGCCCGTCTTGCCAGCGCACTCAACAAACCAAGCTTGTCGCCAACCTTGGCGCCGCCGATGATCACCACGAAGGGGCGCTTCGGCTCGCCCAGCAAGCGCCCGAGTTGGGACACCTCCCTCTCGACGAGACGGCCGGCAGCCGATGGGAGGAACTTCGGCGGACCCACCACCGAGGCATCTTCGCGGTGGCATACGCCGAACGCGTCGTTGACATAGAGGTCCTGGCCCTCGATGAGCTGGGCGACGAAGGCCGGGTCGTTGCCCTTCTCCCCGGGCGAGAAGCGCAGGTTCTCGAGCAGGGTCACCCCGGGGGCCATCTCGTCCAGCACTTCGCGCACCGGCTGGAGCTCGTAGCGCGGATCGGCAACACCGTCTGGTCGCCCGAGGTGGGAGCAAGCGGTGATCCTGGCTCCGTGATCCTTCAGCCACCGCAAGCTCGGGAGACAGGAACGGATGCGGAAGTCGTCCGTCACCACCCGCCTCCCCGAGCTGTCGAGGCCGAGCGGCACGTTGAGGTCGAGCCGGACAAGGACGCGTTTTCCCTCTATCTCGCCGAGATCCTCGAGGACCGGCAGTGCTGCCCTCATGTCGCGCCGACGACCCGGCACAGGTCGACGAGGCGGTTCGCGTACCCCCACTCGTTGTCGTACCAGCCGAGGGCCTTGACGAGCGTCGCGGAGTCGTCGAGGGCAATCACCATCGTCAAGGTGGAGTCGAAGGTGCAAGAGGCCGCCCGCCCTACGATGTCGCTCGACACGATCTGGTCCTCGTTGTATGCGAGCACGTTCGCAAGGGGTCCTTCGGAGGCGGCCAGGCGGAACGCCCCGTTGACCTCGTCGACGGTGACGGCGGCTCCGACGACGGCCGTCAGGTCGGTGATCGACCCGTCGACGACAGGCACCCGCAGCGACTGGCCGTCGAGGCGCCCCTTCATCGCCTCGAGCACGAGGCTGGTGGCTCGCGCGGCCCCGGTCGTAGAGGGGACTATGTTCACCGCCGCAGCTCTCGCTCGCCTCATGTTGTCCCGGCCGAGGTCGAGCAGTTGCTGGTCGTTGGTGTACGCGTGGACTGTCGTCATCAGCCCCTGGCGGAGACCGAACGCGTCGTCCAGGACCTTCACCATCGGTACGAGGCAGTTCGTCGTGCACGACGCGTTGGAGACGACGACGTGGGCTGCAGGGTCGAAGTCAGCGTCGTTGACACCGACGACGAAGGTCGCGTCGGCATCACCTGACGGCGCCGAGATGATCACCCGAGATGCACCAGCTTGCAGGTGCGCCGCAGCAGCCGACCGGGACGTGAAGCGGCCGGTCGACTCGACCACGACCTCTACGCCGAGATCACCCCAGGGGATCGCCTTCGGATCGGGCTCGCTCAGCAGTGCGACGTCTCGCGCGGCGACCCGAATGCCGCTCGAGGTCTCCTCCACCTCATAACCGAGCCGGCCATAGGTCGAGTCGTACTCGAGCAGGTAGGCCAACACGTCCTTGTTCACCATGTCGTTGACCGCGACGAGCTCGATGTCGGATCCCTTGCCGAGGGAGTCGAGCGCCAGTAGGGCGCGCAGGAAGTTCCTCCCGATCCTGCCAAAACCGTTGATACCGACCCTCACGGCCACCTCGTCTCCCCTTCGCTCCCTTACGGCACCCAATTTGGGCGCGCGCCTTCGGTCGAGGCGCTAAAGCGCGGCTCGGTCATGCTCGCAGAGCCTGCTGCGGCTCGCAAGCGTTCCGCTGGCTGAACAGTGCCTCGAGCTCGCCGGCAAGCAGGGCGGGATCATGCGCGGCGAGGTGCTCGGTTCCGAGCCCCGCGAGCACGAGTCGCGTCCCCGCCGGGAGCGTCCCGAGCGGGAGGGCGCTCGGGTCGGCCAGGACCAGGTCGAACGCGATCCCATGACGGCCGAGAGCCGCCAGGTGCGTAGCGACGTCGTAGCCCGCCGTCTCCGCGTGCTGTTCTCGTAGATTGGCCACATAGACACGCTGGGCTGTGCTCGCGGCGATCGCGTCGCGAAGCGCCGGCACGCAGCAGGCAGCGAGAACGCTCGTGTACAGCGATCCGGGACCGATGACGATCTGATCGGCCCCCCGCAGTGCCGATACGGCAGCAGCTGGGGCTGCTGGGTCGGAAGGCACGAGAGACAGCTGTCGCACGCCCGGGGTCGCCATGATCTGCACCTGGCCGTCCACCTCTCCGAACGCGCCACTCGCTTTCAAGTCCACCGGAGCGACCGTCGCCGGCAGCACGGATCCACGGGCGCCGAGCAGGCGCCCCGCTTCCTCCACTCCCTCGGCGAAGCCTCCAGTGGAAGCCGCCAGGGCTGCTATGAGCAGGTTGCCGAACGCATGCCCGGCAAGGGCTCCCGATTCGAAACGGTGCTCGAGCGCGTTCCCGAGCGGTGACACCGGTTCGCTCAGCAGCGCTCCGAGGCAGCGCCGTATGTCGCCCGGGGCCGGAATCCCGAGCTCGGCTCTCAACCGTCCACTAGAGCCGCCGTCGTCAGCGACCGAGACGATCGCGGTGACTCTCCTCGCGTACCGCGTGGCGGCGCGCAGCGTCTGGGACAAGCCATGACCACCTCCGATCGCGACTACGTCCGGTCCCGTGGCCCGTAGGGTCGCCGCAGCTGCTCCCTCGGCTGACGGGACCGGTCGCCGGTCGCCCCTCATCGTCCGATGTCCCGGTGGTGCACGGTCGGGTCGAAGCCCATGTTTTGGACCATTGCCCCGATCTCCTCGGCCATCACGACCGAGCGGTGCTGGCCGCCAGTGCACCCGACGGCAATGGAAAGGTAGGACTTCCCCTCTCTCGCATACGCGGGAAGGACCAGCTCGAGCAGCTCCCCGAGGCGCTCGAGAAGCGCCTTGGCGTCCGCGCTCGACAGCACGTAGTCCCGCACAGCCTCGTCCCGGCCGGTAAGAGCCCGGAGCTCGGGCACCCAGTGCGGGTTCGGCAGGAAGCGGCAGTCGAAGACCAGATCCGCATCCATGGGCAGGCCGTGCTTGAAGCCGAACGACACGACACTTGTGTCCATGCCTCCTTCTCGGTCCGAACGCTCGAGGAGCTCGACGAGGCGTTCCCGCAGGTCGTGCACGCTCAGCTCACCGGTGTCAAGGACCACGTCGGCGTCCTCGCGCAGCTCCTTCAAGAGCTCGCGCTCCCTCCTTATCGCTTCGAGCACGCCACCTTCTATCTCGACTGGATGCCGCCTCCGGTTGCCCTCGAAGCGCCTGACGAGGATGTCGTCTGGGGCCTCGAGGAAAAGGAGGCGGACGCGTGCCCCAGATGACTTCAGCATCTCGATTGCGGGCCGTAGCTCCGGCAGTCCCTCGTAGCCGCCCCGGCCCGACACGAGGCAGAGGCGCTCGTACTCGCCGCCAGGCTGATTGGCCAGTTCCCCGACTCGCCCGAGGAGGGCCGGCGGGAGGTTGTCGATCACGAACCAGCCGCGGTCCTCGAACACGGCCGCCGCGCTCGACCGCCCAGCTCCCGACATGCCGACGAGGAAGAGGTACTCGGTCATCTGCCTGCCAGTCTCTCACCAGGCAGTGCCCTCATCGGTCAGCGGCTCTCGAATCTGAGAAGGCACAGCCGCGGCATCGACCGCTCGAAGTCCATGTCGAGGGAGCCGGCGAGGAACTCGACGGGCGGCTCCGGCTCCTCCATACGCACGAGGAACAGGCCGCTGTCTGCGAGCGGATTGATGTAGCGCGAGAGCGGGCGGTGCGCAAAGGCGACCTGGACGCCGCTGTCTACCTGCTCGAGGTTGCGGGTTTCTTGCAGATAGGGACCGATCCTCCAGTACCGCTCCCCCAAGATTGCGTCATCGACGAGCCCGCTGCCTGGCCCCTGCACGATCGGATGATTGATCAGCAGGAGAAAGAGCCCACGTCCCCCGAGAACCCTCGCCACCTCGCCGAGGACCGCGTCGGCATCAGCCGCATGCTCGATCACGAGGCAGCACACCACGGCGTCGAAGTATCCGTCGGCAAAGGGAAGGCTCTCCCCGGTCGCTCGCACCCAATGGGGGCCGCCGCCCTCGGCCCGGGCATTGGCCAGCTGTGCGGCCGACGAGTCGAGGCCCACGACCACCCTTTCGCTATCGCTCGCGGCCAGACGCCGAGCAAGTTGACCCTCGCCTGTCCCGAGGTCGAGGACGCGCCGCCGTCCCGCCAGGTGCGACAGGGCGAGCGGGAGTATCTGCTGCTCGTATTCGAGGTCGGCGCCGTGAGTAAAGGTCTCCCTCCACCAAGGTGCCAGCTCGTCCCAGCTGGGGGACCCGGCCGCGCTGCCCATGAGCTGCCACCCTTGGGCCCGATCCGGTCTGCTCGCCTGCGTCACGACCCGCGTGTGCCTATTTGGTCGCCCAGACGGCCGCTCGAGCGCGCCCGCAGGTGCCGGTAGACGGACTCCGCGACAGAAGCAGGAAGCCAGCTCAGCTCCTGCAGCTGCGCGAGCGTCGCGGCTTGCACCGCCCGTACGCCCCCTAGCTCGGCCGTGAGACGCTTGCGCCTGCTCGGCCCGAGGCCTGGGATGCCGTCGAGGGCACCTTTCACCATCCGTCTCTTGCGCAGCTCGCGGTGGAAGGAGATCGCGAACCGGTGTGCCTCGTCTCGTGCCTGCTGGAGGAGGTAGATCGCCTCGCTGTCACGCGCTATCACAACCGGCTCCGAGCGGCCGGGGACGAACACCTCCTCCAACTGCTTCGCGAGCGAGGCGACCGCGACTTTGTCCGAGAGCCCGAGCTCTTCGAGGACCCTGACACCGACGCCGAGCTGCCCCTTGCCACCGTCAAGGAGCAGCAGCTGCGGCGGGTAGGCAAAGCGCGACGGCTGCGCGCGGCGCCTTCCGATCGCCTCGAGCGCGGGCTCAGCGCCCTTTGGGAGATCGGGCTCGGGTGTCGTCTCTCGATCCGATCCGGGTCCTTTCTGATCGGACCCGGGGGGCTGTCGATCGTCCGCCGTCAGGTGGCGGAGACGGCGGGTGAGCACCTCGTGCATCGCGCCGTAGTCGTCGTTTCCCTGGACAGCGCTCACCTTGAAACGCCGGTAGTCGCTGCGCTTTGCCAGCCCGTCCTCGAACACGACCATCGAGCCGACGTAATCGGTGCCCTGTAGATGGCTCATGTCGTAGCACTCGATACGAAGCGGTGCCTGGCTCATGCCCAGCGCCCTCTGCAGCTGCTCGAGGGCAACCGCACGACTCGTGAGGTCGGAGGATCGCCGCAACCTATGGCGGTTCAACTGCTCGGCGGCATTCTTGAACGTGGTGTCGAGCAACTCCCTCTTGCGCCCTCGTACCGGGACGCGCATGGCGACCTTGCCACCGCGCAGGCCCGCGAGCCACTCGCCGTAGGTCTCCGCGTCCTCCGGCATCTCCGGCAGGAGCAGCTCGCGGGGCACCCCGAGCGGCGTGCCGCCGTAGTGCTGCTCGAGGACGCGGCTCAGCAGCTGGGCGGAAGAGAGCGGCTCGACCTTCTCGAGCACGAGACTGTGCCTGCCCACGACTCGGCCCGTGCGCACGTGCAATACCTGGACCGAGGCTACGAGCTCGTCCTCGGCGATGGCGACTGCGTCCAAGTCCTCGGGGGCGTCTGTCACCATCTGCTGTCGCTCGACGGCGAGGCGCAACGTCGCGAGGCGGTCGCGCAGCCGAGCCGCGCGCTCGAATTCCAGCGCCGAGGCGGCCGCCTGCATCTCGGTCTCGAGATGGCTCACCACGGGCTTAGTGTCGCCGCCCAAGAAACCCATCAGCTCCTCGACCAGCCTTGTGTACTCCTCGTGGGACACCGCGTCGACGCATGGACCGGAGCATCTCTCGATGTGGAACAACAAACAGGGCCGGCCGAGCAGGTGATGGCGACGCATCTTGGCGTCCGAGCACGTCCGGATCGGGAAAGGGCGAAGCAGCAGATCGAGCGTCTCGCGGATCGCGTAGGCGTGTGCGTAGGGCCCGAAGTAGCGCGTGTCCTTTCGGCGCGCTCCCCGCATGACGACCGCCTTCGGCCACTCGTCGCCTATTGTCACAGCCAGGTAGGGGTAGCTCTTGTCGTCCACGAGGCGGATGTTGAACCGCGGCCGGTGCGCCTTGATGAGGTTGTACTCGAGCATGATCGCCTCGACGTCGCTCGAGACCACGATCCACTCGACTGAGGCTGCGACCGCCATCATCTGGGCCGTGCGCGGGTGCAGGTGGGACGGGTCCTGGAAGTAATTCGAGAGTCGCGAGCGGAGCGAGCGCGCCTTGCCTACATAGATCACGCGACCGTCCGCGTCCTTGAACTGATAGGACCCGGGGGCGTCGGGGACTGCTTGGGGGCGTTCGAGCACTACCATCGAGGCTACGCCGGCCTGGTACCCCGGCATACATATCCCGCCTCAAGGCCGACACACCCGCGGAAGGGCGACCAGGCTGTCCCCGCCGGCCATAGACGAGGCACCCTACAGGGGGTCCCGATGATCCGCCTACAGAGCCAATTGCCCGACGACTACAGCCGCGCGTCCGAGGCAGACCTCGCGCGGCGCGTGACGGTGGCCAAGGAGGCGCTCGGCGAACGCCTCGTCATCCTTGGCCATCACTACCAGCGCCATGACGTGATCGCCTTCGCAGATGCCCGCGGCGACTCCTTCGGGCTGTCTCGCTTCGCAGCCGACCAGAAGGACGCCGAGTACGTCGTCTTCTGTGGCGTCCACTTCATGGCGGAGTCGGCCGACATTCTCACCGCAGGGTGGCAAAAAGTCCTACTTCCCGACCTCAACGCGGGCTGCTCGATGGCTGACATGGCCGACCTCGATGGCGTCGAGCAAATGTGGGACGAGCTCGCGCGAGTGACCGATATCGAGCGCGTCGTGCCGGTTACCTACATGAACTCAGCCGCGTCTCTCAAAGCCTTCGTGGGGCGCAACGGCGGGGCGGTATGTACCTCCTCCAACGCCCGTTCCGTCCTGACCTGGGCACTCGGCCTCGACCGCCCGACGGGCGCCGCCAAGGGGGACAAAGTGCTGTTCTTCCCTGACCAGCATCTCGGCCGCAACACGGGCTACGAGCTCGGCTTCGGTGCAGCCGACATGCGCGTCGTCAACCCGAGGCTTGCCCTCGGCGGCCTGGAGGAGTCGGACGTGAAGGAGGCGACCCTGCTGCTCTGGAAGGGGCACTGCTCGGTTCACCAGCGTTTCTCCACCGCGCATGTCGAGATGTTCCGCAAGGCCAACCCTGACGGAATCGTCATCGTGCACCCAGAGTGCGCTCACGAGGTGGCCGAGATGGCCGACGCCGTCGGCTCGACAGACTTCATCATCAAAGCCGTGCGCGGCGCACCCGCGGGCTCGACGATCGCGATAGGCACCGAGATACATCTCGTGGAGCGGCTGGCGCGCGAGCAGGCTCCGGGCCAGACGATCGTCTCCCTCGATCCGATCGTGTGCCCCTGTTCCACCATGTCGCGGATCGACCTTCCCCATCTCGCGTGGGTGCTGGACGGCCTCGTCGAAGGAACGGTCCGCAACCAGATCACCGTCGATAGCACGACCGCAGCCGACGCGAGGCTGGCTCTCGAACGGATGCTCGAGATCGCCTGAGGCCAGCCGGGGTCCGTGGCGGCCCCACTGGTGGTCCCCGGCGGTCCCGGCGGCGCGTCGTCGGGGATGGCCGGCCGCTGGCAGTCCCGGCGGCGCGTCGTCGGGTCAGAGGCCGAGCATGGGGGCAAGAAACTGCCCCGTATAGCTTTCCGAGCTCTTCGCGACCTGCTCGGGGGTTCCCTCGGCGACAACGGTGCCCCCACCGTCTCCTCCCTCAGGCCCGAGGTCGATCACCCAGTCGGCGGATTTGACGACGTCGAGGTTGTGCTCGATGACACAGACGGTGTTACCGACGTCCACCAACCGCTGCAGGACCCCGAGGAGCTTGCGCACGTCCTCGAAGTGCAGGCCCGTCGTCGGTTCGTCGAGTATGTAGAGGGTAGAGCCCGTCGAGCGCTTCGAGAGCTCGGAGGCCAGCTTCACCCGCTGGGCCTCGCCGCCGGACAGGGTCGGCGCTGACTGTCCGAGACGGACGTAGGACAACCCCACGTCGACGAGAGTCTGCATGTGGCGGGCGATCACGGGCTGAGCCGAGAACGCCTCGAGTGCTTCCTCGCACGACATATCGAGCACCTCGGAGATGTTGCGCCCTTTCCATGTGACCTCGAGGGTGTCCCGGTTGTACCGCGCGCCCCTGCACACCTCGCACGGAACGTACACGTCGGGCAGAAAGTGCATCTCGATCTTGATGGTGCCGTCGCCCGCGCACGCCTCGCATCGCCCACCGGCGACGTTGAACGAGAAACGACCAGGCAGGTAGCCGCGAAGCCTGGCTTCGGCGGTCTGGCTGAACAGCTTGCGAACGTGGTCGAACACGCCCGTGTAGGTCGCAGGATTGGAGCGGGGAGTGCGACCGATCGGAGACTGGTCGATGTCGATGACCTTGTCGAGCGACTCGGCCCCCTCGATCGTCCTGTGACGACCGGGTACGATGCGCGACTTGTAGATCCGCTGCATGAGAGAGCGGTGGAGGATGTCGTTGATGAGAGTTGACTTCCCCGAGCCCGAAACTCCAGTGACCGCGACGAGGCATCCGAGCGGAAGTCCCACGTCGACGTTTTTCAGATTGTGCTCACTCGCGCCGCGGATCGTGAGCCAGTCGTCGCCGGGCTCTCTTCGCACCGCCGGCACCGCGATCTGGCGTCTTCCGGACAGGTACTGACCGGTGACAGACGACTCGCAGGCGAGCAGATCCTCGGGGGTGCCCGAGAACACGACCTCACCGCCGTGCTCGCCTGCGCCGGGGCCGATGTCGACGACGTGGTCGGCGACACGGATCGTCTCCTCGTCGTGCTCGACCACTATGACCGTGTTGCCGAGGTCGCGGAGCCTGTTGAGGGTCTCGATCAAACGCCGGTTGTCCCGCTGGTGCAGTCCGATCGACGGCTCGTCGAGCACGTAGAGGACTCCGACCAGCCCGCTTCCTATCTGCGACGCGAGCCGTATGCGTTGTGCCTCCCCGCCCGCGAGCGTCGCCGCGGAACGGTCGAGGGTGAGGTAGTCCAGGCCGACGTCGACGAGAAACTGCAGCCTGGCTCGTATCTCCTTCATGACCCGAGCCGCGATCATCTCGTCGCGTGAGCTCAGCTGCAGCGTGCCAAGAAGGCTATGGGCGGCGCGAACCGACAAGTCCGAGATCTCCGCGATGTTGCGCCCGCCGACGGTCACCGCCAGCGATGCCGGCTTGAGTCGCGACCCGCCGCACTCGGGACAGGCGACCTCTCGCATGTATCCCTCGACCTGCTCACGCGTCCAGTCGGACTCGGCCTCCGAATGACGGCGCTGCAGCCAGGGAACGACTCCCTCGAAGGTCGTGTCGTAGCTGCGAAGCGTCCCGTACCTGTTGCGGTAGTGGATGTGGATCTTCTTCGTACCGGCTCCGTAGAGCACCACCTTGCGCTGCGCCTTCGTCAGCTTCGACCAGGGGCGGTCCATCGGGAACGAGTAGGCCTCTCCCACCGCCTGGAGAACCCGGGAGAAGTACTCGGTCCGCGCTCCCGCCCAAGGACCGATCGCGCCGTGGGACAGGCTCAGGTCAGGGTTCGAGACGACCAGATCGGGATCGACTTCGTAACGGGTGCCGAGCCCGTTGCACGCGGGACACGCCCCATAGGGCGAATTGAACGAGAAGCTGCGTGGCGCGAGCTCGTCGAGCGATATCCCGCAGTAGGTACAGGCCAGATGCTGCGAGAATGTCATCTGCTCGTCACCTTCTGCGGCGGAGACGAGGATCTCGGCCATCCCCTCACCGAGGCGGAGCGCCGTCTCGATCGAGTCCGTCAGCCGGCGCTCTACTCCGTCCTTGCGGACCAACCGGTCGACTACCACCTCGATCGTGTGCTGCTCGTAACGGGCCAGCTCGAAAGATGCTCTCTCGGACAGGTCGACCACGGTCCCGTCGACCCTCACCCTCGCGTATCCCTGCTTGGCGAGGTCGTCAAGGAGCGTCGAGTACTCCCCCTTGCGGCCCTTTACGACCGGAGCGAGGATCGAGAACCGCGTCCCGGGATCGAGGACCATGATCCGGTCGACTATCTGCTGCGGGCTCTGACGCGTCACGGCACGACCACAGCTCGGGCAGTGCGGCTCGCCGATGCGCGCGAACAGCAGCCTCAAGTAGTCGTAAATCTCGGTGACGGTGCCGACCGTCGAGCGGGGGTTGCGCGAGGCCGACTTCTGATCGATGGAGATCGCAGGCGAGAGCCCCTCGATGAAGTCGACGTCCGGCTTGTCCATCTGTCCGAGGAACTGCCGCGCGTACGAGGAGAGCGACTCGACGTACCGCCGCTGACCCTCGGCATAGATCGTGTCGAAGGCAAGCGAGGACTTGCCCGAGCCGGACAAGCCAGTGAAGACGACGAGCTCGTCTCTCGGGAGATCTACGGAGATGTTCTTCAGATTGTGCTCGCGCGCCCCGCGCACGACGATGCGGTCGTGGGCCGCCATCAACCCACCTCTCGCAGCTCACGGCGGAGCGAGCGGATCTCGTCCCGCAGGCGGGCCGCGTACTCGAAGCGAAGGTCGGCCGAGGCTGCCTGCATCTCGGACTCGAGCAAGCCGATGAGCCTTTCAAGCTCGTCCGCCGGTCTGAGCGCGCCGCCCTCCGGCTCGGACAGCGCTGCGCTCCCGCCGTGGCCCCCGCCGATCCCGCTCCCGGCTCCGATCGAGGCTGCGAGGCGCTCGCTCACCTTCCGCCCGGCGCGTCGGGAGCGCTCCGCGTTCGGCCGGTGGCCCACGGGCAGGGGGGCACCGTCGTCCAAAGTGCCCGCGGCCGAGCGGAACTGCGAGACGAGGTCTGTCACGGCCTTGCGAATAGTCTGCGGGTCTATGCCGTGCTCGGCGTTGTAGGCCCGCTGCACGATGCGTCGCCTGTCTGTCTCGGCCATGGCCCGGCGCATGGAGTCCGTTATCACGTCCGCGTAGAGCACGACTCGGCCCGAGACGTTGCGGGCGGCGCGCCCCATCGTCTGGATGAGTGAAGTGCTCGAACGAAGAAACCCCTCCTTGTCGGCATCAAGGATCGCGACCAGGCTCACTTCGGGCAGGTCGAGGCCCTCCCGGAGAAGGTTGATGCCTACGAGGACGTCGAACTCGCCCAGTCGCAGATCGCGCACGATCTCGATGCGCTCGATGGTGTCGACGTTCGAGTGGAGGTAACGGACCCTGAGGCCGGTCTCGAGGAGATAGTCGGACAGATCTTCGGCCATCTTCTTCGTAAGGGTAGTGACGAGCACCCGCTCACCCCGCTCGACCGTGACGCCGATCTCGGCGATGAGGTCGTCGATCTGGTTCTTCGTCGGCTTGACCACGACCGCGGGGTCGACGAGACCCGTCGGTCGCACGATCTGCTCGACGACCTGGCTCGAGACCGACAGCTCGTAGTCAGAGGGAGTGGCCGACATGAAGATGCACTGATTTACCCGCCCCTCGAGCTCAGCGAATCTGAGAGGCCGGTTGTCCTTTGCCGACGGCAGCCGGAAGCCGTGCTCCACCAGCACCTCCTTGCGCGACCTGTCACCCGCGAACTGACCATGCAGCTGCGGCACGCTCACATGGCTCTCGTCGAGCACCAGCAGCCAGTCGTCGGGGAAGTAGTCGAGCAAGGTAAATGGCGGTTCGCCCGGGCCGCGGCCGTCGAGGTGTCGGCTGTAGTTCTCGATGCCGTTGCAGGATCCGACCTCGGCAAGCATCTCGAGGTCGTGCTCGGTGCGCATCCGCAGGCGCTGGGCCTCGAGCATCCTGCCTGATCCCTCGAGCTCGCGGAGCCGCTCGGAGAGCTCCTCCTCGATCTGGATGATGGCACGCCGCATGCGTTCGTCGCCGGCGACATAGTGCGTGGCCGGGAAGATGGCGAGCTCGTCGAGCTCCCCTATCACCTCGCCGGTGAGCACGTCGAAGCGAGTGAGGCGCTCCACCTCGTCCCCGAACAGCTCGATGCGCACCGCATACTCCTCGTAGGCCGCGTGCACCTCGATCGTGTCGCCGCGGACGCGAAACCGCCCCCGGACGAGGTTCTGGTCGTTGCGCTCGTACTGCATCTCGACGAGGCGCCGCAGCACGCTGCGCTGGTCGTGCAGCTCGCCCGGGTGCATCACGATGATCCTGTCCCTGTACTCCTCCGGTGAGCCGAGGCCGTAGATGCAGGACACCGAGGCCACGACGATCACGTCGCGCCGCGTGAGCAGGCTCGCCGTCGTCGAGTGCCGCAACCGATCGATCTCGTCGTTGATCGAGGAGTCCTTCTCGATGTAGGTGTCCGACGAGGGCAGGTACGCCTCCGGCTGGTAGTAGTCGTAGTAGGACACGAAGTACTCGACGCGGTTGGAAGGGAAGAAACCCCTCAGCTCTCCCGCGAGCTGGGCTGCAAGGCTCTTGTTCGGAGCGAGGATCAAAGTCGGCCGCTGCACGTTCTCGATCGTCCAGGCGATCGTCGCGCTCTTGCCACTGCCTGTGATCCCGAGCAGCGTCTGGAAGCGATCGCCGCGCTCGATGCCAGCGGTCAGCGCCGCGATGGCGGCGGGCTGGTCGCCCGCGGGCTGAAAGTCGCTCTCGACGTGGAACTTGGGCATCTCGCGAATGGTACAGACGCGGTGCGCGCTCGCCTCCGGCCCTGCTCGCCGGCTTGCCCGGCGAGCAGTACGGGGCTGGGGCACGGAGGACTGCCACCCTGGGAGGATAGATGGGACAATCGATGTCCTGTGGCCGAGGCGCGACATCGGAACATGCCCGCTCTCGACGGGCTGCGCGCCGTCGCGGTCGCGGGCGTCATCTCCTACCACCTGGGCTTCGGCTGGGCCCGGGGCGGCTACCTCGGCGTCGACCTGTTCTTCGCCCTCTCCGGTTTCTTGATAACGAGCCTGCTCCTCGAGGAGTACATCTCGACCGACCAGATTCGCCTCGGCGCTTTTTGGGCCCGGCGCATCCGCCGCCTCATGCCGGCCCTCTTCCTCTTGCTGGCGGCGATCGCGCTGTTCGTCGTCATCGAGGGCCGCTTCGGCGCGCCCGGGGCGATCGCGCAGATAGACCTCGGCCGCCTGCGCGCGGACGCTCTCGCAACCCTTCTCTATGTCGCGAACTGGCACGCCATTTTCGCCCATCAGTCCTACTTCGCCCAGTTCGCGTCTCCCTCGCCCTTCGAGCAGACCTGGTCTCTCGCCATCGAGGAGCAGTTCTATATTCTCTGGCCCCCGCTCCTCGTCCTGATCGTCGTGCGAGCTCACGACCGCTTCCGCTCTGCCGGCGTCGGTGTCGCGCTGTTAGGTGCCGCGGCGTCGGCGCTTGTGATGGCGCTCCTCTACCGCGCCGGCGCCGGCGCCAACGCGCTCTACTACGGGACCGAGACGCGCGCGTTCGACCTCTTGCTCGGCGCGGCGCTCGGGTTCGTGGTGGCCGGCCGGCCCGAGCCCGGTCCCGTCGCGCGGCGCTGGCTCCACCTGGCAGCGCTCCCGGCGCTCGGCCTTCTCCTGGTCTTCTGGGTCGTGGCCGGTTTGCCCTCGGGCGTCCCGCCCGGTTGGATGTTCGCGGGAGGCTTCTTGTGCTGCGCAGCCCTTGCCTGCCTCGTCATCGCGGATGTTCGCCAGGCCCAGAGCGGCCCTCTCGGGCGTCTCCTGTCGCTTCGACCGCTCCGATACATCGGACGGATCTCGTATGGCATCTACCTTTGGCACTGGCCCGTCATCGTCTACATGACCGAGAGCCGAACGGGCCTCGCCCAACCATGGCTCGACGCGGCCCGCCTGGGCACCACCTTGGCCCTTGCGGCGGCCAGCTACCACCTTGTCGAGGCTCCGGTGCGCCGCCGTCCGTTCCCGGGACGCATGAGCTGGGCCATCGTCCCGGCTTCGGCAGTCGCCATGGCGGGCTGCCTCGTGCTCGCGACGACCCCGGCGATCGCCGCCCCGGCGCCTCGTGCTCGCGTGCTGGCACCGCTGTCCGTCTCCGCCACGGCGTCGATCCCACGCAAGCGACCCGAAAGAGCCGCTGCGGCGAGCGTGGTACCCGGAGCAGGCGGATTCGCGAGCCAGTCCCCCATCCTGCTACGAGCAGGCCAAAAGATGAGCCGACAGCACCCGCTCCGTGTGATGCTCATGGGGGACTCGGTGATGTTCGGTGCCGAGCTCGGCCTCGACGCGGCGCTCGGATCCACCGGAGAGGTCCGCCTCTTCGACCGCTCTATCGACGGCTTCGGGCTCTCCACCGATCCCAGCTGGCGACGGAGCCTTCCATATCTCATAGCCAAGGCCCGTCCCGAGCTGATCGTCGCAACGTGGAGCTGGGACGAGAGCTGCACCGAGGGCCCTGCCATCCACCATGGTCCCTGTGCGCTGCAGGAGCCGGTCGCGTACACCGCGGAGCTGGAAGCTGCCGTGCGCCTGATGCTGCACAGCCCCGGGGTGTCCGGAGTGATCTTCTTGCAGTTCCCCCTCCTTGGACCCGTCCTCGCGCCGACGCCAACTATCGGGCGGGAGGAGACCGACGCCAGGCTGGCAGGCGAGGCGGCCTGGGCGCACATCGTCGCGTCGCTCCCGGCGGTGTTCCCCGGCAAGGTCATGTACCTACCCGTCGGTTCCTCGCTCCTGTGGCACGGCCGCTTCAGCTCCTGGCTGCCTCCCGAGACAGCGCCGAACGCTCCGCCGGCGAAGTGGGTGCGGGTCAGGATGGTCGACAACGTCCACATGTGCCCTGCTGGGGTCGTTCGCTACACCGACGCGGTTCTCGCCGACTTGACCGCGCTTTACCACCTGGCACGGGCTCGCTCGCTCTGGTGGCGTGGCGCCTGGACCGAGAGCCCCCGCTACAACACCCCGCCGGGCTCCTGTCCCGCCGACCACCCGCCCGGCAGCTGAAGAACGGGCTCACCTCACTTTCGCGAGGCGAGCTCCTGCATCCACTCCCAGGCGCGGTCGACCAGCACGGCGAGCTCTTCGAGGCTGCCGGTGTTGGAGATGACGTAGTCGGCCAGGGCCAAGCGCTGCGCGCGCGAAGCCTGGGCAGCCACGCGCCTGCGGGCGTCCGCCGGATCCATCGCGCGCCCGGCTACTAGCCGCTCGACTGCCAGGTCACTCGGCGCGTCGACCACCACCACGCCCTTCAGGCCGTAAGCGGCGCGCCCACCGGCTTCGGCGAGCAGGGGGATCTCGACGACGACGATGCCGTCTGAGCCCGAGAGCGCGTCGAGCCTCTCGGCCAGCAACGCGCCAACCGCCGGATGCACGATCGCTTCGAGGTCAGCCCGCGCCCTGTCGTCACGAAAGACGATGGAGGCGAGCTCTGCCCGGTCCAGACGTCCCCCGGCTGCGACCACCTCCGGGCCGAAACGATCGACCACCGCTGCCAGCACGGCGGTTCCCGGCTCCACCGCCTCACGCGCAAGGCTGTCTGCATCGAGCACCGTGGCTCCCCTCGCGCCGAGCATCCCGGCCGCAGTCGACTTGCCTGATCCGATGCCCCCGGTGAGGCCGACTACGATCAACTGGCGGGGCGAGCCGGGGGACGCGCAGAGGCATTGGCGGCGCTCACCCGCGTACACTATCCGCGCCGTGAAGCGCGAGATGAGGAACCGTGAGCTCGTCGCCAGGGCCGTCCAGCTCGGCGTGCTCGCGGCGCTCGCTTACATCCCGTTGCTGCTGACAAAGCCGGGCATGGTTGCGGCGGACACCAAGCAGTACCTCTACCTCGATCCCGGGACCCTCATGGCGCAAGCCCTCTCGATGTGGGATCCGAGCACCGCGGCAGGCACTGTCACACATCAACAGATCGGCTACCTCCTCCCACAAGGTCCCTTCTACTGGTCGCTCGCCCATCTCGCGGTACCGACCTGGGTCGCGCAGAGGCTCTGGATGGGCAGCCTGCTCTTTCTCGCCGGGGCGGGTGTCCGCTACGCGATGCGGACCATCGGCCTCGTCGCTGCCGGCCCGGTTGTCGCCGGTGTCGTGTACGAGCTGAGCCCCTATGCCATGCAGTACATCGAGAGGATCTCCGCCATCCTCATGCCATGGGCGGCCCTCGGCTGGCTCCTCGGCTTCACCGTCCTGGCCATTCGAAGGGGCGGATGGAGATATCCGGCACTGTTCGCGATCGTCGTGGCGCTCGCCGGGGGCACCAATGCGACCTCGCTCATCTATGTCGGGATCGCTCCCGTCGCCTGGGCGCTGTACGTGCTCGTCGTGACACGCGAGTCGAACCTCACGCGCACCGTGGCGACCACCGCCAAGATCGGCGTTCTGTCGCTCGCGGTCTCGCTGTGGTGGATCGCGGGACTTCGTGCGGAGGCCGCCTACGGCATCGACGTGCTTCGCTACACCGAGACCGTGCCGGCGATCGCGGGTCCGGCCACCGCCTCGGAAGTGATGCGCGGCCTCGGCTACTGGTACTTCTACGGAAGCGACCGGCTCGGACCTTGGCTGTCTGCCAGCGTGGAGTACACCCAGCGAGTCGGCCTCATCGCGGTGAGCTTCGTGCTGCCGGCCCTCGGGTTCCTCGGTGCGATCGTGACGCGCTGGAGGGCCAGGGCTTACTTCGTGCTGCTGGCGCTCGTAGGCATCGTCCTGTCGGTCGGCACGCATCCCTACAACGGCCCCTCGCTCATAGGTGGGGTGCTCAAGGCGTTCATGACCGAGACGACGGCGGGTTTCGCTCTGCGCTCCACCGACAGGGCGACCCCCCTCGTGATCCTGGGCCTGGCCGCCCTGCTCGGCGGTGGACTTAGCGCGCTGGCCGTGAGCCTGCGATCCTGGCGTCCCAAGCTCGCCGGGGGCGCGCTCGTGCCGGCGGCGCTTTGTGTCGCCCTTGCGGTGCTCGACGCGGCCCCCCTCATGACCGGGCTCGCCGTCGATCCGCACTTCGAGCGCGGCGGGAAGATTCCCTCCTATTTCTATGCCGCCGCGAAATACCTCGACTCCAAGGGCAATTCGACACGAGTCCTTGTCGAGCCGGGGAACGACTTCGCCGACTACACCTGGGGCAACACGATCGACCCGGTGTGGCCGGGCATCTTGACGCGCCCGTCGATCCAACGACAACAGCTGCTCGACGGCTCCAACGCCACCGCCGAGCTCCTCGCGGCCTTCGACCTCACTCTCCAGCAGGGCACCTACGAGCCGGCCACCCTCGCACCCATCGCGAGGCTCTTCAGCGCGGGCGATGTCGTGCTCGAGTCCGACTACAAGTTCTGGCACTACAACACCCCCGCGCCACGACCCACCTGGGCGCTGTTCAGCGCGCCGACACCCGGCATAGGCAAGCCCATCGCCTTCGGGAAGCCAGTCCCGAACGAGGCTCCAGGTCGGTACTCGCTCCTTGACGAGCAGGCGCTGGCGACGTCGCCGAAGGCTCCCTGGCCTCCCCCGGTGGCTGTCTTTCCGGTGAGCAATGCTCGCCCGATCTACCGGGCCGAGCCGGCGTCGCGTCCGCTCGTCCTCGACGGAAGTGGCTCCGGCATCGTCGCCGCGGCCGCGGCGGGACTGCTCGCCGACAACCCCACGATCATCTATGCCAGCTCTCTCGATGCCAGCTCTCCCGAGGCCAGCGCGAGGCTTCTCAAAGAGGCCATCCCCGCGGGAGCCGACCTCGTGCTCACGGACACGAACCGCAAGGAGCTGCGACGGTACACGAGCGAGAACGACAACGTCGGGGAGACCCTGCCGGTCACGGTGGGCCCGCAGGCACCCGATCCGACGGCCCAGCCGCTCCCGATCTTTGCCACCTCGAGCAGCGCGAACGAAACCATAGCCAGCTATTCAGGCGCCCGCTACGTGTCTGCTTCCTCCTACGGCAACCCCGTCGCCTTCACTCCTGAGGACAGGCCGTACATGGCCTTCGACGACAACCTCGACACCGCCTGGACGACGGCAGCTTTCTCTGGTGCCGGCGGCCAGTGGCTGCAGCTGTCGCTCGACCACCCGACCACCGCCGACCACGTTGACCTGGTGCAGCCTTTCACGCAGCAGCCGAACCGCTGGATCACGAAGGTGACGATCTCCTTCGACGGCCACGGCGCGGTCACGGCGCGGCTCGGGGCCGCCTCGAGGACCGCAAAGGGTCAGACCGTCTTCTTTTCTCCGCGCACCTTCTCCAAGCTTCGTATCACCGTCGATGCGACCTCCTGGCACCACGCGAGCCTGACAGGGGCCTCGGGTGTCGGCTTCGCCGAGGTACGTATCCCCGGCGTCCACGTGACCGAGACGATGCAGCTGCCCT
>CAZAMA010000013.1:0-13744 GCA_964485645.1 uncultured Acidimicrobiaceae bacterium | reverse complement strand
GTCTTCGTCGCTCTCGCACCGCCTCACAATCATCCTCACCCGCCAGCGCGTGGCGCCGACACCGCCCCGGACCGACCCGGAGCTCTATATGGCGCGAGCCTTCGTCCTTCCGACCGCGCGCACGTTCGCGGTCGGTGGCACCGCGCGCATCTCGGCTCTCGTCCCCGACAACGAGATCGACGTTATTCTCGGGGGGCGCCGAGTGTTCGGCGGCGCGATCCTCGGCTCGAACGAACGCCTGCCGGGAGATCCGAACGCCCGCGCGGTCTTTGCCTTCGACAAGAGCGCCGCGACATTCTGGGGTCCCGGGTTCGGTGCCAAGGCGCAGGTGGGCGCGTGGATGCAGGCGAACCTGTCCCACACCGTCACTTTCGACCATTTGAACCTGCAGGTGCTGGCGGACCGCGAGCACTCGGTGCCGAGCGAGCTGCGGATCACCACCAACGACGGCGGCGACGTCCTTCTCCACCTCCCCGCCGTCGCGCAGGTGGACAAGCCCGGCGCCGTCGCGAGCATGAGGGTCTTTTTCAAGGCCGTGCATGGGAGCGTTCTCCGCTTCACAGTCGAGGCCGTCCATCAGATGAAGACCGTCAACTGGTACTCGGAGAAGCCGATCGTCTTGCCCTTTGCCATCGCCTCTATCGGGGTTCCAGGGGTGCACTTCAACCCGGAGAAGCCGAAAGCCCTGATCCCGGCCGTCTGTCGCGACAACCTCATGACGATCGACGGGAGGCCGGTCTGGCTGAAAGTGACCGGGACGGTCGGAACGGCGGAGAACCTGGGAGGTCTGCAGATCTCTGGCTGCGGGCCGGACGCGAAGGGCGTCCATCTCGCGGCCGGAGCTCACAGGCTCGTCACGCGTTGGGGCAAGGTCACAGGCTTCGACCTCGATCGCGTCACGCTCGACTCCGCCGCTGGCGGGGCCGCCGAGCCCGTCCTCGCGAACGGCCATCTGCGGCCGGTGCCCGGGACTCTTGGCGGAGGAGGCGCCGCGGCGCTCGCGACTCCCCGGGTGCAAGTCACGTCCTCGTCGGCGACAACTGCTCGCCTTCGCGTCACCGGGACCTCGGGCCCGTTCTGGCTCGTGCTGGGCGAGAGCCTCAACAGGGGCTGGAAGGCCCAGATAGTCGGCGGTCCGTCTCTTGGCGCATCCACCCTCGTCGACGGATATGCCAACGGCTGGTACGTCGCGGCACCGAGGCGATCCTTCACGGTCGAGCTGACTTGGACGCCTCAGCAGACGGTCGACATCGCCCTCGTCGCGTCCGCCGTCGCCCTCTTCGTATGCCTGCTGCTCGGATTCCTGCCAGAGCGGCTGCGGCTGCGGCTGCGGGCACGGCTGCGGCTGCCGCTGCGGGCGAGGCGACACCTGCTGTCGGAGCAGGTGCACGAAGGGGCCTTGCACCGCAGGACCCCCCGTGTCGAGGAATGGGGTGCGACTATCGGTGCTTTGTGGCGCGCCGAGGGGGCACCGCCAGGCGTGCTCGGCGCGGTGCTCGTCGGGGGAGCAGCCGCCGGTGTCGGCATGCTCGTCCTGCCACCGCACTTCAGGCTTCCCGCCGCGCTGGCCATTGGCCTCGTGGCGCTGTCGGCCGCGCGACTCGCCGCTGTACGACTCGTCCTCACCATCGGTGCGCTCACGGCCGCTGTCGCTGCCGGCGCCGCCACCGTCGTCGGCCAGATTGTCTACCGCTACCCTCCGGGCGACTCGTGGCCACAAAGCTTCGCCCACAGCGACACGATCGCCTTGCTCGCGTTCGTGGCCCTTGCCGGAGATGCGATTGTGGAGCTCGTCAGGCTCGCAGCCCGAGCACGGGCGGGCAGTCAGCAAAGACGTGACCCGCCGCGGTCACCTTGAGACCGCCTGCGCCTCGTGAGCCAGCAGCTGGAGCGTGAGAAGGGCTGTCACCTCCCAGCAGTACCGCTGCGCCCGAGAAAGGGCTGCCCTCGAGAGCTCGGCTCGCAGCGCGGCGTCGCTCAGCACTTGGTCCAGCACCGTTACGAACTGGTGCTCGTCGTCCACGAGAAACCCGGTGACACCGTGCTCGACGGCGTCAAGGTGGCCCGCGATGCGCGACACCACGGCGGGAGTGCCGCAAGCAGCTGCCTCGGTGACCGTCATCCCCCAGCCCTCCCTTGCCGACATGGCGACAAGGACCCAGGCGCGCTGGTACAGCCTCACGAGCTCGTCTGCTCCCAGGTGTCCGGCTAGGCGCACCGTCCCACCCACCCCAGCGTCTTCTATCGCGGCCTCGAGCACGGGTCGCTCGTAGCCCTCGCCGACGATGACTATCTCGACCCCCGGACAGCGGGCTGCGAGAGGTTGGGCAGCCGATATCACTCGATCGAAGCGCTTCACGGGAACGAGCCGCCCTACGGCGACGATCAGGGGGTGGTCAGCTTTACCCCCGATCCCACGGGCGCCGTCGTCAGGGCTGGCCGGGCCGTCTGGCATGCCGGGGCTCGGTGGGCGATCTGGCATGCCGGGGCTGGCTGGGCCAGGCCGGAAGCGGCGGTCGATGCCGGGCGGGACGACGCTCACGAGCTCGGGGCGCATCCGAAGAGACCCGATGATCTCCCGACGAGAGGAGTCCGAGAGCGTGACGACGCGCGTGCGCCGGTAGAGAAGAGGGGCAACGCGCGACTCAAAAGTGCTGCCAACCGCGGCGAGATGCGGCGGCAGCACCATCTGCCACATCTCGCCATGCACATGGTGGAGAAACACCAGCTTCGGTCCGCGCCACCAGAGCGGGCTCATGAACGGCATCCCGTTCCAGATCTCGACAAGACCGTCGACGCGCCCTACTGGGCCGCGACGCCCCGCGCATATGTCCAAGGGCGCATCGGCAAAGACCCTGTAGCGGCCCGATCTGCGTACGGCGGCGTAGCCGTCACGCCTTGCGACCTCCGGGCCACCAGCTACAGCGCTCGTCCTCATGACAACGTCTATTCCGGCGGCGGCCCAGCAGCTGGCGATCTTGTGCGCGTGCAGCTCGGATCCACCGGCTTCGGGATCGTCCAGATCCCGCCACGCGAGCATGGCTATGCGCCGGAGTCCGGTCTTTGACGAGAGGCGGGCCATCGCCTCGGATCTCTCGGAGCCCGCGGGCTTCGTCGTCGTCGACTGCTCTTCAGGGATCCGGCGGTTCACGGACGGGCCGGCAGCACCGGCGCCGCACGGCCCGATCCCGCGGAAGGCTCCGGGCCGGATCGCACCTTCGACCTGCCGACCTGCTCCTCGTGGTAGCGCGCTTCGACGTTGACCGCCCAGGTGTCATAGGTCTCGCCGAAGAGGTTCTCGACGCTCAGCAACCCTGTCAGCATCGAGTGATCCTGGTTGTTGTAGCGGTGCATGCCATTGCGCCCGACGGGGTACACGTTCACGAGCTCGGCGGACAAGAAACCCCGGATCGTGTCGAGTCGCTCGACGTACCCGGCGTCGTACACCGGGTACGCCTTCGGCATCCTCACGACGTAGCCACCCTCCACGTCGCCTTCCTCGACCAGGCCGATGGAGGCAAGGTCGCGGGTCCCGTACGCGACCAGGGCACCGTCTGACATCGACCAGAGCTCGTCACCCTCGAAGACGAAATACTCAAGGCCGAGGCACGTGCGCCCTTCTTTGACCATGTCCGGCGACCAGGACCCGAAATTCTGGATACGCCCGAGCCTCACGTGCTCGTCGTGGACATAGATCCAGTTGTCAGGAAAGCCCTTGTCGCCCGGGACGACCAGGGCGACGGTGAGGAAGTCCCGGTAGTGCAGACCCTTGGCCGCCATCTGCACCTCCTCCGGGGCAGGCGGGTCGAGCGAGAGCACGAGGTCGCTGATCGGCATGGAGGAGATGACATGATCCACCGCGAGAGCCTGGAGCGCGACCCCGCTGCCAGGTCTCACGGACTCGACTTCGACGCTCACCGCAGCGTGCCCCGCACGCTCTATCCGCGTCACCCTGCTGCCGAGCGTCACCGTCGAGCCCGCCGCCTCGACCCGCTCTGCCGCTCTCTCCCACATCATGCCCGGGCCGAGCCTCGGATACTCGAACTCCTCGATGAGCGACGTGACTGCGGACTTGCGCCGTCTCGGCACGACTGCATTGGTGACAGCTTTCCAGAGAGAGAGGCTCTTGATCCTCTGGGCCGCCCAGTCTGCCTGGATCTCAGCTGCCGGCACGCCCCATACCTTCTCGGTGTAGGACTTGAAGAACATCGCGTACAGCCGCCAGCCAAAACGCGCCGCGACCCACCCCTCGAAGCTTTGGGTGTCGTCCGGCCGGTGCACCCGCACCCAGAGATAGGAGAGGCCGCACCGGAGCGACTCCGCGACCCCCAGACCAGAGATGGCGTTGCCGAGCCGGATCGGGTAGTCGAAGAACTTGCCGCCGTAGTAGATGCGGCTGAGCCGCGGTCGGACGAGGAAGTCCTCCCTTGGCAGTATCTCGTGCCAAAGCGCAGCCACCTCCGGAACCTTGGTGAAGAAACGGTGGCCCCCTATGTCGAATCGCCACCCGTCGCGCTCGACCGTTCGGGCGATCCCGCCGACGACCATGTCGGCCTCGACGACCTGGCAGGTCCACCCGCGCCGGGCAAGGGCATATGCGGCACTCAGACCTGCTGGACCGGCACCGATGACGAGAACCCTGCCCGGCCCCTCGCGCGGCTCGTCTCGGCCGTACCGCAGGCGATCTGTGCCTGCCGGCGCGTACGCGTCGCCGACAGGAGTCACCATCGTCATATTCTCGCGCACCGGCACCCTTCGACCGCAGGACTATCGATACACCGTCCTAGCGGGGCGTGAAGCTGTCGAGCGTCGATCCCTCGTAGATCTCGAAAGACGTGTCGGATTTGAGAGTCTCGAGCACGACCTTGTAGCGGTGTCCCGGCCAGGCGACGAGATCGTGAAGGATGGTCTGGCACTTCGAGCCGAAGCCGTTGTACCCCGGAGCCCAGACATAGAACACCGATCCCGCCGGTCCGGCGAGAGACTCTACGCGCTTTACGAATTTGCGCGGCGAGGCTGCGCCGACGACCTTCAGGTAGTCCACCCAGTCGACGATCTCCGGGCGCGCGTCGCGGGGAAAGGTGATCTCGTCGAAGCGCCCCTGGAGCACCCGACTCACCCCGGGGCCGAGCTGGTCGGGGCAGTAGGCGACGACGTCACCACGGTGCGCCCGCGCCGCGATGGCAGCACCGACCTGTCCGGCACCGGTACGGGAGATGTAGACGTTTGGCAAAGCGGCAAGAAACCCGAGGAGCAGTGCAGCTGCGAGCAAGCCCTGGCGCGTGCGTCTGTCGCTGATTGTGGTCAGCCCGTAGCCAAGAGCAACGAGAGCGGGAAAGAGGAGGAAGGACGTATACCTGTCCGCGAACGTGGAGCCGTCGATCCTTCCTCCGAGTATGCCGAGCACGAGGGTGGCGACCACGCCCACACCGAGCGCACGCACACCGGGGCGGGTGCGGAGATCGAGCAGGACGAGCCAACGCCCGATCGAGGTGCCAAAGAGAGCCAGGACCGCGAGGAAGAAGAACAGGACTGCGAGACCGCGGCCGAAATCAGAGTCGCCCCCGGCGAACTGGGTGATCGTGAAGATGACCGCCGACAGCTGGGCGGGTCCGGCCCAGGGTGTCCCGGTGTGGCGCGCCTGGAACAGCAGGGTCGGCACCCACGGCAGGAACGACACCGCCGCGAGCAGGAGAGCCGCTACGCCATAGCGGCACGCCTCCTTGTAGGGACCCCTCCAAGCACTGTATAGGAGACCCAACCCAAGCACGGCACACGAATAGAGCGCCCAGTAGTGCGTGTACAACGAAGCCGAGGTGACGACCGCGAGGCCGAGAGCCCTCCACAGGCTCGGGCGCGCCAGCAGCGAGGTGAGACAGAGCACCGTGAGGGTCCCGAGAAGGATGGCCAGCGCGTACATGCGCGCTTCGGTGTCGTAGTAGACGGCAAAGGGCGACATCGCGAGCAGCAGCGTCACGGCCCACGCGGTCGTGCGACCACGGTCGTCGCGCGCGGCCTGCTCGTCGGAGGAGGTGCTCTGGGAGATCCACGATCGCGAGCCGACTCTGTAGCCGGTGAGCCAGGCAAGGGGGAGGTTGACGACGCCGATGACACCGGCGAGCGAGCGCACGGCCAGGTTGCCCTGCCCGAACAGCTCCATCCAGAGATGGAGCAGGTAGTAGTAGAGAGGTGGCGCCCCGTCGTGGCGCAGCAGTGCCGCTATCTGGGAAAGCGGCTCGCGCGCGATGTCGACCGTGAGCGCCTCGTCGAGCCACAGGGCAGAGGCAGTCTCGAACCGGAGCCAGACCGCCACGGCCAAGCTGAGCACGACGGCGACCCGAAGTGCGATGTCCCACCCGGACCGTCCCACAGGCGCCTCAAGAGTGGGCACCATCCGGTCTACGCGGTGCATCGGCGAGATGATACGCGCCATTTCGGGGTCGGCCCGCGTACTATGACGGCAGGGCGACCCAAGGGGGGTTCGAGATGGCCGGAAGTTTCGATCGGCGGGAGTTTCTTGCCAAGGCGGCCAAGGGAGGTGCCGCCTTCACCCTTGCCGGGGCGGGCGGGGGCCTCCTCGACGCCTGCGGGGGCAACGGGACGGCTGCCAAGGCGACGACGACGACTGTCAAGGCCGCCGCGGCAAGACAGATCGGCGTGAGCCCGCCGCCGAAAGGTGCCAAGCTCGGCGGGAGCGTCACGATGGGTGTCGAAGCCGAGGAGTCCGGGATGGACCCCACCTTCGCCACGTTCGACTCGACTGGTGTCGACTACGCGAGGGCGGTCTATGACCCTCTCGCCATGGTCACCTTTGCCGGAGAAGTCGTCCCTTACTTGGCGGAATCTATCGTCCCGAACAAGACATTCACGGAGTGGACGATCACGGTCCGCCCCGGTGTGGTCTTCCACGACGGCACACCGTGCGACGGCGCGGCCCTCACATTTTGCATGGAGCGCTTCCAGAAGTCGCCGCTCACCAATTATGCGCTCACCTACTGGAAGAAGGGCGGCGTCAAGCAGACCGGTCCGCTTTCGTGCACGATCTCCATGACAGATCCGTGGGTTTCTTTCCCTGCATGGCTGGCCGGCTATATCGGTGGCCAGGTCGCTTACATGTTCTCGCCTACGCAGTACAAAAAGGGGGAGTCGGTGCTCGATACCCACCCTGTCGGCACCGGACCTTTCGTGTTCCAGCAGTGGGACGTGAACCACTACTTCGCCACGGTCCGGAACCCGCACTACTGGCGCAAGGACGCGCTCGGACGCCGGCTCCCCTACCTCGACTCATGGACCTTCAAACCCGTCATCGACGTCGCATCGCGCTACGACGCGCTCCAGTCGGGAACGATCCAGCTCATGCATACCGACGACGACCCGACGATCGTCTTGATGGAGTCCAACGCCAAGCTCGACGTCCTGCTCGACGACGAGGTCCGGATCGGCGAGCCGGACTGCCTCTTCGGCATGGTCAATGTCTCCAACCCCCTGCTTGACGACATCCGCCTCCGACGGGCCCTCGCATACTGCTTGAACCAGGCACAGTACTGTGCCGACATCGGCCGGGGACTGCTGAAGCCGATTACCGGACCCTTCCCGGCACCGAGCCCCTACTACGCCCCGGCGGCTTACCCGTCGTACGACATCGCCAAAGCCCAGGCGCTCGTGAAGGCGTGGTCTGCCGACCATGGCGGCAGGATACCCACGATCAAGTACACGACCACGACGGCGACGACATCGCTGACGTCGGCGTCGTTCGTTCAACAGCTATACGAGCGGGCTGGCTTCGGAGTCGTCGTAGGTACGGTGCAGCAGTCCGCGCTCATCTACGACGCCCTCGTCGGCGGCTTCGAGGTGTTCGCTTGGCGACAGTTCGCCAACATCGACCCCGATCTCAACTACGTATTCTGGTCCTCTACCGGCGGTGCCGTCGACTTCTCCCGCAACCACGACCCCAAGATCGACGCCGCCCTCGACGCCGCCCGCCAGAGCACCGACCAGGCAAAGCGCGTCTCCTCCTATCAGGAGGTGGCCGAGCGCTTCGCTGTCGACCTCCCCTATATCTGGGCCGCTCGCGACGTTTGGAGCATAGGAGCCGGCAAGCAGGTGCAGAATTGGAACAACCCCACGACCGTGGGAGGTGCGACCCGTGGAGCTCCGATGCTGTCGGGGATCATCTGGCCGACCGAGATCTGGCTGAGCAACGGCTGAGTGCCCGCGTGGAGGCGCAAGGAGCCGGGCGAAAAAGCCGATGGGTCTGAGTCGATGGGTCTGAGTCGATGGGACTGAGTCGATGGGACTGAGTCGATGGGACTGGGCGCCGCCAGACTCGCCCGAGAGCGCGCGGTGAGAAAGGGTGGGTGATGGGGTACCTGGCAAAGCTCCGGCGCGTGTTGGAAGCTCTCGTGACGCTTCTTTTGGTCACGCTCGTAACATATTTCCTCACCTCCAAGCTGCCGGGCAACGAGGGCGCCGTGATCTGCGGATCTGCACCGCTCTCCTGTATTCGTCACGAGGACACGGTCCTCTATCTCAACCACCCCTTCTTCGCGCGTTACTTCCACTGGCTCTCCAACCTTGTCACCGGCAATCTCGGCGACACGGTCTCCCCGCCGGTGCCGATCACCACTCTTTTGAAGCAGGACTACCCGGTCACGCTCGAGTTGATCATCTACAGCCAGATCATGGCAATCGCGGTCGCGGTCCCACTCGCGATGTGGGGTGCGCTGCGCGCCAACGGCACATTCGACAAAGTGACGACCGGTCTGACTTTTGCTTCCCTGTCTCTGCCCTATTTCGTCCTCGGACCGCTGCTCGTACTCCTGTTCACGCTATCCAAGCCTTTCGACTGGTTCCCGGGAGTCGCTTCCAGCCTGCCCTCGATATGGAGTAGCCCCGGGACCAATCTCGACGTCATGTTTCTCCCGTCGCTTACGCTCGCTATCGGTTCGGTCGCGGTGTACCAGCGCCTCTTGCGAGCCGACATGATCACCACCCTCGAAGAGGACTACATAGTGATGGCGCGGGCAAAGGGGCTCTCGACGTCGCGCATCCTCTTCCGGCACGCGCTGCGACCATCGACGTTTACCGTCATGACGGTAGGCGGTGTCCAGATCGCGACCCTCATCACCGGTGCCGTCATCGTCGAGTACGTCTTCGGCCTGAACGGCCTCGGTTCAGCTCTGATCGCCGCAGTCAGCTCGAAGGACCTGCCGACGGTGCAGGTGATAACCGTCATCGTCGCAGTCGCGTTCATCGTCCTCAATTTCGCCATCGACCAGCTCTACGCCGTCATAGATCCAAGGGTGCGCCGTGCCAGAGCAGTTTGAGACGGCCGGGGCGATCGGCCTCGGGGGCGGCCTCGGAGTACCTCACCCCGTGGCCGAGGATCCGTTCCTGCGGGCCGAGGACGTCTTCGCGACGACGGCCGCGGTCGAAGGGCTGGCCGGGCGGGCCGGGCGGGCGGGGCGGGCGGGGCGGGCCGGGCGCTCGAGATGGAGGCAGCTCGGCTGGGGTTTCTGGGTGGCTACCGCAGTCTGCGTGGCCTGGATACTGGCAGCCGCCCTCGCGAACGTGCTGCCTCTCCCCAACCCGAACTACGCCCAGCTGAACCCGGCTTCCCCCGGGTACTGCTTCCAGAGCCTGGGCCACCCCTACTCAGCCCATCTGCTCGGGTGCGACACCGACGGACGCGACATCTTGTCCCGCATCATCTTCGGCTCCCGGGTGTCTCTCGAAGTCGGATTCGCCTCGATCGCCATCGGCTTGGCCGTCGGAGGAGCCCTCGGAATAGTCGCGGGTTACTTCCGGGGTTGGATCGACGAGCTGCTTACGGTCGTCACCAACGTCTTTCTCTCGTTTCCGTACTTGGTTCTCGCCCTCGTGATCGTGACGTTCCTCGGCCACAGCCTCTTCGACGTCATCGTCATCATCGCCGCCGTGGCCTGGCCTCTGCTCTTCCGCGTCGTCCGGGCGGCGACGATCAACTACGCCCAGCGCGACTACGTGCTCGCGGCGCAGGCGCTCGGTGCCAAACCGAGCCGTATCCTCCGGACCCTACTTCTCCCCGACGTCGTCCCCTCCGCGATCACCTACGCTCTTTTGGGCGTGCCACTTGCCATCGTGGCCGAGGGCGCGCTCTCATTCCTCGGCCAGTCGGTGGCGGTTCCGACACCGACCTGGGGCAACATGATCGCCGCGGGCTCGACGGCGATCTCGGAAGACCCGATCCTTCTGATCGCGCCGGCCGTGGCCTTGTTCTCCTTCATCCTCTCCGTCAACTTCATAGGAGACCGCCTCCGCTCGGTTCTCGACCGCAGGCAGGGTGTGGCATGAGCCGGAAACGTCACGTCCGCGAGGTCGATGTCCTCGACGACCGGCCACTCCTGCAGGTCGAGGATCTGAAGACTCACTTCACCACCGGTCACGGCCTCGTCAGATCCGTCGACGGTGTCAGCTTCAGCCTCGATCGCGGCCGCACACTCGGCATCGTCGGCGAGTCCGGCTCGGGAAAGAGCGTCCTGTCACAGTCGATCATGGGCCTGCTGCCCCGCAAGGGCGTCGTCCACGAAGGCCGCGTCCGCTTCGGCGACGTCGAGCTCTCGAGCGCCTCGACGCGCGAGCTGAGAGGACTTTGGGGCGCCCAGATGTCGATCATCTTCCAGGATCCGACGACGGCGCTCAACCCCGTAGTGCGGATCGGCCGCCAGCTCACCGAATCCCTCCGCTACCACCTGGCAATGTCACGGCTCGACGCGAGACAGACGGCTGTCGCTCTCCTCCGCTCGGTAGGTCTCCCTGAGCCTGAGCAGCGCCTCCGCTGGTTCCCGCACCAGTTCTCCGGCGGTATGCAGCAGCGGATCGTTATCGCGGTGGCAATTGCCTGCGGCCCCAAGCTGCTCCTTGCCGACGAGCCGACCACCGGTCTCGACGTCACGGTGTCGGCGCAGATACTCGACCTCATCAACCGGCTCCAGCAGGAGCGGTACATGTCCGTGATCCTCGTGACCCACGACCTGAACGTCGTCACGGGCCGGGCTGACGACGTCCTTGTCATGTACGCGGGCAAGATCGTGGAACGTGCCCCGACGGCAACCCTGTTTCGCGACATGCGCATGCCATATACCGAGGCGCTACTTCGCTCGGCACCGCGGTTCGCAAACCCCAGCCACACCCGCCTGCAGGCAATCCCAGGCAGCCCGCCGAATCCCGCGGCCCTGCCGCCCGGATGCCGTTTCGCGGCGCGCTGCCCCTACGCCCAGCCCAGGTGCACGGTCGAGGAGCCGCCGATGCGAAATGCCGAGTCCCTCGACCACCAGTTTGCCTGCTGGTACCCGGTGGGTACGCCCGAGGGCCGCTTCGCCCTCGAGCAGAACCGGGCGCAGGGACTTCCAGCCGCGATCCCAGGTACGGCCTGAGATGGCAGGAAGCGGCATGGCTCACCTGCGGGACGCCGCCGGAGCGATGATCAGAGCGGAGAACCTCGTGGTGGAGTTCCCGGCGCCAAGAGGCAGGAGGGTCCACGCGGTCTCCGACGTAAGCTTCGACGTCTACCCCGGCGAGACCCTCGGTATCGTCGGTGAATCGGGCTGTGGCAAGACGACAACCGGCAGAGCCGTCCTCGCGCTGCCCAAACCCGACAGCGGCCGGGTCTTCTTCGAAGGTGGCGACATAACCGCCCTCACCGGCGACGCGCTCCGCGCCGTGCGCACCAAGCTCCAAGTCATCTTCCAGAACCCCATCTCGTCGCTCTACCCGAGGCGGACGATTGCCGACCTTGTGACCGAGCCGCTGGCCATTTGGGGCATCGGCAGTCCGGCCGAGCGAACCGAGCGAGCGAGGCTACTGCTCGGCGAGGTCAACCTCGACTACGACACGGTCAGCTGGCGTAGGCCCTACGAGTTCTCGATCGGGCAGTGCCAGCGGATTTCGATTGCCCGCGCTCTCATGCTGAACCCGAAGGTCATCGTCTGTGACGAGCCGGTCTCCGCACTGGACGTGTCCGTCCAGGCACAGATCCTCAACCTGCTCGAGGATATGAAGCTTCGCTTCGGTCTCACCCTGATCTTCATCTCCCACGACCTCGCTGTGGTGAAGAACGTGAGCGACCGCGTGGTCGTCATGTTTCTCGGGAAGCTGTGCGAAGTCGCCGGCAGCGAGGCCCTTTACGCCCAGCCGGCGCATCCCTACACGCGAGCGCTTCTCATGGCGAGCGTGATCACGTCGCGGGCTCTGTCTCGTGCCGCCGGCGCTGGCGCTGGCGCTGGCGCTCTCGTCGCGGGTGAGGAGGAGCACAGTACCGAGATGCCCTCGTCGGTCAGTCCGCCGAGCGGCTGCCGCTACAGGACCCGCTGCCCGCGCGCGCAGGAGATCTGCACCGTCCGGGAGCCGGTGATGCGTGAGATCGGTCGAGACCACTTCGTTGCCTGTCACTACCCCCTCGTCAACCTTGAGCCCAAAGTGACCGGACTGGGGTCTCTCTCGTCAACCTTGAGCCCAAAGTGACCGGACTGGGGTCTCTCCGGTCACTTCAAGCAATAGGAACGCTTCCCGAGCTCGCCAAGAAACCCCCCACCGGCTACTCGGCTGACTCGGTGACCTCGACGGGCTCGGCGGCGGCGGAAGCGACGGGCTCGGCGGCGGCGGAAGCGACGGGCTCGGCGGCGGCGGAAGCGGCGGGCTCGGCGGCGGCGGAAGCGGCGGGCTCGGCGGCGGCGGAAGCGACAGGCTCGGCGGCCGGTGCTACGCCATCCCCGCCGCTTTCCAGATCGGCCTGCACCGCAGCTGCTGCCGTGAACTCGGCCCAGGCAGCCTGGCTCTCGTTCTCAGGCGTGAACTCAGTCGCGTAGTCGAAGCCGCCGATGTAGTTGCCCTGCTCGTCGTATGCGTGCTCGCCGAAGGCCTCCTGGTACTCCTCGGCGACGACACCGCCTTCGGCCGCCTGCTTGATCGACAAGCTGATGCGGCGGCGCTGCAGGTCGATGTCGATGATCTTCACCCACAGCTCCTCGCCTGGGGTGACGACCTGCTCGGGGAGGTCGACGTGATGGGCGGCCATCTCCGATATGTGCACCAGTCCTTCGATCCCGTCGCCCACCTGCACGAAGGAGCCGAAGGGAACGAGCTTCGTGATGCGGCCGTACACGAGCTCACCGACTCGATGGTTCGTGGCAAACTCCTGCCAGGGATCCACCTGGGTGGCCTTGAGCGAGAGGCTGATCCGCTCCTTGTCTAGATCGACATCCAGCACCTGCACCGTCACCTCGTCACCGACCTGAACGACTGATGACGGGTGATCCACGTGCTTCCAGGACAGCTCGGAGACGTGGACGAGACCGTCCATCCCGCCGAGGTCGACAAAGGCACCGAAATTCACCACAGAGGACACGACTCCCTTGCGGATCTCGCCCGGCTTCAAATTGACGAGGAATTCGCCACGCTGCTCACGTTGGGTCTCCTCCAACCATGCGCGGCGGGAGAGAACGACGTTGTTGCGATTCTTGTCGAGCTCGATGATCTTGGCCTCGATGACTCGCCCTATATACGGCTGCAGGTCGCGGACTCGACGCAGCTCGACGAGAGACGCGGGCAGGAAGCCCCTGAGACCTATATCGAGGATCAGGCCGCCCTTGACAACCTCGATCACCGGGCCTTTCACGACGCCGCTCGACTCCTTGATGCGCTCTATGTCCCCCCAGGCCCGCTCGTACTGCGCGCGCTTCTTCGAGAGGACGAGCCGGCCCTCCTT